>VAXP01000153.1 GCA_005884125.1 Actinomycetota bacterium | reverse complement strand
GACTCGGGTACCAGCGCCCGTGGTTCATCGGCGCCAGCTGCACCCACGCGTTCTGGGACGGGTCGAAGACCCGGGTGTTGCGGATGCCCTCGAGCTCGATGAAGCCCTTGTCCGTGCCCGGGAAGCTGGGCTCGCTGTAGTAGTCGGTACCGCCGGTGGTGAGGACCTCGCCGTTGCCCAGGAAGACCTGGTCGGAGCAGAAGAGGCTCCCGTTGTTGTAGGCGTAGTGGGTGGCGGCCAGCGGCGGTGGCAGGGGCAGATCCTCGCCGGTGGACGTGTTGTGGGCGCCGCCGTCGGCGGGGGTGGGCGTCGTCCAGCGGGGTGCTGACGGGGAGACCCTGGCTGTCGGTGGCGCGGGACACGATGTTCTCGGTCCCCTCCAGGGCGTCCCAGTAGAGCACCCGCCCGTCGGCCAGCTGGGCCATGGTCGCCCCCGCGGGCAGGCAGCGGTAGGCCTGGGGGTTGCCCGGGGGCGAGATGGACGACCCGTCGGCCACGCAGCCGTTGGCGTCGGTGGACTGCCCCAGGTAGCTCCCGCCCGAGAAGCCGCCCGAGGTGGCGTCGTAGGCAGCTCCGTCCTCGCGGAAGGGTGGCGGGTAGGCCCCCGACGCCGACGGTGCCCCTGTGGCTCCGTTCACCACGCCGGCCATGAGCACCATGAACAGAGCCGAGACCAGAGCCACGCCCTTGTGCTGCCCCACGACCCAACCGTTCGCCGCGGCGCTGGGCGATTCCTCCCAAAGCTCCGTTGTGCCCGGGGGCCGCGGGCACGCCGGTCACGGTCCGGGGAAGAAGTCCTTGAAGCGGCCCGCCACCCCCGCGGGATCACGGCTGGTGACCCAGGGGTGGTCGGCCCCGATGCGACCCATGCTGAACAGGGCGACGGCCGAGTCGCTGCCGGTGACCTCGCACGTGTCCGGTCCCGCGTCCTGGCCCACCTGCCACTGTCCCTCCCGCCAGGCCAGGTCGGTGACCACCCCGCCGTCACCGGCCAGGCGGTAGCCGACGGGTCCGTCGGGCTCGTCGCCCTGGAGCGACGGGAGCCAGATCCCGAGGAGCTCGACCATGGTCTGGGCCACGTCGGTCCTCAGCTCGGTCTCTTCCCCCAAGGCCCACTCGAGGTCGTTGAGGTGGAAGCCGTACTCGATGACGAGCACGAGGGTGGCCACGCTGGCCGGAAGGGTGGCGAAGGGCAGGGGAACGGTTGGGTCGCGGTCACCGGCCAGACGGGAAAGCCCCTGTTCCAGATGCCCGCGGGAGCGGGCCAGCGCCGCGACCAGGCCGTCGGGCTCGTGGGACACGCCCACGACCGACGGCGGCTCGGTGATGTCCTGGCGGGCCCGATGGAAGGCCTCGGCCTGCTGCCAGGCGGCGCCGGCCACGTGCCGGGCCAGGGCTGTCACGTCCCATCCCGCGCAACGCGTCGGCCGCCGCCAACCGGTGGGATCGAGCTCGCCCAGCCTCGCCGTGAAGCCGTCCAGCTCGCGCAGGGCAACGGTCGCCGCTTCGTCCCGGGTCAGGGTCACGCCTGGTCCCTCCTGTTCGAGCCGTTCATGCGACCACCTCCTTGTGTCTGTCCTCCGAGCGGGCACGCTCCCCGTCCCCCCAGCTCCACATCTCCGCGAGCACCTCGCCGGCCAGGAGCTCCAGCTGGCGCAGGGGCGCGTCCAGGGAGCCCAGCCTGATGACGAAGGCCCGGGCCCCCGCTTCCCAGTACTCCCTGAGCCAGTCCACGATGGTCGCCGCCGGGCCGGCCCGGCAGGCCTGGAGGAGAGACACGATCTCCAGGGGGTAGCCGTAGAAGGTGGGGACGTAGCGCTCCAGCATCTCCTGGCTGGAGACGGGGTCGCCGATGGCCACGGTGGCCATGAGCGCCGGGGTGATCCGGTCCGGGTCCCGGCCCGCGGCCTGCCCGGTGATCGCCTCCCACCCCTCCCGGTACTGCAGGGCCGTGGGCGGGTAGGGCAACCAGCCGTCGGCCAGGCGGGCCGTGCGGCGGAAGGCGGCCGGGCCGAAGCCCGCCAGCCACACCGGAGGCGGCGCCTGGCCGACGGGCCGGGGTTGGAACTCGACATGCTCCAGGACGCCGTAGTGGCCGGCGCGGTCGACAACGGCGTCGGGCCCGCTGGCCCACAGGTCACGCCACAGGGCCACGGCCTCGTCCAGGAGCCGGCTGCGCTGCTCGAAGGGGACTCCCGCGGCCGCGAACTCCCGGCGGGTCTCGGGGAGATCAAGGCCCCGCCCCACGCCCACGATGAGCCTGCCCCCGCTGAGCTGATCGAGCGAGGCCAGGGCCTGGGCCGCGAGCACGGGGTGGCGGAGGGGCGCCAGGAGGGCGCCGGTGCCCAGCAGGACGCGCTCGGTCCGGGCCCCGACGGTGGCGAGCACGGTGAAGGGATCGAACAGGGGCCGGGCCAGCAGGGAGTCGCCGGCCCACACCGAATCCAGCCCGGCCGCCTCGGCCGCCTCGCCGAAGCGGGCCACGAGCGCCGGTGTCCCGGCCCGCAGCGCCTCCCGGGTGGGCAGGACGACGCCGACATGGGGGACTTCCTCCCGGCCCACGGCCCCCGCTCCCAGCTCCCGCGCCGGCCGGCGAACGACCCCAGAGGCCCGCGGACTCATTTATCGAGGTTTACTTCACTATCAAGTAGCTATCAAGCGAAAGTAGAAGTGACACAATTCACGGGTGAGCCGGAGAAGCTACGCCCAGTACTGCGGGTTGGCCCGGGCCCTCGACCTCGTGGGCGAGCGATGGACGCTGCTCGTCGTGCGCGACCTGGCCCTGGCCCCCCGGCGCTTCACCGACCTGCTGGCCGGGCTGCCGGGCGTGGGAACCAGCCTGCTGTCGGAACGCCTGCGCCACCTGGAGGACCAGGGCGTGGTCCGCCGGGCCGTGGCCCGGCGCCCGGCGTCGGGTGTGGTCTACGAGCTCACCGGGGACGGGCACCGGCTGGCCCAGGCCATGGCGCCCCTGGCGACCTGGGGCGCGGCCCGCCTGGACCCCGACGCCGAAGCCGAGCTCAGGCCGGAGTGGGTGGCCTACGCCCTCCAGGCGTCGTTCCGGCCCGAGGCCGCAGCCGGCATGCACGACTGCTACGAGTTCCGGCTCGAAGGGATGGTCTTCTGGGCTGTCGTCGACGACGGGACCCTGACGGTCACCCAGAGCAAGCCGGGCCGGGCCGACTTCACCCTCACCACCGACGTGCCCACCCTGGCCCAGCTCGGCTCGGGCCTCATCTCCCCCCGGGACGCGGTGACGTCCGGCCGGGCCCGCTTCCGAGGTGACCCCGAGGCCGGGGAGCGGGCGCTCCGGGTCCTGGGCTCGGGAGCCCCACCCCAGGGCTGAGCCCCGGACGCCGTCCCGTCACTGCTCGGCCAGGATGGCCGCCAGCTCGGCCACGGGGTCGCGCACCACCGGCCCGATGACCTCCACGGCCGCCCTGGTGATGGTCCCGTTGAACGGGAACGGCGCCAAGTAACCCTCCCCGACGGCCGGGCCCCACTCGTAGCCGCACGTGAGCCCCGCCCCCACCCCGTTGAACGCCGACGGGGTGAAGGTGGGGATGCTGGCTTCCCCCACCACCTTCCCGTCCAGCCGGAGCACACCGTTGCCGCCCCGGCCCTGGTCCTTCTCGAAGGTGTAGGCCACGGTGTGGGCGCCGGGGCCCACCACCTCGGCGGCCTCGACGACATGGAGCTCCTTGCCGTAGAGGTTGTGCACGTATCGGGGACGCCCGGCCAACAGGTGCAGGGACCAGCCTCCCAGGACCGATCCCAGCGCCAGCAGCACGCCCTCGGGCAGCTCGGAGCCGTCCACCGCAATCTCCACGGTCAGGGTGTGGGAGCGGTTGCGCACGTCGGCCGCCACCGCCAGGGGCACCTGAGATCCCCCGGGGAAGTAGCGGAACAGGGCCCGTTCCCTCCTGGGGTCGGGCTTGGGGTGGGCCAGGGTCCAGAGCACCCGGCTGTCGAGGGGCAGCACCTGATGGCGGGAGGCCTCCCGCCACCACAGCTCCACCAGCCCGGCCACCCGCTCGGGCTGCTCGCCAGCCAGGTCCCGGCACTCGGAGAGGTCCTCGGCCACGTGGTACAGCTCCCAGACGTCGTCGTCGAAGGGGGCGTTGGGATCGAGGCCGTCGTCGTAGATGGGCCCGATGGGGTGGAAGGTGACGGCCTTCCACCCGTGGCTGTAGATGGCGCGCGAGCCCAGCATCTCGAAGTGCTGGGTCACGTGACGCTCTGGGGCCGCCGCCCCGTCGGCGCCCAGGAGGTAGGCGAAGCTGGTGCCGTCGATGGGCGACTGGCGCACCGAGTCGATCTCCGGGGGCGCTTCGATGCCGGCCAGCTCGAGGACTGTCGGGAGCACGTCGACGGCGTGGGTGAACTGGTGGCGGATGGCGCCCGCGGCTCCGGACAGCCGGGCGGGCCAGCTCACGATGCAGGGGTCGGCCACGCCCCCCTGGTGGACCTCCCGCTTCCAGCGCTTGAAGGGCGTGTTGCCGGCCATGGTCCAGCCCCACGGGTAGTTGTTGTGGGTGAGCGGACCCCCTATCTCCTCCAGGCGGCGGTGCATCTCGGGGACGCCGGCCGGATCCAGGTTGAAGACACGGACGTCGTTGATGGAGCCGTGCCTTCCCCCTTCGGCGCTGGCGCCGTTGTCCGACACCAGGATGACAAGCGTGGAGTCGAGCTCACCCAACTCGGCCAGGAACCCGAGGAAGCGGCCGATCTGGGTATCGGTGTAGGACAGGTAGGCGGCGAAGCACTCCATGAAGCGGCCGGCCAGGGCCTGCTCGTCGGGGTCCAGCCCGGACCAGGGGGGAACCCAGGCCGGCCTGGGAGAGAGCTCGGTTCCCGCGGGGATGACGCCGCCGGCCAGCTGGCGGGCGTGGGTCCGGGCCCGCCAGTCGTCCCAGCCTCCGGCGAAGCGGCCCCGGTAGCGCTCGATCCACTCCCTCGGCGCGTGGTGCGGGGAGTGGCAGGCGCCCGTGCACAGGTACATGAAGAAGGGCTGGGCCGGGTCGACGGCGCGCAGGTCGGCGACGAACCCCATGGCCCGCTCGGCCAGATCGGCGCTGAGGTGGTAGCCGTCGTCGACGCCCCGAGGAGGCCGTACGGAGTGGTTGTCGTGGTAGAGGGCGGGTACGAACTGGTGCGTCTCTCCCCCGTGGAAGCCGTACCAGCGGTCGAAGCCCCGGGCCAGGGGCCACGTGCCTCGGGGCGCGGCCATGTGGGTCTCGTCGTCCGGGGTCAGATGCCACTTCCCCACCGCGTAGGTGGCGTAGCCGCGGGCCCGGAGGATCTCCGACAGGAAGCCGTTCTCCCGCGGCGGCCTGCCCCAGTAGCCGGGGTAGCCCATGGCCAGCTCGGCCACCCTGCCCATCCCGCTGCGGTGGTGGTTGCGCCCGGTCAGCAGGCACGCCCGGGTGGGCGAGCAGAGGGCGGTGGTGTGGAAGTTGGCCAGGCGTACCCCTGAGTCGGCCAGCTCGTCCGACGACGACGTTGGGCGCTCCCCGCGGTGGGGTGGGCGGCGGGGGCCACCACGGTTCCGAGTCCCGCCAGGTCCGGCCGACGCGGCCTTCGAACTCCGCCTGCACGACCATCACGGCTCCTCCGGTCTCGCGCCTGGGGCGCCCACCGTCGCGCAACGGGCTCCCGCGCGGCCACCGCGCCGGCGACGAGGCCCGAACCTAAGATCGGCGGCCCTGTGGCGGGAGGAGCACGGGTGTACTGGGAGGTGGCCAAGCGCGGCTTCAGGCGGTACTCGACCTACCGCGCCGCCACAGTGGCCGGCGTCGTCACCAACTCCGTGTTCGCTTTCATCCGGGCCTACATCCTCATCGCCATCTTCCGCCAGCGGGCCCACATCGGCGGCTTCGACGTTCGCGACGCCCTCACCTACACCTTCGTCTCCCAGGGCTTCCTCATGCCCATGGCCATGTTCGGTTGGTACGACATCGAGCAGCGGGTCCGCACCGGCGACATCGTGAGCGACCTTTACCGGCCCGTCGACTTCCAGGGCTACTGGTTCGCCCTCGACGGGGGGCGGGCCCTGTACCAGGCCATGGCCCGGGGCGTGCCACCGGTGCTGGTGGGCGCCGTCTTCTTCTCCCTCCGGGCTCCGCCTGTGGCCGCGCTGCCCGTCTTCGCCGTCTCGTGCGTGCTCGGCCTGGCGGTCAGCTTCGCCCTCCGCTTCCTGACCAACCTCCTGTCGTTCTGGATCATCGACGTCCGGGGCCCGGCCCAGGTCCTGGTCATGGTCGAGCTCTTCCTGGGCGGCGTGGTGCTTCCCATCGCCCTGTTCCCTCGCACCCTCGAGGTGCTGGCCCGGGCCCTGCCCTTCGCGTCGATCGCCCAGCTCCCCCTGGAGGTGTACCTCGGCAAGCACCCAGGCGTGGACGCCCTCACGACCCTGGCCGTGCAGGCGGCCTGGGCCGCGGCCCTCCTGCTGGCCGGCCGGGCCGTGCTGGGCGCGGTGATGCGCAAGCTGGCGGTCCAGGGTGGTTGAGACCCTGGCCGTCTACCGCAGGCTCATCGGGGCCCGCATCCGTTCCCAGTACCAGTACCGCGCGTCCTTCGCCCTGTTCTCGGTGGGACAGTTCCTCACCACCTTCGTCGACTTCCTCGCCCTGCTCGTCGTGTTCACCCACGTGCGCCAGCTGGCGGGCTGGTCGGTGTGGCAGGTGGCCTTCCTCTACGGCCTGTCCGGAGTGGCCTTCAGCCTGGCCGACGTGTTCGTGAGCCAGGTCGAGTACCTGCCTGACCACGTCAAGGGGGGCACCTTCGACCACTTCCTCGTCCGCCCCCGGGGCGCTCTGTTCCAGCTCTGCGCCGAGGAGTTCGAGCTCCGGAGGCTGGGCAAGCTCGTCGAGGGCGGTTTGGTCCTGGCCCTGGCCTGCGGCCGCGTGGGCGTGCACTGGACCGCGGCCAGGATCATCGTGACCGCCGTCTCGGCCATGTCGGGGGCGGTCATCTTCGGGTCGGTCTGGGTGGTCGGAGCCGCCTGCAACTTCTGGCTCATCGACGCCCGCGAGGTGGTCAACTCCTTCACCTACGGCGGGAACTTCCTCACGCAGTACCCGCTGCCCATCTACGGCGTCGTCCTACGCCGGATCCTGGCCTTCGTCGTGCCCCTGGCCTTCGTGTCCTTCTTCCCGGCCCTGTACGTGCTGGGCAAGCACGATCCTTTCACCAGCCTGGGCTTCGTCCGATTCCTGTCCCCGTTGGTGGCGGGGGCCACCCTGGTCGTGGCCCGCCTGGCCTGGAACGCGGGCGTGCGCCACTACCGGAGCACGGGCTCGTGACCCAGGAGCTGATCCAGCTCCGGGACGTGACCAAGACCTTCACCGTGGCCCGCAAGGCCGGTCGCGTCCGCCGCCGCTTCGAGCAGGTGCACGCCGTGGACCACATCTCCTTCACCGTGGCCCAGGGGACCATGGTCGGCTACATCGGCCCCAACGGCGCGGGCAAGTCCACCACCATCAAGATGCTCACCGGGATCCTTGTCCCGACGTCGGGCCAGGTGCGGGTGGCCGGGCTGGAGCCCTCACGCAACCGGGTCGAGCTGGCCAGGCGCATCGGGGTCGTCTTCGGCCAGCGCACGCAGCTGTGGTGGGACCTCCCGCTGCGCGACTCCTTCGACCTGCTGCGCTCCATCTACCGGGTCCCGGGCGCCCGTCACGCCCGGAACATGGCCGCCTTCACCGAGCTCCTCGACCTGGCGCCGTTCCTGGACGTGCCCGTACGCCAGCTCTCCCTGGGCCAGCGCATGCGGGGGGAGCTGACCGCGGCGCTCCTGCACGACCCCGACATCGTCTACCTGGACGAGCCCACCATCGGCCTCGACGTGGTGAGCAAGGCCCAGGTCCGCGACTTCCTGACCGGGATCAATCGCGAGCGGGGAACCACCGTGCTGCTGACCACGCACGATCTCTCCGACATCGAGCGCCTCTGCCGGCGCATCCTCATCATCGACCTGGGCCATGTCATCTACGACGGTGACCTACCCACCATCCGGCGCCGGTTCGGGGACGAGAGGACTCTGGTGGTCGACCTCGAGGAGGCCGGGCCCCCGATCGACGTGCCCGGGGCCGTGGTGGACCGGGTCGAGGGATCCCGCCAGTGGCTGCGCTTCCACGGCCACCAGCTCAGTGCCTCTGAGCTGGTGGCCCGGGTGGCCGAGCGCGTGCGCCTCGTCGACCTGGCCGTGGAGGAGACCGACATCGAGGACGTCGTGCGGCGCATCTACCTGACCGGCCGCTCCTGACCTCGGCGCATGGCGGGGAGGACGTCCGTCGCGATCTGCTCCACGATCTCCGCGGGCTCGTTCCAGACGGGGTCGCCGGGCCGGGGATGATGGAAGACCAGGTCGGTGAACCCCAGGGCTGAGTAGCGACCGGCGAAGTCGGTGAAGGCGGCCACGCTGGTGAGGGGCCGCTCGTCGGTGTTGCCTATCAGGTAGATGCGCCGTAGCGAAGCGGGATGGCGTCCGATGGCGGCGCACTCGTCGTCGAGCCGGGCCGCCTGCTCCCTCACGGCTGCCTCTGTCCCCTTGGGGCTCGGATCGCGACCCGACGTGTCGCCGTAGGTGATCCAGGCGTCCCCGTGCCGGGCGGCCACCCCGAGCGTCACCGGTCCCCCCGCGGCCACGGCCAGGGGCAGGTGGGGTCGCTGAACGGAGCGGGGGATCACCTGGGCCTCCTGGGCCGTGTAGTAACGGCCCCGGTGTGAGGTGTTGGGCTCGCTCAGCAGGCGGTCCAGCAGCTCGACGAACTCGGCGAACCGCGCCACCCGGTCCCGAGCCGGCAGCACCTCGCCGCCCAGGACGCTCGAGTCGAAGCCCACGCCGCCCGCCCCCAGCCCCAGCGTGAAGCGCCCCGCCGACACGTGGTCGAGGGTCACCGCCTCCTTGGCCAGGGTCACAGGATGGCGGAGGTTGGGCGTGGCGACCATCGTGCCCACCCGCATTCGGCTCGTCGCCGCGGCCATCCCCGTCAGCCACGGGATCGCGGCGTGCCAGTCGCGATCGCGGTAGCGCCGCCAGGACAGATGGTCGTAGGTCCACAGGTGGTCGAAGCCAAGGGCCTCGAGGCGACGGACGTGGGCGACGGCGCGGGGCCACGGATCCGCGGGCAGCACCAGGACTCCCACCTCCATGGCTTTGGACCGTAGCTGCGCTCGTCGGGAACGGGACGGGGAGCCCTGGCCGCGGTTGGCTAACGTGACCGCAGACGATCGGGGTGGACATGCAGGACGACTGGGCCAGACCGGTGGTGCACTGGGAGATCGAGGCCCTCGATCCGGAGAGACTGCGGGCCTTCTACGGCGAGCTGTTCAACTGGAAGATCGGCGACGGCCCCATCATGGGCATCCCGGCCGGCATCGGTGGGCCCGAGCCGGGCCCCGCCGGCCATCTGCGCCAGAGCGACCGCAGCGGCGTGTCCCTGTACATCCAGGTGCGCGACCTGAAGGCCACCCTGGCCCGGGCCCCTGAGCTCGGTGGCACCGTCAGCTTCGAGCCCTTCGACGTCCCGGGCGGGCCGACCCTGGCCGGGATCAAGGACCCCGAAGGCAACCCCGTCGTGCTCGTGCAGCAATAGGACCGGGCGTCAGTCCAGCGCCCGGTAACGCCGGGTCCGCACCGAGGAGCCGTCCAGCAACGCGGTGAAGGCCGACATGGCCCCGTCGGCCGCCGACCGGGCCCGGGCCGCGTCAGCCTCGGCCTCCGAGGCCCACAGGGCCACGACCAGCCACTCCCCGTCGCCCCCCCGAGCCGTGGTCCTTCTCACCAGGCCGGGCTGGCGGTAGAAGAACTCGGTCTGGGCCCGCTGGTCGGCGTCGAGCAGGGCCGACTCGTCGCTGCCGGGGTCGAGCCGGAACGTCGTCGTCTCGATGAACGACATCAGCGCCGCCCGGGGGCACGGCGGCGGGAGCGCACCCGGCGATAGACGGCGCCGGCCAGACCGGCCGACAGGACCCGCAACCTGACCCGTGAGCTCCGCCACACCGTCCGCCGGTGGAACTGGGCCAGGGCCGGCGCCCCCAGGCAGACGACGCTGGCCCTCCCGGCCGCGTCCAGCCGGAAGGCCACGGGCACGAAGAGGCCCTCGGCCACGGCGGCGAACAGGAGCGGGTCGTCCTCGTCGATGGGGTGGAGGCGAAGGCCCCTGCGCAGGGCAGGCAGCGGTGACAGGGCTCGGATCACCAGCTGGCGCTTCTTGACCAGCACGTCGACCTCCCCGCCCGTCATCTGCCAGGGCCGCACGTTGGTCAGCAACCCCCGCCCGGGGGCGTAGTGACCGGTGAGGTCGCTCCACAGGTGCGGGCTGTCGGGCACCGTCGCCCTGGGCAGGTCAGCCGCGGGGTCGGGGACGCCGAGCAGCGATCTCATCACCGACGCGGCCAGGAGGTGGGCCCCCAGGACGGTGCCGGTGTTGGTCAGGGCCACCACGCCCACGCCGTCGTCGGGCGCAGCCAGGATGGCCGAGGCGAACCCGGGCACGTTGCCGTCGTGGCCCGCCACCCGATGCCCGCCGAAGCGCTCGAGGAAGAAGGCGAGGCCCAGGCCGGGGATCCGGGGATCGGGGCTGAACTGGGGCGACATCATCTCGGCCAGGGTCTCGGGCCGCAGCACCATGCCTCCGGTCCCCGGGCCCCCGTGAAGGAGCCACTCCGCGTACATAGCCATGTCCGACACGCTGGAAAGCACCGAGCCGGGACCGAGCAGGGTGAGGTCGTAGTCCTTGATGGCGCGCAGCCCGCCCGGCATCCAGCGGTATCCGGTGGCCACCCTCCCCGCGACCCGGTCGCTCCTCAGGTAGTCGGTGCTCGCCATGCCCAGGCGGTCGAAGACGTGCTCTCGCATGTGCTCGGCGAAGGGGCGACCGGCCACGTCCTCCACTACCTGGGCCAGCACGGCGAAGCCGTGGTTGGCGTAGGCCCACTTGG
>VAXP01000152.1 GCA_005884125.1 Actinomycetota bacterium | reverse complement strand
GGATCACGTTCATGATCAGCACACCCGGCAACAGGTATTGGATGTAGTGGCCGCCCAGACGGGCCTCGACCAGGCCCCGGAACACCACACTCAGGCCGACCAGGAAGAGCACGGGCTGCACGGTGCCGAAGAAGACGAGCTGCGGGGTACGGCTGAAGCGGACGAGGTAGCGCCGGGTGATCCCAATCATGTCGCTCAGGGCCCCGGAGCCGACTCTGGGTGGGCTGGCGGCCGCGAGGACGTCCCGTGTTCGCGCTGGGGCGGGTCGGTGCTGAGGCGCAGCCACCGCCGTATCGGGGGTGGCCCGAGAGTCACGATCGTCGGTGGCGACCTGGCCGGTGAGGGCGAAGAACACGTCATCGAGCGATGGCCGGCAGATCCCGAGATCGGCCAGGACGATGCCGGCTTCTTCGAGACGATCTGCTGTCGTTCGACGTCGACCTGGGGGCTGCCGTCGCCGAGGTCGGCGACCAGGGCCAGGCCGGCGTCGAGGTCGCCTCGTTCGACCAGGCGCGCTTGGAGGACATCGCCTCCGATCTGGCGCTTGAGCCCCTCGGGCGAGCCTTGGGCGATCACTCGCCCTTGGTCGATCACGACGATCTTCTGCGCCAACCGTTCGACTTCTTCCAGGTACTGGCTCGTCAGCACCACCGTCGTGCCCTCTGTCGCCACCTCGTCGACGAAGCGCCACAGTTCGATCCGGCTCCGGGGGTCGAGCCCGGCCGTGGGCTCGTCCAAGAGCAGGACCAAGGGGTGCCCGACGAGGGTGGCGGCCAGGTCGAGGCGGCGGCGCATCCCCCCTGAGTAGGTCCTCACCGCCCGCTCGCCGGCCGCGCTCAGATCGAAGCGCTCGAGCACCTCCCGGGCGCGGCTCCGGCGCTCGCTGCCGCCGAGGCCGTAGAGGCGGCCGATCAGCTCGAGGTTCTCGCGGCCGGTCAGCAGCTCGTCGAGCGCCGCGGCCTGGCCGGCGAGGCCGAGCAGACGGCGGGCGGCCGAGGCCTCCCGGCGCACGTCTACGCCACCGATGCGAACTGTGCCGCGGTCAGGGACGAGCAACGTGGCGAGAATCCGCACCAGGGTCGTCTTGCCGGCGCCGTTCGGTCCCAGAAGACCAAGGATCTCGCCCTCGCCGACCCCGAACGACACCCCGTCGAGCGCCCGAGTCTGGCCGAAGGACTTGGAGACGTCCTCGACCTCGATCATCCACCCAGCCATTTCCATACGACTGTATGGTTATAGGTGGAGGTTGCGCAAGTGCCGAAGCAGGTCGACCACGACGAACGCAGGCGCGAGATCGTCGAGGCGCTGTTCCGGGTGGCCGAGCGCGACGGACTGGCGGCAGCGACGTACCGCACCATCGCGGCAGAGGCCAATGTTCCTGCGCCGCAGGTGCAGTACTACTTCGCGACCAAGGCAGACCTGATCCACGGCGCGCTGTTCGAACTCGGACGTCGCGTCGTCGGCAGGGGCATGGACCTAATCGGCAAGGCGGGTCCCGACCCATCGCCCGAGGTCATGCTGCGCGCCGCGGTCGAGGGTTCGCACCCAGTCGACGACGTAACCCGCCAGGAGCTCGTCCTCTTCTACCTCTTCTTCATCGCCGCGCTGTCCGACCAAACGGTCGCCGAGAGCGGGCTCATCGCCGCGCAGCGTTTCATCACCACCACCTTCGCCGAATGGATCCGCACCGCCCAGGAGCGAGGCGAGGTCGCCCCCGAGGTCGACCCCGTGCACGAGGCACGTCTCGTCCTGTTCGCCAACAGCGGAATCGTCCTCGCCGCACTCGTCGGCATTCACACGATCGAGGACGCGACCGCAACAATGGACTACCTGCTGTCAAAGCTATTCGACCGGCCCTCGATGACGAGAGCCTGAGTGTGCCCGCACCGCGAGCAGGGCGATCCCAGCGCCAGCTCGCTGAGGTTCTCGTGCGCCTGAAGCGGCGGTCGTTGCCCTGATCTGGCGTCCCTATCACCCAGTCAATAAGTCAGGTCCTAATGTCGCCGGGGCCGCCCCTATCGGCGCTTATCCGCGCATCCGGAAAGACCGAACGACCCGCCGCACCACCGGCTCGACGGCGCTAGATGGCGAGGACGTCAAGGAGAGCATCGGCGACCTCTCGCAACCGTCCGTTGCCGAGCCGACCGGCTCGGCGGCCGAATCGCTCGAGTGACAGGGTCCGAACCTGGGTTGTCTTGATCCATCCTTCGCGCCGGAGTCCTCCCTCGCCTTTGTCGAGATGCACAGTCAAGGGATAGCCAGCGCGTTGCGGTTGGGAGGTGATGGCAAGAACGATCGTGGTGGATGACCGGGCGTTGATCTCGTTAGCCTGGATTACGAGCACGGGACGCCGACCCGCTTGCTCGGAGCCCCTCACGGGATCGAGATATTCGGGCCACGACGTGTTGCCAACCTCAACCGCCTCTTCCGCGAGGTCGCGCTCCTCATCGATGTCAAGCTTGTCAGCCTCGTTTGCGAGTCGTGTTCTTCGAAGCTCGGCAAGGTATGACGCCAGCGCTTCCTGATAGACACGGCTCCGGTTGGACTTTGACAAGTCGCCGAGGAGGGTCGATACCGATTCATATAGCTCCGGAGGCACGGATACGGTGACTCGGTCGCGGTGTTCAACCCAGCTGCGCCAGTCACCGGCGTGAGATGGCCGGACGAAGGTCCAGAAGTTCCGAGTTGCCGCATCCTGAGGTTGCGGCCGATGGGAGAAGAAGTACTTCAGGGCCAACTGGACAAGCCCGCTGCGGCTGCGCGCGGCGCCATGCTGTACCCACCAGTCCAACTCAGCGGTGATGGGCCTTGGCAAACTCAGCGTCACGCGCTCTGTTACGGTATGAGCCATACGCATACTCTACCCGACGAGAAGCACGCACAAGATTGCGCCTTAGCGGCCCGCGAGCACATCGGTCCCGGGTCTAGACCGGGGGCGGGGTGTGTCAGCGGCAGACGAATGTGTTCAAGCGGGCGGTGAGGACGACCGCACCTCTGGCAGCTGGTCGCAACGGTGTTAGTCCCTCAACAAAGGTCGATCCGTGGGCGACGGAGTCGGCAGCTCCGGTCGGGCGCCGACACGCGAGAGCCGGGGGTTGTCGTGCCACAGTCGTGCCACTACGAAGCCGTATGGGGGCAGATCCGGAGGCACCAGCTGGACAGGCACATACCGTTTGACCAGGTCTTTTGCGTTTCCGTGCCCTGCCGTCCGGTGCCCCGGTCTGCCTTCTAAGCAGCGGGCCGTAGGTTCGAGTCCTACCAGGGGCGCGAAGGGCCGGTGACTAGGGAGTTTCTGGCCCGGCCCTTTGCAACGCTTCCGTAGCCTGAAGGCAACCTCCGCGCTAGGGAGGGAATTGGGGAGACGATGGCCCGGACTGGTCCACATCCGGGCCATCGTCGCGTCTAGCCACCGCGAGGACCTGCCCGCGTAGTGAAACCCAGCTACGGCTCTACTCCCGGGTCAGCGCGACGGGCCGTGCTGGGGTGACACCGGGGCAGGACCCTCCGAGGTCACATCTCCGGTGTGCGAATCAGCACCCGTTGAGAGGCGGCGTCGTGGTCGTACTGGTGCCGTCGCTGACGGTCGCCGTGCAAGTGGGTGCAGAGAACCCCGTTGTCTGGATCCGGAAGTTGCCCGCCGCGTCAGCGGTGCCCAGGGCCCGACTGGTGCCGTTGACGGCCGTGATGGTGATGGCGGCGTTGGGCTTGGCCCCCGTGCCTTCGATGCGTAGCTGGCCTGCTTGCAGATCGGCTCGGGTGATGACGATCGACGATGCCACCGGAGGCGGAGGCGGCGGAGGCGGAGGAGGAGGCGGCGGGGGCGACGGCGGAGGCGGCGGAGCGACCGCGGTGATTATGAAGCTTCCGGGGAGCAGCACACAGCAGAGGCCGGAGGCGTTGAGGCCGCTCCCGCCGCTGCCGGCCGCGCCGCAGAGTGGGTTCGCGTTCTGAACTGTGACGCCGCCAGACGTAGCCCCCGCGCCCACAGTCGCTGTGATGGTGGTCGGCGAGATCACAGTGAAGACGGCAGACACGTTGCCGATCTCGACGAGGCCGGTGCCAGTGAAGTTGGTGCCCGTGATAGTCACCGTCGTACCCACCGGGCCACTGGTCGGGGTGAAGCCCGTAATCGTGGGCAAACATGCCGGAGGAGGCGGAGGCGGAGGCGGCGGGGGCGGCGGCGGGGGCGGGGGGGGAGGAGGCGGCACAGGCGGCAGAGGCGAAGGCGGTACAGCGCCCGGGGTGACGGTGAAGACCAACCCGACGGCCTGGCCATAGGAGAGCCCGCCACTCACTACCTCGCCACCGGAGGGGGTATGGACCCTCACGTCGGTGATCCTGGTTAGGGCCCCGGCGGGAACGGTGGCGATGATGGTGGTGTCCGAGACCACGGTGAACGGAGTGAAGTTCCCGATAGTTACCCCAATACTGACCCGGTCCGCGCCGGTGAAACTGGACCCGGTGATGGTCACCGTCGTGCCCACCGGGCCACTGGTCGGCGCGATGCCTCTAATCGCTGGTGTTGGAGCCTGCGTGGGCGCAGGCGGCACCCCTGGCGAGATGGTGAACATCGTGCCGACGAGGCCGCTGATGCCGACGGCGCCGCTCGAAGCCGAGCCAACTGGGGTGGCAACGACCACGCTGGCTGGACCCGTGGCCCCCCCCGGCACCGTGGCGGTGATGGTGGTGGGCGACACCACCGTGAACCGCGCTGGCATGGTGGTGGCCCCGACCTGGAAGGTGATCGCGCGGGTGCCTGTGAAGTTGTTCCCGGTGATGGTCACGGTCGTTCCTGGTAGACCGCTAGCGGGGTTGAGGGCGGAGATGGTGGGCAAGGTGGGCATAGGAGATGCTGGGCAGATTGGGGTCGGCGTTCCCACGAAACAAACAGAAAAGATCGGGAGCGGGAAGACCGGCGGAGGCGCTGGCGACGGAGGCGTGGGAGAGGGAGGCGGGCCGTTGACCACGAGCGTCGCCACGACAGTGTGGATCAGACACGGAGGACTCAGCGGGACGAGCACCGGACAGTCGGTACCCAGCACGTTGGNNNNCGCTCCGGTGATTGTGAGCGGGTAGGTGCCTGGCGGCGTGGTCGGTGACGTCGAAACGGTCAGTTGGGAGCCACCCGTGGGCGTGCTGAAGTTCAAGGGCGGCGCGAGCCCTACCGGATAGAGCGGCGGCGGGTCAGCCGCCGGGGTCTGACCCGAGAAGGGGGGCCCGGGCTGGAACACTCCCGCATCGGGGCCAAAGGTGGCGGCTGTACCGAGAGGCAGGCCGGTGATGATCAGGTTTGCTCCGACGTTGCAGGTCGTGGACGACTCGTTGATCGTGTAGGTGGCAGTGGCTCCGGGGTTCACCGCCGCGCTCGCCGGCGAGGTGGTCAAGGAGAAGTCCGGCACAGTTTGCTGGAGGTTGAGTGGCGCACCAAGGTTTTCGACGGTGACGCTGCTGGTAACCACTCCGCCGACAGACGCGGTGATGGTCGGCGTCGTGATGCAGTTCACAGCGGGGACGGTGGTGGTGAATGTGGTGGGCGCGTTACTGGCCGGGTCTACGGTGACAGTAGGTGGAACGGCCAGCGCCAGTGGGTTGGAGCTGGTCAGATTCACGACGACGGGTGTGGTCGGACCCGGCGATACGAAGCCAACGCTCACGAAGCCCGTCAGCGTCTGTCCGGGCTGCACGGTGGTGCCCGGCGGTGCCGGAGGCGAAGAGACTGGCACCAGTGCGCCCCCGACGATCGGGGTCCACAGGGAGAGGCCGACCGAGACGGGTGTTACGGGAGGCAACGGAGCCGGTGCGGGTGCAGGAGCGGGCGCGGGTGCAGGAGCGGGCGCAGGTGCCGGCGGCGGGTTGATCCCGTGCTGGGCCAGGGCCGGTCCAGCCGACCCAGCGAAGAGCCCGATGGCGCCCAGAGCAGCGAGCGCACAGACGCCCCGCCGTCCGGTCTTGCCCGCACGAGGGGCGCGCGCCGTTCCGAGAGCCATTCGCTGTCCAAACCGCCGCATGAGTCCGTCCCCCTGTTCCTGGCCTACACGCGGCTCCGACCGCGCTGTCCTTATCAACCCGAGTCGTTGCCTGTTCCGGTGGATCAGCACCCCGCTAGAGGGGTGCTCGCCGAGCCCGTGCCGTCGCTGACGGTCGCCGTACACGTAGGCGCCAGGAACCCGGTGGTCTGGAGGCGGAACGCCCCGGCGCCGTCAGCCGAGCCGAGGGCTTGGCCGTTCACGGTCATGGCGGCGTTGGGCTTGGCCCCCGTGCCTTCGACGCGTAGCTGGCCGGCGTTGAGTTCCGCCCTGGTGATGGTGATCTTCGAAGCCACTGGCGGAGGCGGAGGAGGCGGAGGCGGAGGCGGAGGCGGAGGAGGAGGCGGCGGAGGCGGCGGAGGAGGCGGAGGCGGCGGAGGAGGCGGAGGCGGCGGAGGAGGAGGAGGCGGCGGAGGAGGAGGCGGCGGGGGCGTCCCGTTGGTGAAGGCGGCGCTCGAGACGGCGGTGGCGACGACGCCGAACTGGCCGCCGTTGATGGTGACCCGGATGGGACCGGTGGTGACCTGGGCGGGGAAGACGACGGCCAGTGGGGGCACGACGGCGGTGAGGGTGGTGTCGGAGACGATGGCGAAGCTCGCCGGGAACCCGGCGAAGGACACCCCGGTCGTGGTGGTGAAGCCGGTGCCGGTGATGGTCACTGTCGAGCCAGCGACGCCGATGGTCGGGCTGAAGGACGTGATCGTGACCGGAGGAGGCGGAGGGGGGGGAGGGGGAGGAGCAGGAGGCAGCGGGGTGGTGTTGGTGAAGACAGTGGTCGAGAAGGGCATTCCGGGAAAGCCGACGGTGTTGACCCGGAGGGGGCCGGTGGTGGCAAACCCGCCGGCGGTTAAGGCCAGCGGAGTAGGCACCACGGCGATGATGGTGGTGTCGGAGACGATAGTGAAGCCCGGCGCCGGGACCGGGAAGGGTCCGAAGTTGACCGTGGTAGCGGCTGAGAAACCCGTGCCGGTGATCGTCACCGTGGAGCCCGCCGGTGCGCTGGCCGGGGACACGCCGGTGATGGTCGGCGGCACCAACAGGCCCGCCGGAGCAGCGACTTCCCCGACGGTGAAGTTCCCCGAGTTGAGCGTGGGGCCGGCTGAGACCCCTCCGCTCACCGCCGAGCCGATGGCGTAGGTGGTGACAATGACGGCACAGGGGCCCGCCGCTCCCACCGGGACGGTGGCGGTGATGACCGTGGGAGACACCACAGTGAACTGCACGGGCCCACAGAGGTCGACCTCGGTGACGGGGGTGAAGTTGGTTCCGGTGATGGTTACCACCGTCCCGCCCAGGCCGAAGGTTGGGCTCAAGCCTGTGATCGTGGGTGGCGGCGGGGACGTGTTGGTGAACGCGGTGGTCGAGACGACCGATGCCGCCTGGGGAGTTCCGCCGTTCTTGGTGACCTGGATGGGGCCGGTGGTGGCCAAGGGGGGCACGACGGCGTTGAGGAGGGTGTCGGAGCCGACGTTGAAGGTGACCGCCGGGATGCCCGGGCCGGTAGTGCCGTTGGCCAGCAAGCCGCTGAAGACCACCCGGGTAGTGCCTGTGAAGCCTGTGCCGGTGATGGTCACCGTCGAGCCGTCGGGGCCACTGGTCGGTGCGAGGCCTGTGATGGTCAGGGGGATGAGTGTGCACCCCGGGATCGTTGCGGTGGCCGAGGTGGTGGTGTCGGCAACGGTCACCTGGCAGGTGTCGGGCGCGGCGAACCCGGTGGCCAGGATCGAGAAGGAGCCGTTGGCGGTGGCCGTGCCCAGGCGCTGGTTGTTGACGGTGAGCGGCGAGTTGGCCACTGCCCCGGAGCCGTCGATGCGTAGCGCCCCGGCTAAGAGCTGGACCCGGGCGATGGTGAGGGCCACGGCCTGGGGCGGAGCGGTGTTGATGAAGGCAGTGCTCGAGAGGGCCGATACGCCGCCACCGGTGATGACCGCGATCGGCCCAGTGCTGGACAGGCCGGGCACGAAGGTGGTGATCGTCGTGTCGGAGACGACGGTGAAGGCGCCCATGACGCTGGGTGGCGTGACCGCCAACCCGCTGAAGTCCACCTGGACGGTGGAAGTGAAGCCGGTGCCGGTGATTGTGACGGGCGTGCCGGCCTGGCCGCTGGCAGGAGTGAACGACATGATGGTGAGCGGGGCCGGAACGGGAGGCGGAGGAGGCGGTGGCGGAGGCGGCGGTCCGGGAGGGCCCGTTGGGGTGAAGACGGTGCCGCTGGCCAACCCGCCGCTCGCTGCGGAGCCGAAGGGGGTGGTCACACACACGCAACCTGCACCCGCGGCCCCCGCCGGCACGGTGGCGGTCATCAGTGTCGGCGACAATATTCTGAACGGTGCGGGGACGGAGTTGAACCCAATTGTGACCAGGTTGGCGCTGGCGAGGTTGGTCCCCGTGATGGTCACGGTCGTGCCCACCGGACCGCTGGTCGGGGCGATGTTCGTGATTGTGGGCAGCCCCGGCGGTGGGGTAAACCCACCCTGGGCCAGTGCTGGGCCTGCCGACCCGGCGAAGAGGCCTACCGCGCCCAGAGCAGCGAGCGCACAGACGCCCCGCCGTCCGGTCTTGCCCGCGCGAGAGGCGCCGTTCCGAGATTCATTCGCTGTCCAAACCGCCGCATGAGTCCGTCCCCCTGTGCGTGGCCTACACGCGGCGCCGGCCGCGCTGTCGTTGTCAACCAGAGTCGTTGCCTGTTCCGGCGCATCAGCACCCCGCTAGCAGCACTGCGACCGAGCTGGTGCCGTCGGTGACCGTCGCCTGGCAGAAGGAAGCGGAGAAGCTGGCGGCCTGAACACGGAAGTTGCCCGCTGCGTCAGCGACGCCCGAGGCCTGGCTGGACCCGTTGCTGGCCAGGACGGTCACGGTGGTGTTGGGGGCCGCCCCTGTGCCCTCGACGCGCAGCTGGAAGCTGATGAGCTGCGCCTTGGTGACGACGATGGACGACTGCGGCGGCGGTGGCGGAGGCGTCGTCCCTGCGGTGACGGTGAAGACGCCAAACTGGAGGACCACGCCACCAACGCCGGACCAGGGCCCCGTGCCCGCCGAACCGTTGGGGGTGACGACTCCGAAGCCGGCTGTCGTGGTCGTAACCCCTGCGGGCACCGTGACTCGCAGCGTCGTCGCCGAGAGCACGGTGAAGGGCGCAGGCACTCCCCCCAAGGTCACCGAGGTAGCGCCGGTGACGTTGTTCCCGGTCAAGGTTACGACGGTGCCTACCGGGCCGCTGGCGGGGGTGAAGCCCGTCAGCCAGAGCTGGGGTGCGCAGCCGCTCAGAGTCGCGATCGCTGCGCTGTTGCGGTCGGTGACGGTCACCTCGCAGGCGCCGGCGAAGAATCCGAATTGCTGGACTGAGAAGTTGCCTGCGGCGTCTGCGGTGGCGTTAGCGGTGCCGCCGCCGCCGTCGACGGTCACCAACGCAAGCGGCTTTGCCCCTGCTCCCTGGAGGCGCAGCTGGCCTTCGAAACTGCTGAACCCTGGGGCGAGCAGAGCGCTGGTGACGGTGATGAACGGCGTCACCGGCGGAGGTGGGGTTGGTGGGAGCAGGAGCGTGGCTCCCCCTCGTGGCGGCACAACTCCGGGTGGGGGCAGGTCAGACGTGACGGTGAAGGTGCCCGAGAGCAGCACGCCGCCGGCGCCGACCCCACCCATAGCCGCGATGCCGCCCGTCGTCGTGACCGTGACGCCACACGGGCCAACTTGTGCCCCAAACGGCACAGTGGCCGTGATGACCGTAGAGGAAACCAGGGTGAACGGAACCGGTTGCACCGGGACGTTGCACGACAAGGTCACCTGCATGGCCCCGGCAAGGTTGGACCCAGTGATGGTGACCTTCGTGCTCAAGGGACCGCTCGTCGGGCTGATGGCGGTGATGGTCGGCAGCGTCGACGGGGGCGGCGGCGGCGCAGGAACCGGCGGCGGCACGGGAGGTGGCGCAGGTGCTGGTGCAGGCGGCGGGTTGATCCCGTGCTGGGCCAGGGCAGGCTGGGCCGACACGGCGAAGAGCGCCATCACGACCGGCAGGCCCAGGGCCCGCGCCAGCCACTTCATCGGCCGGATGGGGCGGCCCAACCCCAGTCGATGCCTGATCCGCCGCATGGCGCAACCCCCGTGTTCTCAACCGGTCGCCGCGCACCTCTCTTTACGCAGGTCCAGTTCCGTCGTTTTCGCTGACGGTAGGGATGGTGACCTGTGAAAACCTTGAGGGTCCAGGACCATTTTGATCAATGGCCATGGTCTCGGGACCATTTGACTAGCCCGGAGGTGTCACGAATTTATCCCCATGGCCCGGCGACGACTCGCCTGAGGGCGGTGACGAGGGATGCCGCAGGCGCCGAGCGCCCGGTAGACGGTCGAGATATGACAGCCCACCTCTGCAGCGATCTCTTCAGCGGCCCATCCCTGGACCACGTACAAGTCGAGGAGTCGCTCCCGGGTCAGCTCTGGGTACCGCTTCTGCCTCGGGGCGGCAAGTTCGAAGTGCGCGAGGGTGCTCCGTACGACCGCGGGTGATGCCCCGGTCTCGGCGCTGATGCCCATGACGTCGAAGCCCCGGTTGATGAGGTCGACAAGCTGGTCCAGTGTCAGCCGCCGAGGTCCCTTCACGCTGCCGGGCGGGCGCGTAGGGATCCCGGCGTCCCTCAGGAAGACGAGGATGCGGGTTTCGCACCACCCGATCTCCTGACCGATGGCACGGGCGCTTCGACCATCGTCGACGTATCGCTGGCGCAGGAACTCTGGCGCAGGCGGTTGCCGTCGGGGTTGTTGCAGTGTCGACTCCTTATCGGGCCGAGGCCCGGCCGGACGCTTCGGCGTGGGATCCCGGGGTACGCGAGCCCCGCGGGTCGGTGGCGCGGGAGGGGCGGTTTCGGGCTCGCCTCGACCGTGATCGGATAGGGCACGTTTGATCTCCCCGGGGGGCACCCGTAGTTCGGACGCAAGCTCGGCGAAGGAAACACCCTGCTCGCGCCGAGAGGCAAGGAATGCGGACGTACGAGCGGCTATAGCTCCCCTGGAGCCCCGGCCCACGATGAAGAGAGCGCCCCGTCGAACTAACGAAAGCCTGATTCACGCCCGAGCCGGTGTTCGATAGCTGGTCCGGAAGGCTCACTGGTTCATCCTCCACCCAGCGTGCGCCCCTCGAACCAACGGATCGGGTCACACGACACGAACGTCCCGAAGCCGGGGCCGCACCCGCACGCTGCGGCCCGGCCGCATAGCCTGCGCGCCTCGGTGACTGATCTGGGTGGGATCGATCAAAAGATCGCACGTGCCAAGCGGCAGGTGGCTGAATTGAAGGCGGCTCTCACTGACGCGGTCGCTCCTCATAGATGCCGGTTCGAGTTCGAGTCGCCGAGCGAAGCTGGCGATACGAACCGCATCACGGCGACCCCTGGCGGATCACATTCCGCCGCTCCTAACACATGCTCAAGAGGCCCCGCCGCCATGGAGTCCCGAGGCGCTGGTCGTCATGGTGCGCCGCTCCGGGCGAATCAGATCAGATCGCGCCAAGGTGCTCCTCGACCGTCCCCGCGATCGCAGCCTCGTGGTCGCTGTCTAACAGGTAGAGCGCCTGGCGAAGCCGGAACGCGGTCTCCAGCGGGGCGGGGTCGGTGTCCAGGCCGCGCTCACGGGCGTAGGACCCCCAGGCGATGGCCCACAGGCGCGAGAAGTGGCGCCGGTGGCGGCGCCAGAGGCCGGTGCCCCATTCGCCCAGGTCGAAGTCCCAGAACGGGTGGTCTATGCGGGCCGTTTCCCAGTCGAGGATGCCGGTCAGCCGGTCGCACACGACGAGGAGCTGGTCCTCGTGGATGTCGCCGTGGACGAGAACGTGCCGAAGGCAAGCGGCGGCCTCTAGGAGGTCGGTCCACCGATTGAGCTTCTCCCGGCGGCCGAGGCGGTCCGCCGCCTCGGTGAGGGCTTCTGCTGCGGTGGCGGGGTCGAGGGCTCGCCGGAGCCAGCCCATGTCGGCACGGTCGTGGTGCGCCGGCGGCCGGGCCCCGGGCAGCTCGGGAGGGGCGACCTCGTGCCATCGGGCCATGGCGCGCCCGAGCTGGTCGAGGAAGGCACTGGCATCGCCCGCACGCTGGCCGCGGAGGCGGGTCACCGCCGCGAACGGGAACGGGTAGATGGCGTCGTCTCGCCACTCGCCCAGCACGTGAGGCACCACCTCGATCCCGGTGGGCTCGAGGGCCCGGTAGGTGGCCAGCTCCCGCTCGAACCACTCGACATTGCTCGCCTGGCGGGGAAAGAGGAAGGCGCGGTCGTCGGCCAGGACCACGTACTTGTTGAACCCGGACAGGTCGACGCTCACGGGCCCATCGCCCAGGTCGACCAGGCTTCGGAATCGCTCCAGCTGCGGGGGGATGAGGACCGCCCACAACGGATCGCCCACCACCGAGGAACCCATGGCCCCAGCATGGCGCGCTGGGGTGCGTCGGCCCAGAAAACCGCTCGAGCCGGGCGGTTCGTCGCCGTCGGCCAGAACGTGGAGCGCTACGGTTCGCGCCGATGACGAGAGACGACGTTCTCGAGGTGTGCGGCGGTCTCGTGGGCGCCGTCGAGGACTACCCATTCGGCGACGGGGTCGCCGTCTATAAGGTGGGCGGCCGGATGTTCGCCCTGGTGTCGCTCGACGGAGACCCGGGCAGCGTAAACCTCAAGTGCGACCCCGATCTGGTCCTCGAGCTTCGAGCCCGTTACCCGGCGGTCCGACCCGGCTACCACCAGGACAAGCGGCACTGGAACACCGTCGAGCTGGACGGCTCGATCCCCGAGTCGGAGCTGCGCGAGATGATCGAGCAGTCCTACGAACTCGTCGTGAGCCGCCTGCCGCTAGCTGACCGGGCTCGGCTGGGCCGCCGTCGGTAGGTATCGCTGCCAGCGGATGTGAGGCACCACCCTGCGCAGCCCCCGGATCGCCTTCGCTGAGGAGTGCCGCCGCCCGACAGAGCACGACGGGCCTGGGAAGGCGGTGCCGAAGGCCGGACGGTGGGATCGGGGCCACCCGCGATCGCCATTCGACGCGCTCCTATCGAGCGCCCCGATTGTTGAAGTGGAACCGGGTCGCGGCGCGCCCGAACGGCGCTTATGGCAGCGCGTCCCCAAGCCGACGATCTATGACGCGCGACTGGCGGAGTTCTGGGGTGCGCGGTCTGGGACGCGCCTTTCCGGTGGCTCCTCGCTCGGCTGCGTTTCGGTCCGCCGCTTGGACGACAATGACCAGATGCAGATCGGGCTAGAGCGCTTCGAAGAGCTCGTAGCCGACGCGTTAGACAGCCTGCCAGAGGACCTCGGCCGCCTGATGGAGAACGTCGCGGTCGTCGTGGAGGAGTGGCCCACAGCTGACCAGATGTCCGGTCGGCATGGCACACTCCTCGGTCTCTACCAAGGGATAGCCCTCACCAATCGATCGCCGCTGTCATATGCCGGTGTCATGCCCGACCACATCACAATCTTCCGAGGACCGATCTCCCAGCTCACTCAAACCGAACAAGAGCTCGTGGAGATCGTGACGCGGACGGTCATCCATGAGGTCGCCCACCACTTCGGTATCTCCGACGCACGACTCGAGGAACTCGGCTGGGCGGGAGGTCGACCCTGGCGTTACGGCGCGTCGTAGGAGCCGGCTACGGCACATTGATGGTCGGGAGCACCGTCGAGTCGTCCGAGGGCAACGTCGACGAAGGCGGCGGCCCGGTCCACGAGCAGCTCTCCGCTGACCCCGTGGACGAGGTCGGCGACGATCGGCGACGACGACACCGTCGAACTCCAGCCCTTTCGCCTCGACGATGGTGGGGTGCTCAGCGCCGCCCTAGCGGTCGGCAACGACTCGCTCGGGTGTCACGACCGGCGAGGGCATCAATGTTGCTTCTTCGTCGCGGCACGCCGTCGACCCGGGAAACGTTGGACCGACTTGGGCCTGAGGCAGTGGAGTAACTGTGGTGGACCGACAGACCGACCGTCTCCAGCTCGTCCCCATCGGGCCACAACACGCGGACGACCTCTGGCGGCTTCACCAGGACGAATGGGTGGCGACGTGGAACGACCAAACAGGAAGCAGCAACGTTCGCCGAGGCCTGCGGTCGCGCCTGGGCCGCCGACGGGGTCAGCAAGTGGCCCCTACGAGCGGTCGACCGGCAACCTGGTCGGCCGCGGCGGCCTCTCACGCATGCCCGCCAACGCACCAGTCACGAGGCAGATTGATCGCCTGCTCCGCGACCCGCGATGGCACACCAACCCCCTGGAGGTGGGCTGGGCCATCATCACCCGCTACCGGAGACTCGGCATTGCCACCGAGGTCGGACGCGCCGCTCTGGCCATGGCCCGAGACGAGCTGACTGCCTCCCGGGTCATTTCCTTCACCGAAAGGCACAACATCGCCTCACGGGGCGTCATGGAGAAACTCGATATGAACTTCGTAGGCGAGATCCACGCCCGTGGGCTCGTCGAAGGCCAAACCGAAGAAGCCAATGACGCGCCCTTCGCCGTCTACGCAACGCCGGTGCGGTAGCGACTGTCCCATGCCACGCGGACTGGGTTTCCCCCGAAATCGTGAAGGCGCCGGATCTGGCAGCCATGATGAGGAGGTGGACGTCGACAGCCGGGTGCGCTCCCTCTTCGCCGACGTCCCAGGTCGCGTCCGGATCCAGCTGGTGGGATCGCGCCAGCGTGGCGACGCCACGGCGCTGTCCGACTGGGACTTCCGGCTCGAGGCACCGGACTGCGGGCGGCTCGCCGGGGATCTTCCCGGCTTGGTGGTGGGGCTCAAGGCGCTGGGCGCGCTGTGGGATCCGCTTTCGCGCCGCGCCGTGTACATGGTTGTCCTGCGTGGGGCGATCAAGGTTGACTTCTTCCCCGGCGACGAGGAGCGGCCGCTGCGTCTGCCCTGGGATCCCGCGAGCGATCGCCTGTGCGACATCGATGCCCACTTCTGGGACTGGACGCTCTGGCTGGGCGGCAAGACCCTCGGTTCTCGAGCCACCCTCGTCGCGAGCGAGCTCGCCAAGATGTTCGGCTTCCTCCTCGAGCCGCTGGGTGCGGACCGAGTTCCGGCAAGCATCGGCGAGGCCGTCCAGCTCTATGGTGCGGCTCGGGACCGACACGAGATCCAGCAGGGAGTGCACGTTTCGCGCCAGCTCGGGGATCAGGTGCGAGCCGCCCTTGCCCGTCACGGTCTTGTCTGACGCGGCCGCGGATCACCTTCCGCATGGCTACACGAACTTCACGAGGCGGTTGCCCACCGACCGCGTCGAGAAGCGCTACGACGGCCCGGCCCGATGGGAGAACGCCCCCCCGGGAGATTGCCTGCCTGCGGGCGCTCGGCGGGCACCTAGAGGTCCCGGCCTTCTCGAGAGCGACCCGTCGATCCCGATGATCGTCACGGCGGCAGTCGCTGGCCGCCACGGCCAGGAGCTCGTCGATGAGGGCCACGGGCGCCAGGTGCTGTCGCCGCCGGGGGCGCCGCCGCTGCACGCGGCTCAATGCACGTTCGCGCTCTGAGCGAGAGCTCACGGCTACCGAACCTGTCGCGCGCCAGGGAGAAAGCCGTCCCTATTCGCCTCGTCTACCGCCCGTGCCAGATGTGGACCGGGGCCCTCCTCGCGGACTGTGAAGGTGTCCAGACAACGATGCCGGTTATCCGCGTGTGTAGTCAGCCCGATTTGCCTCTGGTTGTTCATTGATCGGGACCGATCCGGGCCCAAGTGGTAGGAGAGGGTGGGGAAGCTCTGCCTCGGCTCGCGACAACGGCGCCAGGAGCGTCGTTCTCGACACCCGCCGCGGCGATGAAGACCCCAGCCGCTCTGTGAGGCCGGCGGCGGCCATCAGATCCCGGACTGGCTGCGACTCGATTCCACCTCATCTCTGGGGTGAGGGGCCGACTCAGGCGCGTGTCCAGATGGCGCTCGACGTGTAGCGACGAAGTCCGGCGGTGAAGATCGCCGAAGCCCCGAGGGCGAATACGCCGGCAACGCCGAGCAGCGTGAGGACGCCTCCGAGCCCGACGTGATCGACGAGGCGGGCGGGGACAGCCGCGACGAACGCTGCGGGAATGGCCGAGTAGAGCAGGACCTTGGTAGTCCCGCCGAAGATGTCGACCGGGTACGAAGACAACAGGATTATGGCGTTGAAGCCGAGGTCTCCAGCCTCCCCGCGCCCCACGAAGAAGCTGAGTGATCCGACGGTGACCAGAAAGCTCGCCAGCACGACGGCTCCTGCGGCGGAGCCGAGGAGATAAACGGCGGTCCGCTCGGGAGTTGGTGATGCCGCGATGACGAACAGGCAGACCCCGAACACGACGTCGCCAAAGTTGACCGCGTCCACTCGGCGCACCAGCAGGTAGGGCAGGGGGCCCACGGGCCGAGACAGCGCCGCGTCGATCCCGCCGTCGGTGACGAGCTGGCCGATCCGTCGGGCGTTGGAGAACACCCCGAGCACGACGCCGCCGCCCGTGGTGAGGACGGCGAAGAGCAGCAACACGCGGGACTGGTCCCAACCCCGGACCGAGCCGACCCGACGGAAGAACAGGACCCAGAACACCACCCAGACGATGTCGTTGAGCGCCATGGCGCTGAGCTGGGTCCAAAACGCCCCCCGGTTGGCCCGTGCCTCGGCCACCGCGGTGCGCATGGTGATGGCGATGGCCTTCACCCGCCGACCACCTGGAGTCGCCGTTCACCTGCTGCGAACACTGCCCAAGCCAGGCCGGCGAGGACGACGAGCCAGCCCAGTTGCATCCCGAGCAGCGCGGGCTCGAGGTGGCCGGAGGCAAGCCTTGCTGGCGCGTAGGCCATGGCGACAAACGGCAGCCAGGCCGCCGTAGTGTGCAGCCAGCCGGGCAGCACCTGCAAGGGCAAGAGCATGGCCCCGAGGACGAAGACGAGCTTCTGGTACAGGAACCAGGTGGAGCGCGCGTCTCGGATCCAGAAGGCCAGACCGGCGAAGGCGTGTTGGGCGACCAGGTTGCAGGTTACGGCGAGCACGAGCGACGGCGCGGCCATGACCAGGGCGGCGCCTCGAGGCGGCTCCCCGCCGGTGAGCGCAGCCAGCACACCACCGATCACCGCGCATCCGGCCAGCCGAGGTAGGCAGCGACCCACCTCGGTCGCCACCCGGAGGCCGAGCAGCGAAGCAGG
>VAXP01000182.1 GCA_005884125.1 Actinomycetota bacterium | reverse complement strand
TGATCTCCCCAGCCATCCGGCGGGCGCTGGCACCACGGGCCGTCCTGCTGTTGGAGCTGTGGACGGCGACGGCCTGCGGCCTGTTCCTCGTCTGGCCCAACGTGTACGTGCTCGCCGCCAGCATCGTCCCCACCGCCGTGGTGATCCCGTCGAGCGACGCAGTCGTCCACGGCTACCGGATCGCCATGACCCCCGACCGGCTCCTGGGCCGATCCGAGTCGGCCCGCATCCTCATGTCGCTGGCCTTGAGCCCCCTCGGCCCCCTGACCGCTGGTCTCCTGCTCGAGGTCTCGGCCCGGGCCGCCATCGCCCTGTTCACCGCCGTCGCCCTGGGCGTGGCCGTGTGGGGCACGGCCAGCAGGGCCCTCCGCGCCGCCCCCCGCCTCGAGGAGCTCCACTCAGCCTGACCGCGGGACAACGCCGCCCCGCCTGTCAGAGGCGCACCGCGGCGGTCACCAGGACGGCGACCACCACCACCACCACGAAAGAGGCGCGCAGCCACAGTCGAGGACGATCGATCGCCGGTCCGTGAAGGTGGCGATCACCGCCAGCGCCGAAAGGAGGGCGGCCGGGAGGAGGAGGGCCAGGCGGGCCAGGGGCCTGGGGAGCTCCCTGCCCCCCAGCATCAGGGGTGCGGCCGACTTGAGCGCGTAGGTGCCGAGGGCCAGGCCCACCAGCACGGCCGTAGCCCTCACGCGGCGCTCGGGTTGCGTCGCGCTCTCCATCCCGCGGC
>VAXP01000181.1 GCA_005884125.1 Actinomycetota bacterium | reverse complement strand
GTGGCCTCGTCGATCATGAGCTGCGACCACGCCGCCCGCTTCCACCACGGCCCCGACAGCGACGGCGCCATGGCCACGCCGAAGCCCAGCGAGCGCAGGTTCAACAGCAGCCCGGCGGCGATGGCCGACGGGACGGCCCCACCCCGCCCGACGATGTCCACGGCCGCGAGCTGGGCGCTGCCCGAGAACACCAGGACCGAGAAGCCCGACGTCTGCCACAGGGCCAGGCCCGCCTTGGCTCCCGCCACCCCGAAGGCGATGCCGAAGGGCGTCACGGCCAGGGCCACCGACAACGCTTGACGGCGGATCGAGGCCCGGGGAGACTGTTCGTTATGA
>VAXP01000183.1 GCA_005884125.1 Actinomycetota bacterium | reverse complement strand
GGAGGGCCAGGCGGGCCAGGGGCCTGGGGAGCTCCCTGCCCCCCAGCATCAGGGGTGCGGCCGACTTGAGCGCGTAGGTGCCGAGGGCCAGGCCCACCAGCACGGCCGTAGCCCTCACGCGGCGCCCTCCCTGCGTCGCGCTCTCCATCCCGCGGCGACACCCAGGCCCGCCGCGATCACGGGAACGCCCGGGGGTGCGATGGGGACCAGGGCCAGGGCCACGGCGCCGCCCACCACAGCCGTGACCCGCTGGTCCACGCTGGCCAGGCG
>VAXP01000091.1:23996-28728 GCA_005884125.1 Actinomycetota bacterium | reverse complement strand
CTCCGGCGGCGGCAGCCGCGGCCGGGGCCAGGGCCGGGGCGGCGTCGGCCGGTGCAG
This sequence comes from Actinomycetota bacterium, assembly GCA_005884125.1. Taxonomy (GTDB): domain Bacteria; phylum Actinomycetota; class Acidimicrobiia; order Acidimicrobiales; family AC-35; genus AC-35. The sequence goes on along the minus strand of VAXP01000091.1, from coordinate 28,671 downwards.
GCTCGCCGGCCAGGATCAGGGCGGCGTCGGCCGGGTCGGCTGCGAACATGGCCCGACCCAGGTCGGCCCAGCGCCGGCCGGCCAGCGTGGTGGCCCGATCGAGCGCCGGCGCCAGCTCTTGCGGCGTGCGGGCATAGCCGGCGACACCGGCCCGCTCCATGTCCGCGGCGTTGTCGCGACCGTGGCCGGCGATGGGCCGGTAGCTGACGATGGGAAGCCCGCAGGCGAATGCCTCCATGCACGTCAGGCCACCCGCGTTCTGGACGAGCACGTCGGCCGCGGCCTGAAGGGAGGGCATCTGGTCGGTCCAGCCCATCACCACGCCCGCGCCCCGCGCTTGCAGCCGGCGGCGAAGACGCTCGTTGTTCCCGCACACGGCCACGGGCGTGTAGTGCCCGGTGGCGAGGAGATCGTCGAAGGTCTCCTCCAGCTCGCCGATGCCCCAGCTCCCGGCCACCACGAGAGCGGCCCGCTCGCCCGTGGCGATCCCGAGTTGGGCCCGCACCGCCTCGCGGTCCGACCCCGGGACACGGAAGCGGTCGGGGACCAGTGGCCCGGGCGCGGCCGCCGCTCGCCCCGTCGCCTGGGCCGCACGCTCGGCGCTCTGGGGGTGGACGCACAGATGGAGGTCGACGGCGCGGTGCACCCACAGGGGGTGCACGGCGAAGTCGGTGATGAAGGTGGCGACGGGGACCCCCAGCTTGCCCCGCTGGCGCATGCGCCCCAGGGTGAGGGAGGCCAGTGGGTACATGCTCACGACCGCGTCGGCCTGCGCCTGGCGCACGGCCCGCAACAGCCTGCGGTGGCTGAACAGCGACACCAGGGCGACCAGCGGCGCGCAGGCCACCGGGAGGAGGTACCAGAGGCGGTAGGTGGCCTCGTAGGCCCAGGGCGCCAGGCGCAGCTGCATCTCGTAGAGCACGGGCATGAGCGTGCCGATGCCGAAGGGAAGGCAGTCGAGGAAGTCGACCACGGTGGCCTCGTGGCCGCGATCCGAGAGCCTGCGTTCCAGCTCGCGGGCGGCCCCGTTGTGACCCGCGCCCATGCTCGCCGACACGATCAGGACGCGTTTGGCCATCGGAGACAAAGGTAGCTGGTGAGGGTGGTCACACCGCTGCATTCGTCCCGTGGTGACGCCGGTGGTTGACGCCGGGGTCGGGAGGCAAGAACGTTGTTGTCATGGCCGTGTTGGCCGCGCTGGGCGCGGCAGTCCTCTACGCGCTGGCGTCCGTGCTCCAGCAGCGGGCCGCAGCCGAGCAGCCGCTCGAGCGCGCCCTGCGGGTCGGGCTGCTCATGGGCCTCGTGCGCCGGCGCATGTGGCTGGCCGGCATCGGGGCGGACATCGCGGCCTTTGTCCTGCAGTTCGTGGCCCTCTCCCATGGATCCCTGGTGCTCGTCCAACCGCTCCTGGTGAGCGGCTTGCTCTTCGCCGTGCCCCTGAGCGTCGCCCTCGACCGCCGCCGCCCCCGGGCGGTGGACTGGACGGGATCGGCCCTGGTCGTCGCCGGCCTGACCCTGTTCCTGGTGGTCGCCCAACCGGGCCGGGGCCGGGCCGACATCAGCGGCAACGCCTGGGTCGCCCTGCTCGTGCTCACGGTGGCGCCCGGGGTCTTGCTGGCCCTGGGCGGCCGGGCCACGCGGGGCCCGCTGGCGGCCGGCCTGCTGGCCACCAGCGGGGGCGTGGTCTACGGCGCCAGCGCGGCGCTGACCAAGGCCGTCGGCCACCTCCTGGACGCCGGCGTGGTCCACGCCCTGTCGGCCTGGCAGCCCTACGCCCTGGTCGTGCTGGGACTGGGGGGGATGATCGTGGTGCAGAGCGCCTTCCAGGCCGGACCCCTGGCCTGGTCGCTCCCGACGCTGACCGTCGTCGATCCCGTCGTGAGCATCGTCATCGGCGCCGTCGCCTTCGGCGAGCACGTGACCACCGGTCCCCTCAGCTCGATCCTCGAGGTCGCGGGCCTGGCCGCCGTCGTCGCCGGCGTGTTCGCGCTGGCCCGCTCACCTTCGGTCCGGGGCCGGGCCGGCCAGCCTGACGGGCAGGTTGACGACCCCAGGGTCGATGGGACCACGCCGCGGGTGGACCGGGGCCGGACCGCAGCGCCGGGGCGCCGGGATCAGCCCGAGGCCGCGGTGGACGCGCTGGACGCGGGGGCGAGTCCCCGGTCGGTCAGCACCGGGCCCATGAGGTCTTCGAAGTTGTCGCGGTAGAAGCGCCCCAGGGCGCGCTCCGACGCGCCCGCCAGGCTGCGTTCGAAGCGTCCCAGCGGGTTCCGTCCGCCCTCGACGTGGGGGTAGTCGGACGAGAACAGGCACACCTCCTCGCCGCTGTTGGCCACGATCCACCCCGCGTCCTCGTGAGGGTAGGGAGTGACGCGGACCTGGCGGCGCACGATCTCGCTGGGCCGGGCCGACAGCCGCTGCAGCCGCTCCTCGTTCTTGTGGAACGCGTCCGCGGCCGAGTCCAGGGCGCGCATCCATCCCGGCAGCCACGACGCGCCCTGCTCGATGACACCGATGCGAAGCCGCGGAAAGCGGTCGAGGACGCCATCGATGATCATGGTCGCCACGGTCTGCATGGGCGGGTAGGGGATGGCCATGTAGTCGACGGAGCGGAAGTTCTCGGCCCCGCCGTGGAAGTCGGGCACGGGCGGCAGCCCGTTCTCGAAGTACATGGGCTCGAGCAGGCGACCCCCGCCCCCGACGTGGAACACCACTGGTCGCCCCGAGTCCTGGGCCACGGCCCAGACGGGGTCGAGCCCGGTGTGGCTGGGGGAGTGGCCCCGGGGACAGGCCGAGGCCACCATCAGGGCCGCGCAGCCCATGTCCACCGCTTCGTGGGCCATGGCCCGGGCCCGGTCGAAGCTTGCCAGGGGCACGTAGCCCACGGGGAGAAGGCGGGGATCGACCGAGCAGAAGTCGACCATGGCCCGGTTGTGGGCCCGGGCCAGGCCGTAGGCGTAGTCGAGGTCGTCGCCCTGCTCGGCCCGGCACAGGGCGGCGTTGGCGAAGGTGTTGAACACGAGCTGGCTGGCGAAGCCGAGCAGGTCGAGGGCCCGGGGCCTGTCCTCCTTGAGGAACGAACCCGTGGCCTTCCAGTTCTTGCGGAGCATGATCTCCTCCGCGTCACGGGCCCGGAACTCCGCGTCCTGGTGCTTGCGGCGCAGCTCGCCGACGAAGCTGTCCTCGCCCGGGGCCACGGTGGCCACGAACAGGGGTGGGATGCGCTCCCGCAGGCCGGGATCGGCGAAGGCGGAGAACCAGTCAGGCGTCTCCATCACGTGTGAGTCGGCGTCGTGGATGGTGCGACCCTCCGCGTAGGGCATCAGCCCGTCCTCCCTCTGGGGTCATCTCGCTCTCCTGGTCCCCGCCCCGGTCGGGCGCCGGCTCAGGCGGCCACCCCACGGCGACCCGGCGGGGACCCGGCGGCGACAACCCAGCGTATCCCCACCGCCTTCGACTTGACCCGCCGGTCAACTCTTGCCAGGGTGTCGGCGGGCAGGGCCCTGCCCCGCTTCGAGCGTGCCGGGGAGGCTCGCCATGAGAGATCTGGGGAAGTACCTCGAGGCACAGCCGAGAGGGATGTCGGTCGCCGCGGTAGCCGAGGAGGAGCCGGGACGGCCGGCCGTCGTCTCCCCCCACGGCGACCGCAGCTTCGGGGAGCTCAACGCCCGGGCCAACCAGCTGGCCCGGGCGCTGAAGGCCCGGGGCCTGGAGGAGGGGGACGGGGTCGCCCTTCTGTGCACCAACCGTGCCGAGTTCGTCGAGGCGTACGCCGCCACCCACCGGGCCGGGCTGAGGCTCACCTGCATCAACTGGCATCTCACGGCCGAGGAGTCGGGATACATCGCGGCCGACTGCGACGCCAAGGCCCTCATCGCCGACTCCCGCCTGGCGGACCTGGCCCTGGGAACGGCCCAGCGGGCCCCGGGAGCGACGGTGCGCCTGGCCATCGGAGGCGAGATCCAGGGCTTCGACGGCTACGAGGCGGTAGCCGACGAGCAGGACGCCTCCGACCTCGAAGACCCCGTGCTCGGTACCACCATGCTCTACACGTCGGGCACCACCGGGCGCCCCAAGGGGGTGTACCGGCGCCAGCCCATCGGCGCCGGCGCCACGACCCGAACCGTCCCCGTGTACGGGTACCGCCCGGGTGAGGACGTCCATCTGTGCACGGGCCCGCTCTACCACGCCGCCCCGCTGGCCTTCTCCCTGGCCATTCCCCTCCTCTGCGGGGTGACGGTGGTGCTCATGGACGGGTGGGACGCGGAGGAGACCCTGCGCCTGGTCGACCGCCACCGTGTCACCCACACCCACCTGGTTCCCACCATGTTCCACCGCCTCCTCTCCCTGCCCGAGGAGGTGCGCTCCCGCTATGACACCTCGTCGCTGCGCTTCGTCGTCCACGGCGCCGCCCCCTGCCCCGTCCCGGTCAAGCAGGCCCTCATGGACTGGATGGGTCCCATCGTCTACGAGTACTACGCGGCGACGGAGGGCACGGGCAGCTGGGTCGACCCCAAGACCTGGTTGGTCCACCCGGGCACGGTGGGCAAGCCCGTCGACCCCGAAGGGGTGCGCATCTGCGACGCCGACGGGTCGCCCCTGCCTGCGGGCGAGGTGGGGTTGGTCTTCCTCAAGGCTCCCGCCGTGGGACGCTTCGAATATTTCAAGGACTCGA
>VAXP01000091.1:0-23963 GCA_005884125.1 Actinomycetota bacterium | reverse complement strand
TTACAAGGACGAGGAAGGGTTCCTCTACCTCACCGACCGCACCGCCAACCTCATCATCTCCGGCGGCGTCAACATCTACCCGGCCGAGGTCGACGCCGTCCTGCTGACCCATCCCGCGGTGGGCGACGCCGCGACCATCGGCGTGCCCCACGCCGAGTGGGGTGAGGAGGTCAAGGCCGTGGTCGAGCTCCAGCCCGGCGTCGCTCCCAGCGAGGAGCTGGCGGCCGAGCTCATCGAGCACTGCCGGAACGGGCTGGCTCACTTCAAGTGCCCGCGATCGGTGGACTTCGTCGACCAGCTGCCCCGCCAGGACAACGGCAAGATCTACAAGCGGGTGCTCAGGGACCGCTACCGGGCGGCCATGAGCGCGGCAGGCGACTGAGGAGAGGGTTCGGTGAGCTCGCCTGGGTCCGGCCGCATCTGCGAGGGCCGGGTCGTCGTCGTCACCGGCGCGGGCCGGGGCATCGGACGGAGCCATGCCCTGGCCTTCGCGTCCGAGGGAGCCAGGGTGGTCGTGAACGACCTGGGCGCCGAGGTCGACGGAACCGGTTCGTCGGCCGGGCCCGCGGGCGAGGTGGTCGACGCCATCCGGGAGATGGGCGGCGAGGCGGTGGCCAACGGAGAGGACGTGTCCGACTGGGACGGGGCCCGGCGTCTGGTCGAGGGAGCCGTGGAGACCTTCGGTGGACTGGACGTCCTGGTCAACAACGCCGGCATCCTCCGCGACCGCATGCTGATCAACATGACCGATCAGGAGTGGGACGCGGTCATCCGCGTCCATCTGCGGGGGACGTTCGCGCCCAGTCGCTGGGCCGCCGCCTACTGGAGGGGAAGCGAGAGCAACGACGCCCGCATCATCAACACCAGCTCGACGTCGGGGATCTTCGGCAACCCGGGCCAGACCAACTACGGCGCGGCCAAGGCCGGCATCGCCGGCTTCACCGTGATCCTGGCCCAGGAGCTGTCGCGCTACGGCGTCACCGTCAACGCCATCGCGCCCGGCGCCCGCACCCGAATGACCGAGAACCTGGGCGGGGGCCGGCCCGGGGTCAAGGCTGGGGAGTTCGACCGCTCGGCACCCGAGAACGTCTCGCCCCTGGTGGTGTGGCTGGGCAGCCCCGAGTCGGGCGATGTCACGGGCCGGGTGTTCCTGGTCTCGGGGGGCACCATCGCCGTGGCCGAGGGCTGGCACCGGGGCCCGGCCGTGGACAAGGGCGACCGCTGGGAGCCGGGGGAGCTGAGCGCCGTGGTCCCCGACCTGGTCGCCAGGGCCGCGCCCAACGCGACCATGCGCAACTGAGCCTCGCCCCCGGGGGCGACCGAACGGAAGGACAGAGCATGCCCATCAACCCCGACGCCGTAGGCANNNACGGTCGTGGACCTCGAAGGACTGCCTCCTCTACGCCCTAGGCGTGGGAGCGGGGGTGCTCGACCCCACCGGCTTCGAGCTGGAGCTCACCACCGAGAACAGCCAGGACGTGAGCCAGAGGGTGCTGCCCACCTTCGCCGTCATCGCCGGGGCGGGAGGCCGGCTCCCGGACATCGGGACCTTCGACCCGGCCATGCTCGTGCACGGGGAGCAGGCCATCGAGCTGCACGGCGAGATCCCGGTGGAGGGGGCGGTGCGCATCACATCCACCGTCACGGGCGTGTTCGACAAGGGCTCGGGCGCGGTGGTGTCCACCCGGTCCGAGGCCGTCGACGCCAAGACGGGCGAGCCCCGCTTCACCAACCGCTCCTCCATCTTCGTGCGGGGCGAGGGGGGCTGGGGTGGCGACCGCGGCCCCTCCGGTGGGCGCAACGCGGCCCCCGACCGGACCGCCGACCACGTCGTCACCTACGGCACCCGGCCCGACCAGGCCCTCCTCTACCGCCTGTCGGGCGACCGCAACCCCCTCCACTCCGACCCCGAGTTCGCCAAGCGGGCCGGCTTCGAGCGACCCATCCTCCACGGCCTCTGCACCTACGGGTTTACCGGCCGGGCCCTCCTCCACACCCTCTGCGGCAGCGACCCGGCCCGCTTCCTGGCCATGGAGGGTCGCTTCTCCCGCCCGGTGTACCCGGGCGACGAGCTGACGGTGTCGATGTGGGTCGACGGCGGAGACGCCGTCTTCCGCACCGAGACGCAGCGGGGCGAGGTGGTCATCGACGGTGGCCGCTGCCGCTTCAACCCGTGAAGTTCGGAATCTTCTACGAGCACCAGCTCCCCCGGCCCTGGGACGACGGGAGCGAGGAGCAGCTCTTCCACCAGGCCCTGGAGCAGGTGGAGCTGGCCGACCGCATCGGCATCGACGTGGTGTGGGAGGTGGAGCACCACTTCCTGGAGGAGTACTCGCACTCGTCGGCCCCCGAGGTCTTCCTGGCCGCCGCCAGCCAGCGCACCAGCGACATCCGCCTGGGACACGGCATCGTGCAGACGCCCCCACCCTTCAACCATCCCGCCCGCGTCGCCGAGCGCATCGCCACCCTCGACCTGGTCTCCCACGGCCGGGTCGAGTTCGGCAGCGGCGAGTCCTCCTCCGAAGCCGAGCTGGGCGGCTTCAACATCGACCCGGCGGAGAAGCGGGCCATGTGGCAGGAGGGCCTGGAGGTGGCGGTGCGGTGCATGACCGAGACGCCCTTCCGCGGCCACCGCGGTCGCTACGTCGACATGCCCCCCCGCAACGTCGTTCCCAAGCCGGTGCAGGCGCCCCATCCCCCGCTGTGGGTGGCCTGCTCCCGACGGGAGACCATCCTCCTGGCCGCGGAGAAGGGCATCGGCGCCCTCACCTTCGCCTTCATCGACCCGGAGGAGGCCCGGCAGTGGGTGGGCGACTACCACGCCACCCTGGCGGCCCGGGCCACGCCGATCGGCCTGGCCGTCAACGCCAACGTCGCATGCGTCACCACGTTCATGTGCGCTCCCAGTGAGGACCAGGCCGTGGCCCGGGGCCTGGAGGGGGCCAACTTCTTCGGCTACTCGCTGGGCCACTACTACGTCTTCGGCGACCACCGCCCGGGCCGGACCGACGTGTGGGCCGAGTACCAGCAGCGCCGGGACCAGGTCGGCTACTCGCCCCAGGTGGCGGCGGCCGCCGAGGAGGGACGGCTGGGGGCCAAGCTGGCCCAGGACGGGACCAGCGGACTGCGGGGCGCGGTGGGGACGCCCGACCAGATACGGGAGTTCCTACGCCGCTACGAGGAGGCCGAGGTCGACCAGGTGGTCTTCGTGTCCCAGGCCGGGCGCAACCGCCACGAGGACATCATGGAGTCCCTCGAGCTCTTCGGGCGTGAGGTCCTGCCCGAGTTCCGTGAGCGGGAGGAGAGGCGCCAGTCCCGCAAGGCCGCCTACCTGGGCCCTGTCGTGGAGCGGGCCCTGGCCCGCCGGCCCCCGGAGCGGCCGCCGCTGGCGGATGACTACTCATTCCCGGCCATCCCCAAGGCCTGGGCCGAGCGCACGGGCGACGAGCGGGTGGCCGCCTGGCTCGATCGGGTGGCCGCCGACCGTGCCGCCGGGGTCAGGGACACCACGGCGGGGATCGTCGGCGGCGTCGGCTAGAGCCGGCGGGGCCGGCGCCGGGCGGGCCGGCGCCGTGGGGCGGCGGACGGGGTCGCGGTATCTTCGTGGCTTGCGGCCCCTCACCCACGCCGTAGTCGACTCCGGACCACGATGAGCACCATGAGGTCGCCATGAGCGCGTCGAGCAGCGCAGCAGAGACCCCTGCGGGTCCGCCCCCCGCTGCCGTGGCCGGCGAGGGGGAGCCCGAGTACCTCAACCGGGAGCTGTCCCGGCTCGACTTCTACGGGCGCGTGCTGGAGCTGGCCCAGGACCGGGACGTGCCCCTGCTCGAGCGGGTGAAGTTCCTTGCCATCTTCAGCCAGTTCGTGGACGAGTTCTTCCAGGTGCAGGTGGCGGGGCTGAAGGACCAGGTCAAGGCGGGCATCGCCTCCACCGGCGCCGACGGGCGCAGCCCGGCCGAGCAGCTCCGGGCCATCCGTGACAAGGTCGAGGACCTCCTCGAGGCCCAGGCCAAGACCTTCCTCACCGACGTGAGCCCCCAGCTGGCCGAGGCCGGCATCAGGCTGTGCCACTGGGACTCGCTGGATGCCGACGACCGCGACTACCTGGTCCAGGTCTTCCAGCAGTGGATCTTCCCGGTGCTCACGCCCCTGTCGGTGGACCCCGCCCACCCCTTCCCCGACATCTCCAACCTCTCCCTGAACCTGGCCGTCATGGTGCGCAACGCCACCAGCGGGGAGCGCAGGTTCGCCCGGGTGAAGGTGCCGCCCATCCTGCCCCGGTTCGTGGTGATGGCCGACGGCGAGCGCTTCGTGCCCCTGGAGCAGGTCATCGCCGCCCACCTCCCCGCCCTCTTCCGGGGGATGGAGATCGAGCGCCAGTACGCCTTCAGGGTGACCCGCAACGCCGATCTGATCGTGGACGAGGACGAGGCCGACGACCTCATCGTGGCCGTGGAGATGGAGCTGCGCCGCCGGCGCTTCGGAAAGGCGGTGCGCCTCGAGGTGGACGCCCAGATGTCAGAGGAGGTGCGCACGCTGCTCCTGCGGGAGCTGGAGCTGGAGCCGGCCGACCTCTACGCCATCGACGGGCCCCTCGACCTGCGGGGCCTGTGGGCCGTCTACGAGCTCGACCGTCCCGACCTCAAGGACGAGGCCTGGACCCCGATGACCCAGCCCGGCCTGGCCACGGCCGATGACGAGCCCGTGGACCTCTTCGCCGTGCTCGCCGAACGCGACGTGCTTGTGCACCACCCCTACGACTCCTTCACCACCTCTGTCGAGGCCTTCATCAAGCAGGCCGCCACCGATCCCCGGGTGCTGGCCATCAAGCAGACCCTCTACAGGACCTCGGGTGACAGCCCCGTGGTCAGGTCCCTCATCGAGGCGGCCGAGTCGGGCACGGAGGTGGCCGTGCTGGTGGAGGTCAAGGCCCGCTTCGACGAGGAAGCGAACATCGGATGGGCCCGGGCCCTGGAGGAGGCCGGCGTCCACGTCGTGTACGGCGTGGTGGGGCTGAAGACCCACAGCAAGACGGCGCTGGTGGTCAGGGAGGAGGACGAGGGCATACGCCGCTACTGCCATATCGGCACGGGCAACTACAACCCCCGCACGGCCCGCCTCTACACCGACCTCGGCCTGCTCACGTCGGACCAGGACATCGGCGACGACCTGACCGAGCTGTTCAACTTCCTCACCGGGTACGCCCGCAACGTCGGCTACCGCAAGCTGCTGGTGGCGCCCACCTACCTGCGGGGCTCGATCATCGACCTCATCCAGCAGGAGGCCCGCGCCCCCTCCGGGCAGGGCCGCATCGCCATGAAGGTCAACCACCTGGTCGATCCGGCCGTGATCGACGCCCTCTACGAGGCGTCCCGGGCCGGTGTGGACATCGACCTGGTCGTGCGGGGCATCTGCTGCCTGCGCCCGGGCGTACCCGGGATGTCCGACCACATCAGGGTGCGTTCCATCGTGGGTCGCTACCTCGAGCACTCGCGCATCTTCAAGTTCGGAGGGACGCGGCGCCGTCCGGCCCGGTTCTTCATCGGCTCGGCCGACATGTGGCAGCGCAACCTCGACCGCAGGATCGAGGTGCTGACGCCGGTGGAGCAGCCCGATCTCATGTCCCGCCTCGACGAGGTCCTGGCCGTCAACCTGGCCGACGACACCCAGGCCTGGGAGCTGGGCGCCGGCGGCACCTGGGAGAGGGTGCCCTCGGCGGAGGGGGTGAGCACCTTCCGCGCCCTCCAGGATGCCGCGGTGGAACGGGCTCGCCGTCGCCGCGACCCGGAGTCGCTCATAAGCCTGCCCCGATGACTGCGCCCGTCGAGCGGGAGGTCAAGCTCGACGCAGAACCCACCTTCGTGCTGCCCGATCTCGACGGGGTGCTCGAGGGCGTCAAGCCCGGTCCCGTCGACGTCGCCACCCTCGACGCCACCTACCACGACACGGCCGACCTGCGCCTGGCCCGCTCGGGCATCACCCTGCGCTACCGCGTCGAGGGCGAGGACAAGGGCCTGTGGACCCTCAAGCTCCCCGAAGGGAACGGGGTGGGCCCGGCCCTGAGCCGCACCGAGCTGGAGGTCCCGGGGGAGCCCGGCACCATTCCCGAGACGCTCTCGGACCTGGTCCAGGTCCACCTGCGGGGCGCCCCTCTGGTCCCGGTGGCCGAGCTCAGGACGGTGCGGCGCCGGCTCGCCCTCCTCGACGGGGAGGGCCGGGAGGTGGCCGAGGTCGACGACGACGAGGTCACGGCCCTCCAGGGCTCGCGGACAACCTCCGCCTTCCGGGAGATCGAGGTCGAGCTGCGCGACGGCGCGCCCAAGCGCCTGCTCCCAGCCGTCGTTCGGGTCCTGAAGGGCGCGGGCGCGGACGTGGCCAAGGGCCGGCCCCTGCCCAAGGCGGTGCGGGTGATGGGTGACGCGGCCCTGGCCCCCCCCGAGGTAGAGGCCCGTCCCCTCCCGGCCGACCCGGTGGTGGGCGACGTCGTCCGGGCCGCCATCGCCGCGGGGGTCGAGCGTCTCATGCGACACGACCCCGGCGTGCGCATCGGGGCCGACCCGGAGGCGGTCCACCAGGCGCGCGTCGCCACCCGCCGGCTCAGGTCGGACCTGCGCACGTTCCGCACCGTGCTCGACCAGTCCTGGGTCACCGCGACGCGCGACGAGCTGCGCTGGGTCGCCGGTGCCCTGGGCGGCGTGCGCGACGGCGATGTGCTCATGGACAGGCTCCGCCGGCGGGTGGTCCAGCTCCCGGTCCAGGACGGCCCCGCGGCCCAGGGCCTGCTGGCCAAGCTGGACGCCGAGCTGGGCCAGGCCCGCGACGCTCTCCTGGGCGTCCTGCGCAGCCGCAGGTACCTCACCCTGGTCGAGACGCTGGTGCAGGGGGCCAACGACCCCCCGTTCACCGAGGCGGCCGCCCTGCCGGCGGGCGCGGCGCTGCCCCGTCAGGTCCGCAAGCCGTGGAGACGCCTGGCCCGGGCCGTCGATGAGCTGCCCTCCCAGCCCGGTGACGTCGAGCTGCACCACGTCCGGGTGCTGGCCAAGCGCGCCCGCTACGCGGCCGAGGCGGTGGCCCCTGTGGCCGGCCGGGCCGCGACCCGTTTCGCCGAGGCCGTGGCCGGGCTGCAGGGCGTGCTCGGCGACCTCCACGACGCGGTGGTGGCGCAGGAGTGGCTGCGGACCGCCGCCGGCCGCCACCCGACCCGGGCTCTGGTGGCCGGGGAGATCCTGGCCCAGGAGCGGGCTGACGCCGCGTCCCTCCGGGACCGCTGGCGGGCGGTGTGGGAGAAGGCGGCCGGCAAGAAGCTGCGGTCCTGGATGCGGTGAAGGAGCCGAGGGTGCGGGCCTCGGGTGGGGTGGTCTGGCGCCTCGGGCGCGGTGGCCTCGAGGTCGTCCTCGTGCACCGTCCCGCCTACGACGACTGGTCGCTCCCCAAGGGCAAGCCCCTGCCCGGGGAGGACGACCTGGCCTGCGCCGTGCGGGAGGTGGAGGAGGAGACCGGGCTCAAGCCCGAGGTCGGGCCCGAGCTGCCCAGCACCGAGTACCGGGACCGGAACGGGCGCCCCAAGCTGGTGCGCTACTGGGCCATGCGGTCCAACGGGGGCAGGCTGGCGCCCACCGAGGAGATCGACCGGGCCGTGTGGAAGGACCTGGCCTCGGCCCGGGAGGCCCTCACCTACGACCGCGACCGGGTCGTGCTCGACGCCCTGGCCGGCGTGCTCCCGCAGCAGTAGCCACCGGTCCCACCGGCCGGCTTGCAAGACTGCAGGCGTGCCCCTCCTCCTGGTGCGCCACGCCCGGGCCGGCAGCCGGTCCAAGTGGAAGGGGGATGACCGCCTGCGCCCCCTGACCAAGAAGGGGGCCACTCAGGCCCAGGACCTGGTGGCCGTGCTGAAGCCCTTCGGTCCCGGCCGCATCCTGTCCAGCCCCTTCGTGCGCTGCATCCAGACCGTCGAGCCCCTGGCCGGCAAGCTGGCGCTCAAGGTGGAGGAGGTGGACGAGCTCGAGGAGGGCCGGGGCCAGGCCGCGGTGTCCCTTCTGGCCGAGCTGCTCGACCTGGAGGGCTGGGTGGTCGCCTGCACCCACGGCGATGTGGTGCTCGATGCCCTTCGCTCGCTGGCGGGCCCCGTCCCGGCCCAGCCCCCTTCGGCCAAGGGATCGGTCTGGGTTCTGGAGAGTGCCCGGGACGGGGCACCGGCCACCGCTCGCTACCTGCCCGCCCCGTCGTGACCGGCGGACCCGTACTGTCGGCGCCATGACGGACGTCACCGCGGGCGTCGACCTGGGCGGCACCAAGATCCAGGCCGTGGCCGTGCGCCAGGGCGAGGTCGTGGGAGATGCCCGCCGGCCCACGCCCCAGACGGGCGCGGCCGACGTGCTGTCGGCCCTGGCCGAGTCCGTGCGCGAGGTGCTGGCGGCGGCCCGGACCACGGTGGGGGCGCTGCGGGCCATCGGCGTGGGAACGCCGGGCCAGGTCGACGTCCAGGCCGGGACGGTACGGGCCGCGGCCAACATCCGCGGCTTCACCGACGTGGTGGAGCTGGGCCCTGAGCTGTCGCGTGCGGTCGGCGGACCTCCCGTCGTGCTCGACAACGACGTGCGCATGGCGACGCTCGGGGAGCACAAGCGGGGCGCGGGACGGCCCTACTCGGACCTGTTGTGCGTGTTCGTGGGCACGGGCGTGGGCGGGGGCATCGTGCTCGGAGGCGAGCTGCGCCGGGGCCGGGGCACGGCGGGCGAGATCGGCCACACCGTGGTGCGCCTCGGTGGGCGGCGCTGCCCGTGCGGGCGCCGGGGCTGTCTGGAGGCCTACGCGGGACGGGTGGGCATCGAGGCCCGGGCCCGCAAGCGCCACTCCGGGGGCCAGCACACGGTGCTGTTCCAGATCATGGAGCGGGAGAAGTCGGGGCGGGTCACCAGCGGGGTCATCGCCCAGGCCCTGAAGAAGGGTGACGCGCTCACCACCGCGCTGGTCGAGGAGGCCGTGCAGGCCCTGGGCGCGGGCATCGCCTCGGCCCAGAACCTGCTCGACGTGGAGGCCGTGATCGTGGGCGGGGGGTTGCCCGACAAGCTCGGGCCCCCGTTCGTCGAGCGGGTCGAGGAGGCCATGCGGCCCCACGTCTTCGCGGTGGGAAGGTCGCCCGACGTCCTGCCCTCGGCGCTGGGCGACCTGTCGGGCGCGGTGGGCGCGGCCGTCGCCGCAGGCGGCTGAGGCGGGGCGTCAGACGTTCTGGAGGCGCACGAGCTGGCGGGCCACGTTGACGGCGTGGTCGCCCAGTCGCTCGAAGTAACGAGCCACCAGGCCCATCTCGATGGCCACGGGGATGGAGACGTTCCCGGCCGCCAGCTCGGCCGTCAGGCTGACGTGAAGGTCGTCGATCTCGTCGTCACGAGCGCGGAGGCGGTCGGCGGCGGAGGAGTCGCGGGTGGCGTAGGCCGCGCTGGCGATGTCCCACATCTCCACCCCGACGCGGCCCATCTCGGCCACCAGGCTCAGTGCCCGGGGGGTGAGCCAGCGGGCCAGACCCTGGGCGGCCTGGGTGGCGATGTGCTCGGCCAGGTCCCCGCTGCGCTCGAGCTCGGGCAGGATGCGCAGCACCGACACCAGCAGGTGCTTGCGGTGGGCGGTCGCGGTGGCGCTCTGCATCAGCTCTTCGATCACCACGACCTCGAGGTCGCGGTGGAGGGCGTCGATCAGGTGGTCGCGAGCGGCCAGGGCGCGCGCCGCGTCGCGATCGCCGGTCAGGAAGGCCTCGGTGGCGCCGGCCAGGGCCTCGCGCACCAGGGCGAAGACCTGGAGCACCTGCTCGTCGACGTGGTCGACGGCTCCCTGCGCCCTGACCTCGGCTGCTCGGGTGGTGGCGTTCGTCGTGGTCCGACTCTAGACGCTGACCGGTACCGGCGTGCCCCGATCTGACGGCGTTCGGATCGTCAGGTGTGCTGGAAGAGGACGCGGAACTCCAGCGTCGGATCGGACTGCACGGTGACGAATCCTCCCACGCTGGGCGCGGTCATGCCGAACTGGCTGAACGGGAACCGCAGCGAGCCCGCGATGTCGATCTGGCCGGCGTCCCGCCTGACCTGGAGGGGAATGGTGACGGCCTTGGTGACCCCGTGGATGGTGAGCTGGCCGGTGGCGGGCACCGTCTCCGTGGCTCCCGACACGGCGGAGGGCGGGATGGCGATGGGACCCGAGGCCGCGAAGGAGGCGGTGGGGAACTGCGCCGTCTGCAGCCCGATGCCGGCCAAGCGGCGGTCGCGGCGGCCGTCGTCGCTCTGCAGCTTGGTCAGGTCGGCGGTGAGGCTGACGTCGCGAACGCTGAAGGTGGAGCCCGAGGCGGCGCCGTCCACGGCGAAGCCGCCCGTGATGGCGCTGGTGCGCCCCACGGCGTCGTCGGGGGCGGGCAGGAAGCCGAGCTGCTCGCGCACCCGGTATCCGGCCACCGACCCCGAAGCCACCACCCAGCGCCCCGCGAGGGTTCCCGACGCCGGGGCCTGGCTCGACGCCGAGTCCGACGGGGCCGTGCCCAGGGTCAGCCGGGGCTTGCTCTCGGGCGTGAAGAACAGCACGTAGACGGCGGCAAACCCCCCGGCCAGCACCACCGCGGCGGCCGCCACACCGGCCAGGACCCTGCCCCGCCGGGATGTGGGAAGCCAGCGCCGCCCGGTCGTCGGGTGCGAGTCCGTTCCCTGGGCCATTGGTGGTTCCCCCTGGTGTCGTAGCCGCTCGGCGCCGGTGCTCTCGGCGCTCGGACGAGGCTGGGTGGGCGAGCTGGACCCTCGCTGTGTACGTCCTGTCAGCCCGAGCAGAGTGGCGCCGGCCCCTCAGGTCTCGGTGTCGGGACCCGACCCGCGGGCCTGGGACACGGGCTGTGCCTCCGGGCGGGTGGGGAGGGCGGCGTCTCCGGGCCTGCCCACGGGCGCCTCCAGGAGGGGCAGCTCGATGCGGAAGAGGGCCCCGCCCTGGGGCCGGGTCGACACCGCGGCCCGGCCCCCGTGGGCCGTGGCTATGGCGGCCACGATGGACAGGCCCAGGCCTGCGCCGCCCCGGTCCCGGGCCCGGGACGGGTCGGCCCGGTAGAAGCGCTCGAAGACCCGGGCCGCCTCGTGGGCGGGCACCCCCGGCCCCTGGTCGGCCACCTCGAGCACGGCGTGGCCCCCGTCGGTGCCCACGGTCACCGCCGCAGGCGCGGCCGCAGGGGTGTGGGTGCGCACGTTGGCCAGAAGGTTGTCGACCACCTGGCGGAGCCGGTCGCGGTCACCCAGCACCTCGACCGAGCCGTCCACCCGCAGGCTGACGTGGCGCTCGGGGTCCACGGCCCGGGCCGCGTGGACGGCGTCGGCGGCCACCGCGCCCAGGTCGACGGGGGCCTGGGCCAGGGGCCGGCCCTGGTCGAGCCGGCTCAGCAGGAGCAGGTCCTCCACCAGCAGCCCCACCCGGGACGCCTCGTGCTCGATTCGCTCCATGACCCGGGGCAGGTCCTCGGGCCGGCGGTGGGCGCCCCGCCGGTAGAGCTCGGCGTACGCCCGGATGGCCGCCACCGGGGTGCGCAGCTCGTGGGAGGCGTCGGACACGAAGCGGCGCAGGGTCTCCTCCGACTCTCGTCTCGCGGCGAAGGCGGTCTCGAGACGGGCCAGCATCACGTTGAGGGCCCGGGCCAGCCGGCCCACCTCGGTGCGTTCGTTCCCGCTGGGCAGGCGCTCGGTCAGGGTGCCCTCGGCGATCGTCTCCGCCGTCTCCTCGATGTCCCGCAGCGGGCGCAACCCCAGGCGCACCAGCCACGCCCCGCTCGCCGCGGCGGCGGCGATCACGCCGAGCCCGACGAGCAGCTCCACCAGGAGCAGACGGTGCAACGTCGCCCGCGTGTCGCCCAGGGGAAGGGCGACGATCAGCGTTCCGCCACCCTCCAGCGGCGACACCCGCACCCGGTAGCCCGGGCCGGAGCCTCCGGCCGCGGCCGTGGAGAGGAAGGCGGCGGGCTCGGCCGCGCCCTTGCCCGGCGGGCCCGCCGGGCTGGGCAGGCGGGAGGGGAGGGCGGGCGCCACGGCCGCGCCCTCGTGGGGCGGTTGCTCCGCGGTGAGGACCACCGCTCCCGACGCGTCCCTGACCTCGACGAACACGCCGGCGGCGACGGCGCCGAGCTGCTGCAGCGCGCCCTCGATGAAGCGGCCGTTGGGCGACGACAGCACCTGCTCGACGCTGCGGTGGGTCGCCGTGAGCTGTGTGTCGACGCGTCCATAGAGGAAGGAGCGCAACGACGAGTAGGTGGCCACGCCGGCCACCGACAGCCCGGCCGCCACCAGGGCGAGCGAGGCGGCGAGGAGCCGGCCCCGCAGAGACACCGCCTACTCCGCCGGCGTACGCAGGCTGTAGCCGACGAGCCGGATGGTGTGGATGAGCGGGGGGCCCAGACGGTCGAGCTTCTTGCGCAGGTAGCTCACGTAGGTCTCCACGACGTTGTCGTCGCCGCTGAAGTCGTAGTCCCAGACGTTGTCCAGGATCTGCGCCTTGGACAGCACCCGTCTGGGGTTGAGGAGGAAGAAGCGGAGCAGGTTGAACTCAGTGGCGGTGAGGTGGATGGGCACGCCGCCCCGCCACACCTCGTAGGTGTCCTCGTCCATGACCAGGTCGGCGAAGCGCAGCACCGAGGTGTCGTTGGTGGCGGCCTTGCTGCGACGCAGGATGGCCCGCACCCGGGCTATGACCTCGGCCAGGCTGAAGGGCTTGGTGACGTAGTCGTCGGCGCCCACGCTCAGCCCGCTGATCTTGTCCTCGGTGGCGTCCCTGGCCGTGAGGAACAGCACCGGGGTCCCGAGGCCGTCCATGCGCAGCCTGCGGGTGACCTCGAGGCCGTCCACGTCGGGCAGCATCACGTCGAGCACTATCAGATCGGGGCGGAAGTTGGTGGCGGCCTTCAGCGCCTCGCGGCCTGTGGCCGCGAGCTTGACCTCGAAGCCCTCGTAGCGCAGGGCCGTGCCCACCGCGTCCGTGATCGACGGTTCGTCGTCGACCACCAGGATGCGACCGGTCGCGTTTGACGTCGTACTGGTGATGGCTCTGCCCTCCCGACCCGAGTATCACCGGGCAGGCTGTGGGTTGGCTGTGATCCAGGTGCGAGGTAGGTCAGGGCCGGTCGGGAGCCGCCCCGGCGATCAGGCCTGGAGGTGCTTGGCGAACCAGGACAGGGTCCGGCTCCAGGCGTCGGCCGCGGCCTCGGGGTTGTGGTGCCCGGGCCGGGCGTCGCAGTGGAAGCCGTGGCCGGCGTCGGGATAGCGCACGATGTCCCAATCGACGGAGGCCGAGCCCAGGGTGGCCCGCAGGCGCTCCACGTCCTCCACCGGGATGGACTCGTCCTGGTCGCCGAAGAGCCCGAGCCAGGGCGTGCGCAGCTGGGCGGCCCTGTCGATCAGGGTCGGGAACTGGGGGAAGCGCCCGGTCACGATCCCCCCGCCGTAGAAGGTCACGCCCGCGCCCAGGGCCCGCTCCAGGCAGACGAGGAACACCACCCGTCCCCCCATGCAGAAGCCCACGATGCCCGTGCGCCCGTCCTCGCGTCCCGCCTCCCGGAGATGGGCCAGGGTGGCGTCCACGTCGACCAGAAGGGCGCGGTCGTCGAGGTTGGCGAAGAGGGGCATGACCTTGGAGAAGTCGTCGTAGGGGGCGGTCCCTCCGCCCGCCCGGTGGAACAGATGGGGCGCGACGGCGTGGTAGCCCTCGCCGGCCAGGCGGCGGGTCACGTCCTCGATGTGCGCGTTCACACCGAAGGCCTCCTGGATCACGACGACGGCGGCGCCGGAGTCCTCGCCCGGCTCGGGCTGCGCCTCGTACAGGGCCATGGGGCCGTCCTCGGTGGCCAGCTCGATCGTCCGCGTCCTCATTCGTCTCCTTCCCGCCGGGCCGTCGGGCCCGTGGCGCTGTCGGTGGGTCCGGCGCCATTCTCGCCTGCAGGGGCGGCGGGGGGCAGGTCCGGGGCCCGCCAAACAGTGTCTGTTCACACCTCTCTCAGGCAAAGCACAGGGCTGCTTGCCAGGATCGGGGCGTGTCGGATCAGGGGCGGCGGATACTGGTCGTGGACGACGACCCCTACATCGCCGACCTGGTGTCCGCGGCCCTGCGCTACGAGGGCTTCGAGGTCCAGGTCGTCGGGACCGGGCGGGACGCCCTGGCCGCGGCCGCGGGCACCCGCCACGACCTGCTCGTGCTCGACGTCATGCTCCCGGACATGGAGGGCCTGGAGGTCTGCCGCCGGCTGAGGATGGACGGGGCCCACGTCCCGGTGCTGTTCCTCACGGCCAGGGACGCCACCGAGGACAAGGTGACGGGCTTGACGGTGGGCGGCGACGACTACGTCACCAAGCCCTTCAGCCTGGAAGAGCTGGTGGCCCGGATCCGGGCCGTCCTGCGGCGCACGGGGGCGGGGGTCGGCGTCCCCGGCCGCCTCGAGTTCGCCGACCTGGTGATGGACGAGGACACCTACGAGGTCTGGCGCCACGGCACCCCCATCGAGCTCACCGCCACCGAGTTCAACCTGCTGCGCTTCCTGCTGACCAACGCCCGCCGGGTCCTCTCCAAGACCCAGATCCTGGACCACGTCTGGAGCTACGACTTCGGGGGGGACGGCAACATCGTCGAGACCTACGTGAGCTACCTGCGCAAGAAGATCGACCGCTTCGAGCCACCCCTCATCCACACCGTGCGGGGGGTGGGCTACACGCTGCGCCTGCCCCGCTGACCACCGCCACCGGTGGGGCGGCAAACGTGGGCGAATGGCTCAGCTCGGGCGCCTCCGTGTCGATCAGTCGGTGCCATGGCAGCTCCCGACATCGAGGTCATCCAGGGCCTGCGCATCTTCGCCGTCGAGCGCGACGGCATGGAGGTGCGTGTGGACGTCTACGGCTCCGCCGACAGCGTCTGCGGGAGCCTGACCTACCGCTTCGCGGACGAGGCCACCGCCGGCGACCGCACCCGCCTGCTCACGGGGTGGTGCGACCGGGGCAATCCCGTCACCTACGTCTGCCGGGACGGGTCGGCGTCGCTCATGGACGAGCACGCCGTTCTGAGCGAGGCCCTCGAGCTCTAGCGCTCAGGCCGGGGCCCCCGGGCCTGCCCGGCCCCCGTGCCCGCCAGCGGATAGGGTCGCCCAGAAGGCGACCGGCCCTTCCCGAGGGTAGGTAGCGCCGCTGCGGGGGTAATTCCGCTTGGTGGACACAGGCACGCTCGACGACGAGTTGCTGGCCGGGCGCTACCGCGTCGGGGGGCTGCTCGGGCGCGGCGGAATGGCCAACGTCTACGAGGGCCTGGACCTGCGCCTGCAACGCCCGGTGGCCGTCAAGCTCCTGCGCCCGGACATGGCGGCACAGCCCGGGGTGCGACGCCTGTTCGAGGAGGAGGCCCGCTCCGCGGCCCGGCTCTCCCACCCCAACGCGGTGGCCGTGTTCGACACCGGCGAGGACCGGGGCCGGCCCTTCATGGTGATGGAGCGCCTGCCCGGGGAGACCCTGGCCGACCGCATCCGGCGGGGGCCGGCCGACCAGACCTGGCTCTTGGGGGTGGCCCACGACGTCCTCGCCGCCCTGGCCGCGGCGCACGCCGCCGGCCTGGTGCACCGGGACGTGAAGCCGGGGAACATACTCATGGGCGCCGACGGGCGGGCCAAGGTCGCCGACTTCGGCATCGCCAAGAGCCTGGAGGCCTTCGCCTCCGGCCCTGCCGAGGTCACCGCCGCCACCGCCCTGGTGGGCACGCCCGCCTATCTGGCCCCGGAGACCCTGGACGGAGAGCCCGCCACCCCCCGGTCGGACATCTGGGCCCTGGGCGCCGTGCTCTTCGAGTGCCTGGCCGCCACCAAGCCCTTCCCCGGGACCACGCCCGCGGCGGTGGCCGCCGCCATCCAGGGGGGCGTCCCCCTCTCCCTCCGCCACCTGCGCCCCGACGTGTCTGCCGGCTTGTGCCAGGCCGTGGAGCGGGCCGTCTCCCGCCGTCCGGCCGACCGCTTCCCGACGGCCGAGGCCATGGCCCGGGCCCTGGGCCCCCGGCCCGAGGCCAGCGCCACCTGGCGCCCGCCCACCGAGGTGGGGGCGGACGCCACCCTGGTGAGCACGGACAGGCACGACCTGCTGGCCGGCGCCGGCGGCGTCGAGGGCGCGGGCGGGGCCACGGTCCACGACCGGGCCGACACCCACATCGCCCCGCCCGGCGTGGTCGTGGCCGGGGCCGGCGGCCAGCGGGGTGGGCCCCGCCGCCGCCTCTGGAGGGTGTTCGCCGCCGCCCTGTCCGCCGCCGTCCTGGTGATGGCCGCGTCCCTGGTCCTCACCGCCGGCCGGGGCCGGGCCGGATCGGGCGGGCGGGCCACCCCGGCGCTGAGCCTCGAGCTGCGGAACGCGGCATCCAGGGTGCGGGCCTACGGGCCCGGGGCCGGCCCGCAGGGCCCGGAGACGGCGAGGAGGCTGGACGAGGTGGCCGCGGCCATCGAGGGTGGGGGAGGCGCGGTGGAGGCCCAGGCCCTGGTCGCCGACGTCGAGTCGTGGCAGGCCGGCCGGGAGCTGGCCGCGCCCGCGGTGGGGGACGCCATGCGGGTGCTGGTCCAGGTCCCGGGGGTGACCCTCGAGCCCCCGGCTCCGCCCACGACCCTGTCCGTAGGCGGCAACGGCCGGGGCAAGGGCCACGGGAAGGGCAACGACAGCGGCAGCCAGGGTGGCGGGGGAGACTGAGCCGGGGCGGGCGGGGTCGGCCGGCGACGGCGACGGCCTCGACCCCGTGGAGGCCCTGGGGCGCATCGCCTATCTGTTGGAGCGGGACCAGCAGCCCACCTACCGGGTGAGGGCCTTCCGCACGGCCGCGGCCACGCTGGCGTCCGTGGCCCCCGAGGAGGTGGGGGAGCTGGCCCGCACGGGCAGGCTGCGCAGCCTGCCCGGCATCGGCGAGACCACCGAGCGGGTGGTGCTCCAGGCCCTGGCGGGCGAGACCCCGGCCTACCTGCGCCACCTGGAGGGGGACACCGAGGCCCGCGATGGCGCCGGCGACAGCCTCCGGGCCCTACTGCGGGGGGACTGCCACACCCACTCGGACTGGTCCGACGGGGGCAGCAGCATCGAGGCCATGGCCGGCGCGGCCCGGGCCCTGGGCCACGAGTACGTGGCCCTCACCGACCACTCGCCCCGCCTCACCGTGGCCAGCGGGTTGTCGGCCGACCGCCTCCGCGCCCAGCTCGACGTGGTGGCCGAGCTCAACCAGCGCCTGGCCCCGTTCCGCGTCCTCACCGGCATCGAGGTCGACATCCTGGACGACGGCCGCCTGGACCAGGAGGACGACCTGTTGAGCAGGCTGGAGGTCGTCGTGGCCAGCGTGCACTCCGGCCTGCGCATGGAGGAGAGGGCCATGACGGCCCGCATGGTGACGGCGTTGTCCAATCCCCACGTCGACATCCTGGGCCACTGCACGGGCCGTATCGTCGTGGGTCGGGGCCGGCCCGAGTCGAGCTTCGATCCCGAAGCCGTGTTCGCCACCGCGGCCCGCCTGGACAAGGCCATCGAGGTCAACAGCCGGCCCGAGCGTCTCGACCCCCCACGGCGCCTGCTGCGCCAGGCCCTTGAGGCGGGATGCAAGCTCGCCGTGGACACCGACGCCCACGCTCCCGGACAGCTGGAGTGGCAGTGGCGGGGGTGCGCGCGGGTGGTCGAGTGCGGCGGCGACCCGGCCGTGGTAGTCAACACCCGGGGGCCCGACGAGCTAGTGGGCTGGACGGCAAGCCACGAGGGCTGATCGGGCGTACGCTTGGGTCTCTCAAACAAGGGGGGCACATGAGGTTCGTGCAGCTGATCGAGTTCCGCACCAGCCGCCTGGACGAGTTCAACGCCCTGGTGGACGAGTGGATGGAGCAGAGCGAGGGGTTCCGCACCGCGGAGCGGGCCCTGGAGGGCCGCGACCGGGAGGGGAAGGACACCTACATCCAGATCGTCGAGTTCCCTTCCTACGAGAAGGCCATGGAGAACTCGAACCGCCCCGAGACGGCGGAGTTCGCCGAGCGCCTGGCCAAGCTGTGCGACGGGCCGCCCACCTTCCGCAACCTGGACGTGGTCCGCGAAGACGAGATGTAGCTCTAGCGGGGGCAGGCGGTGGTGGGGGGCGGGGTGCCCGCCAGGCGGTCGGAGATCCAACGGTCGATGTCGGCCGTGGCGGCGGCGATCACCCCGACGTGCGAGGCGCCCGCGTAGGTGCGGCGCAGCACGGTGAACCCCCCCACGCGGCACACGCGCTGGAGCAGCAGCAGGCTGGCGACGACGGGGATCTGCTCGTCCTGGTCGCCGTGGTACACGAAGATCGGCACCGTCGTCGCGATGTTGCCGGGCGTGTTCTCCTCGAGGAAGGTGGCGAAGGGCTCGACCGTCCCGGGGTCGGCCTTCAGGTAGTCGTCGGGGTTGGCGCCCCGGAGGCGCAGTCCCTTGGCCGTGAGCACCTGGCTGAGGTCCAGCTCCGGGTAGGCGGCGTGGAACCCGGCCGCGGCCATGATCACGTAGCCGAAGAAGGGGCTGGTGCGCAGGCCCACGGCCAGGAGCTTCAGCTCCACGGCGGGGGCGCCGGCCACGGCGCCGACCACGCCGGCGCCGGCGCCGTAGGTGGGGGCCAGCTCGGCCGCGAACAGGGCCGCCCCGCCGCCCTGCGAATGTCCCCACACCACCGCCTGGCCCGCAGGGTCGGCGGTCAGCTGCCGGGCCGCCCGAATGGAGTCGAGGACGGCGCGCCCCTCGCTCTGGCCCACCACCCACGGGTGGACCCCAGGGGTGCCCAGGCCCTCGTAGTCGGTGGCGGTGACGACGAAGCCCCTGGGGACGAGTCGGGCGGCCACCTCTGCGGCCTCGCCGGCCCCGTTGGACTTCGAGGGGGCGCAGCGGCCGTCGAGCCCGGCCACCCGGCCGAGTACGGTCCCGGCCGCCGCCCTCCCCACACCCTGGCGCCCGCCGTCGTCACCCGGTCCGACGGGTCGCTCCACACCGTGGCCGCCACCCTTGAAGCCCACCGAATCACCGGGTCCCCCGATGGGCGTGGCCCAGATCACCGTTCCCGGCTTGCCCGGCGGCAGGGGCGACGGGGGCTGGTAGAAGGCGTCACCGGGGGGCCCGGCCCGTACACCGGCGGGGGTGCCCGGGGCTAGCGGCGCCGCGGCCGGTGCGCCCGCGGTGTGGACGCCGCTTGTGCAGGCCGGGACCAGGCAGGCGGCCACCAGCGCCGCCAGCCCTCGCCCCGCCCAGGCCCCCGGGGGGCGCCGGGAGCTCACCACGACGTCGCCGCCCCGCCCCGGGCCCGGGGGTCGGAAGCGCCCGCGAGGTGATCGCCGGCGACGGTGATGAGCTGGGCGTGACCGAAGCCGTGGTCGAACTCCTCCGCCGGCTCGACGTGGTGGCCCCGGGCCGCCAGGCCCGTGACCCAGCCGTCCGGGGCGTGGCCCTCCATCCGCACCATGACGTCTCCGCCAGCGCGCCACGTCTGGAAGCCGATGGTCGCCAGCTCGTCGTCTTCGGCCGTGACCCGGGTGCTCAGCGCCGCGGCCATGGCCGAGCCCGGGGCCTGACCCACCTGCAGGGTCCGGGCCAGGAGCTGGAGCAGCACCTGGGGCTGGCTGTCGCCGCCCATGGTGGCGGCCACGGTGTGGAGCGACCCGTCGGACCGGGTGACGACGGCGGGCGCCAGGGTGTGGGGAGGGCGGCGGCCGGGACCGTACTCGGCCGGGTGGCCGGGCTCGAGGTTGAACCCCACGCCCCGGTTGTGCAGGAAGATGCCCACGCCGGGCACGACCAGATGGGCACCCCACCCCGCGGCGTTGGACTGCAGCATGGCCACCCCGTTGCGGTCCCCGTCCACGGCCACCACGGCGACGGTGCCTCCGCCCGCGAAGGCCCCGCCCAGCACCGCGGCCCGCCGGGCATCGATGGCCGAGCGCCTGGGAGCCAGGCGTTCGGCAGCCAGGAGGGCGGCGCCGTCGGCCCCGTCGTGGAGGACCTGGGGCCGGTCGAAGGCGGCCTGGCGGGCGGCCTCGACCAGGAGGTGGGCCCACGCGGGGTCGTCGGGGTCGGCCGGGAGGGCCAGGCCCGAGGCCATCCAGGCCGACGCCAGGGTTAGGTAGCCCTGGGAGTTGGGCGGCGCGGTCCAGAGGCGGTGGCCCCAGGCCCCGACGGAGAGGGGCGCGACCCATTGCGACAGGGGCCGGGCCAGGTCGGCCTCGACGTACTCGCCTCCCCCCAGCTCCACGAGCCCGGTGCCGAACTCGCCGCCGTAGAACGCCTCGCGGCCCCCGGTGGCGATGGCGGCCAGCACCCGGGCCGGGCCCGGACGATGGACGAGCTGGCCCGGGCGCAGGGTGCCGGCTCGGGTGTAGTCGGCCGCCCCGGGAAGGGCGGCCACCGCGGGGACCGACGCGGCCAGGGTGGGCGAGGCGGGGAAGCCGAGCTCGGCGTAGGAGCGGGCCGGCTCCAGCACCCGGGAGAAGGCCAGCCGCCCACAGGAGGAGTGCAACGCCACCCAGCCGTCGACGCAGCCCGGGACGGGGACGCTGCGCACGTCTCCCCGGGCCGGCATGGTCCGGCGCCCCTCGGCCCGGAGCCGGGCCGGGTCCGCGCCCGAGCCGGCGGGGCCCGAGGCGTTGAGGGCCCTGACCTGTCCGCCCTGGTGGACCACGGCGAAGAGGTCGCCCCCCATGCCGCACAGGTGCTGGCTGGTCACGGCGAGCACGGCGCTGGCCGCCACCGCCGCGTCGGCGGCCGACCCGCCCTCCCGCAGCATGGCCACACCGGCCTCGGCGGCCAGGTGGTCCACGGCGCACACCATGCCGTTCACGCCGTACACGGTCGGGAAGGGGGCCAGGGCCGACGCCATCGCGGTCACGAGCGTACGGCCGGCGGGCTGGGCCCACCGACGGGCGCCGCCTCCTACACGATGCTCGTCTCGCGTCCGGTCCAGTAGCGGTCCTTGAGCAGGCGCTTGTAGAGCTTGCCCGTGGGGTGACGGGGTAGCTCGGGCTCGAAGTCGACCGAGCGTGGGCACTTGAGCGAGGCCAGCTGGCTCTTGCAGTAGGCGATGAGCTCCCGCTCGAGCTCAGGTCCGGCGTCGGCCATGTCGACGGGCTGGACGACGGCCTTGACCTCCTCGCCCATCTCCTCGTTGGGAACGCCGAACACGGCCACGTCCATCACCTTGGGATGGGTCACGAGCACGTTCTCGGCCTCCTGGGGATAGATGTTCACCCCTCCCGAGATGATCATGAAGGCCTTGCGGTCGGTCAGGTAGAGATAGCCCTCCTCGTCCAGGTACCCGACGTCGCCGATGGTGCTCCAACCCCGCTCGTTGCGGGCCGAGCGCGTCTTGTCCGGGTCGTTGTGGTACTCGAAGTGGGCCCCGCCCTCGAAGTAGATGGTGCCCGGCGTTCCCGGGGACACCTCCTGGCCGTCGTCGTCGACGATGTGGACGGTTCCCGCCAGGGCCCGGCCCACCGACCCGGGGTGGGCCAGCCAGTCCTCCGACGTTATGGCCGTGAAGCCGTTCCCTTCCGTGCCCGCGTAGTACTCGTGGATGACCGGGCCCCACCAGTCGATCATCTGACGCTTCACCGGGACCGGGCAGGGCGCGGCGGCGTGGACGGCGCACTGGAGGCTGGACAGGTCGTAGCCGCGCCGCTCCTCCTCGGAGAGCTTGAGCAGCCGCACGAACATGGTGGGCACCAGCTGGGTGTGGGTGACGCGGTGTCTCTCGATGGCCGCGAGATACTCCAGCGGGTCGAAGTGCTCCATGATCACCACGGTGCAGCCGACGCGCTGAAAGGCCAGGGAGAAGCGCAGCGGCGCCGAGTGGTACTGGGGGGCGGGGGACAGGTACACGCTGTCGGGGGTCGCCCCGTACAGGCCCTGGGCCAGCAGGGTGACGGGGTCGGGTGCCCCGGCCGGCGCCCCGGGCAGGGGGCGGCGGATGCCCTTGGGCCGGCCCGTCGTGCCCGAGCTGTAGAGCATGTCGGCCCCCTCCAGCTCCTGGGCCAGCGGAGCGGTGGGCTGTGCCCCCACCACCACCTCGTAGGGTTCGAAGCCCTCGACGGCGCCGTAGCACGCGAGGCGGGTGTGCAGCGCGGGAAGGTCGCGCACCGCGTCGGTGGCCACCGCGCCCAGGGTGCGCGACGTCACCAGCGCCTGGGATCCGCTGTCCTCCAGCAGGTACCTCACCTCGGAAGCCGTGAGCCGGGAGCTGATGGCCGTGTAGTACAGGCCCGAGCGCTGGGCCGCCCATGCCACCTCGAGGTAGCGGGCGTTGTTCTCCATCAGCACGGAGATGCCGTCCCCGGTCCGCAGGCCCCGCTGGTGGAGGAGCTGGGCCAGCTGGTTGGACCGCTGGTCGAGCTGGGCGAAGGTCACTACCTCCCCGCTCCCGGCCATGACGTGGGCGGGCTTGTCGGGGGTGGCGGCGGCGTGGGTGGCGGGATACATGGCTCTCGCTCCTGCGATGACCTGGCGCTGGCCTCGCTGGCCTACAAGATGGCGGACGGGGGCCACAAGTGGGGTCGTCCGGCCCTCCCGGGAATTGCCCCATTGGCCCGGCCCGTCCATGGCAGCCTGTGGAGATGACGGAGCTGTCCGCCGACCTGCGACGGCGTGGGCTGATCCACCAGATGACCGACCCGGAGCTGCCCAAGCTCCTCGACCACGACTCTCTGACCCTCTACATCGGTTTCGACCCCACCGCCGACAGCCTCCACGTGGGCAATCTGCTCCAGCTCTGCAACCTGCGGCGCATGCAGGAGGCGGGCCACCGCCCCATAGCCCTGGTCGGCGGGGGCACGGGGCTCATCGGGGACCCCAGTGGAAAGGAGGAGGAGCGGGCCCTTCCCGACCCGGGGCGGCTGGAGGCCAACCGGGCCGCCATCGGCCGCCAGGTGGACTCGACTTCCAAGGTGGTCGGGCCCTGCTGCTCGACAACGCGGAATGGCTGCGTTCCTACCCGCTCATCGAGTTCCTGCGCGACGTGGGCAAGAACTTCTCCGTGAACGAGATGATCCGCAAGGAGTCGGTGCGGACCCGGCTCCACGGTCGGGAGCAGGGGATCTCGTTCACCGAGTTCAGCTACATGCTCCTCCAGGCCTACGACTTCTTCCACCTCTTCGAGCACCACCGTTGCCGGCTGCAGCTGGGGGGCAGCGACCAGTGGGGCAACATCACAGAGGGGGTCGATCTCATACGCCGGCTGCGGGGGGTTCAGGCCTACGGGCTCACCTCTCCCCTCATCTTGAAGGCGGACGGGACCAAGTTCGGCAAGACGGAGACGGGAACGGTGTGGCTCGACCCGTCGCGCACGAGTCCGTACCGGTTCTTCCAGTACTGGGTGAGGGCCGACGACGGGGAGGTGGGCCAGTTCCTCCGCTTCTTCACCTGGCTTCCCATCGAGCGCATAGAGGAGCTGGAGCGGGAGACAGCCACCAGGCCCGAGCTCCGTGAGGCCCAGCGCGTGCTGGCCCGCGAGGTGACGGCCCTGGTCCACGGCGAGGCCGAGGCCGCCGCGGCCGAGCGCGCCGCCGCCGTGCTCTTCACCGAGGACATCGCCGGTCTGGACGAGCGCACCCTCCTGGCGGTGTTCGCCGACGCTCCCTCCGGCACCCGGCCCCGCACCGACCTGGAGGGGGGGGGGCTGGCCCTGGTAGACGCCCTGGTCCAAGCCGGCCTGGCCCCGTCCAAGTCCGCGGCCCGCACCCTCGTGCGCCAGAGGGGGGCGTCGGTCAACAACCGGGTCGAGGACGACGAGACCAGGAGGCTGGGGACCGCCGACCTGCTGTGCGGGCGCTACGTGGTGCTGCGCAAGGGCCGCAGGGACCACCACCTGATCAGCTTCGACTGAACCGGGTTCGACTGACCCTTGATGGGGACGCCCTTCAGGCCAGAATGGAGCGGTGAGTCCAAGACGCGTGCGGGCGGCGGCGCTGGCGTTGTCGATGG
>VAXP01000151.1:910-6317 GCA_005884125.1 Actinomycetota bacterium | reverse complement strand
CCCGGCCCCACAGGGCGAACAGCACCGACTCCAACAGCGCGCTCTTGCCCGCGCCGTTCACTCCGTAGATCCCAACCAGACCGGGCGGGATCTCCAGGTCCAGGGCGTCCTCGTAGACCCGGTAGTTGCGCAGATGGAGGCGGGTCAGCCTCACTCCGCCCCCTCCACGGCGTGAGACAGGTAATCGTGACCGAGCCGGGCCACGCGGTCGCGGTCGAAGCCCGTGAGGTCCTGGTCGGCCAGGTACCGGTCCCACCGGGCGGGCATGCTGCCCAGGTCGGGGAGCTCGACGTTGGCGGCCACGTTGGAGAACTGGGGCTCAAGCTTGCAGTGCAGCGCCTGGCCATGGGCCTCGCGCACGGCGTCCATGTCGAGGAGCCGGTAGGCCTCCGGGTCCACACCCTCCAGGTAGAGCCGGGCCACCGCCCCTTCGGGGATCGTCGCCACCCGCTCGAGCACGCCCGCTTGGACGTCGGCGGGCGACAGGCCCCAGGCGTGGACCGACGGGAGCGTGAGCAACCGGCGCTGGCCGGCCAGGGTCACGTGGCGGGCGGCGCCGCTGTCGGTGTCGAGCACGACGATGCCTTTGGGCGCGTCGGGGTCGTCGGCGAAGCTGAAGGTGTCGGTGGAGCCGGCGTACCACATGCCCTTGGTCACCTTGGTGTGGAAGTGGTAGTGGCCCAGCAGGACGAAGTCCGAGCGCAGGCGGCCGGCGTCGACCTCGATCTCGTTGATGTCGGCGTAGCGGGGCTCGACCTGGGGGATCCGGGGATGGGTCAGGAGGAGGTTGCAGCGATCCAGGCTGCGGCTGCGGTCGGCCTCGTCCAGCGCCTCGAGCGTGGCCTCCACCGTGAGCATCTGGGGGACGGCGTGGACGACGAGCCCGGGCAGCTCGACGCGCTCGTACGCCAGCCGGTGGGCGAAGTGGACATCGGGAAACACGTCGGCCAGGGCCGAGTACGGGCTGCCCTTGCCGGGCAGCCGGGGGGTGTCGTGATTGCCGCTGATGACCACCGCGGGCACGCCGTGGGCCCGAATCCGGGCCAGGGCCCGCAGGGCGATGCGGAAGGAGCGGTAGGTGGGCCGGGGATGGTCGAAGACGTCGCCCAGCCACACGACGAGCTCGGGCTCCTGCTGCAGCGCGAGCTCCACGGCCGCCTCGAAGGAGATCTCGAAGTCCCGCTCCCGCTGGTTCACCCCCTCCGCGGTGGTGTAGGGGAGATAGGAGCGGCCCAGATGGGCGTCTCCCAGGGCCACCACCCGCACGGCTCAGCCACCCCTCAATCGACGAGGGCGGCCACGTTGGGCGCGGCAAGGGGGCGGGCGGCGGGAGGTGGCGCGGTCCAGGCCAGAGCCTCGTCGTAGAGGTGGATGGTGGCCGGAACCGCGAAGGGGGCCTCGAGGTTGGCCACGAGGCACTCCCCGGGCATGAGGGTCTGTATCTCGGGGCCCAGGGCCGAGAGGTCCTGCTTGGACGACGAGCGCAGGATGTTGCGGTCCTTCTCGTCGGCCAGGCCCAGGATGAAGAACGTGTTGAACTGGCTGAGCAGCTCGTCGTCGACGAGCTTGGGCTGCTGGGTGATGGCGCACAGCCCGACCTTGAACTTGCGCCCTTCCCGGGCCAGACGGGGGAAGACGTTGGACTCCCGGTCCTTGGTCGACCCCAGCACCCGCTGGGCCTCCTCCAGCACCACGGCCACGACCGGGAGGCGGTCGTGGCGGGCGGGATCCTCCAGGTAGGCGGTCGACCACTCGTCGAGCACGCGGCGGGTGAGATAGGACGCGACCAGGACCTCCTCGGTCGAGCCCAGGCCGCTCACGTCGACGAGCACGACCCGGCCCTCCCTCAGGTCGCGCAGCACGGCCCCGCCCACGGAGACGTGGGGGTCGGTTGCGATGCACTGCAGCTCCACGATCCTCCGGGCCCGGCGGTGCACGACCTGGAGGGTGTTGAGCGCCAGGCGCCCTCCCAGCTCGACGTCGCGAAACCCGGGCAGGTCCTCGACCGTGGCGAAGGTCGCCAGCCACGACAGCCCCTCCGTGCCGTAGTGGCGTTCGAGCTCGAAGAGCGCCTCCTCCTGGGGCCGGCTCCACTCGTAGGCGGTGCGCAGGTCGTCGACGGAGAGCTCGCCCAGGCTCAGGCGCAGGGTCGAGGTGTTGGGCAGGCTGCGGGCCGAGTAGGTGCGAAGCCGCTCCCCGGCCCAGGGGTGGCGTCCCAGCGTCTCGCGGTACTCGCCGTGGGGGTCGACCAGCAGGAGGCCGTAGCGCCCCTGGCGGGTCATCACCGCCCCGGCCAGCACGCACATGAGGTTCGACTTGCCCATGCCCGTGGTGGCGAAGATGCCGACGTGGCTGGCCAGGCTGGCCCCGGGAATGCCGACCTCGAAGTCGACCTCGGCCTCCCCGCTGCGCAGGCGGCCCACGGGCAGGTCCCCCATGCGGGTGGCCAGGAAGGCGAAGTCGGTGGGCTCCGGCGCCACCACGCGGGAGAACTGCGTGGGCAGGCTCTTGGGCTTGCGGAAGCGCCGCCCGTCCGCGGTGAGGTACCCCAGGCAGCGGCACTCGGCCACCCGGTAAGTGCGCCGCCCGGGCTCGTAGAGCGGGTGGACGCCGGCCTCACCGCGGGCGTCGTCGGCCAGCATGGTGCCCGCCACCCGCTCGGCCCAGCCAGGCTCCCGGTGCTCGGTGCCGTAGGTGACGTCGACGATGCGGAACAGGTAGCGCCGCCCGGTGGGCTCGTCCACGCCGACGAGCAGCTCGCCCAGGAACAGGTCCTCATCGGGGGCGGCCCGGAAGGTGCCCTCCAGCACGTTGCGGCCGAACAGCCTCCCCCTGCCCGGGTTCGCGATCATGCCCGCTCCATGAGGCGGTGGCGGTCGGCGAAGGCCCGCTCCCGCACCTCGGGTGGCACGCCGGCCCGGTCGAGGGCGTCGTCGACCTCCAGCCAGGCCTCCTCCCTCAGCCAGCGGGGGCAGGCAGCGAGCCGGTCGGCCACGGTCAGGGGGTAGGGGTAGCCGGGGAAGGCGGCGTCGTCCGACACGGCCGCCACCGCGGCGAGCGCCTGCTCGGGGTCGGCCTCGGCGGGCAGGTCGACCCGGAAGGCGAAGCGGGCGTCGCGATCGAGCCGGGCGGCCACCACCTGGAGCCCGTAGCCCACGTCGGGTCTGGTCCGTCCCAGCCTGGCCCACCACAGGGCCCGGGGGCCGAGCGCGGGATGCACGCCGGCTTCGATCTCGAGCTGGCCCAACAGCGGCGCCCCTCCCCGGGCCAGGGAGGAGTGCTTGGTCACGCCCGCGAGGAGCACCTCACGGCCTGCGGCCCGGTCCAGGAGGCGCGCCATCTCATCGGAGGGGATACGCCAGTCGGGCTGGAGGTCGCCGTCCACCAGCACCACGGCCCCGGGTTCCGCCTCCTCCACACAGCGACCCACGAGATCCCACTCCCACCGGTCCCGCAGCAGGTTGATGTCGACGGCGGTGCCTGGGGGGACCTCCAGCTCCAGGGTGGCGAGGGCGGCCCGGCTCTCGCCTCCACCCAGCACATGGGCCCTCAGCTCCCCGTCGTCCTCCAGGACGCAGACCCCGGCCCGGAACCGGACCCGGGCGGCCCGGGTGACCACCACCTGCAGGCAGCGGGCGTCGGCCACCAGGGCCTGACCACCGTCCACGGCCCACACGTCGGCGGGTGCTGGGGCCTGGACCAGTGGCCTGAGCACGACCTCGGGCTCGAGCTCGAGCTGCCCCGCGCCGGGATCGTTCAGCTCGGCTCCATTGGCTCCGCGCATGAGCAGGGCGGCCACCCGCAGGGCGGCGGAGTCCAGCGTGGCGGTGGCCATGGGCACCAGATTCGCAGCGGGGTATGACAATTACAAGCGTGTGATTCTCCACAACCTTTGCACAGGCCGGCCCGCCCCGGGGGAAAACGCTGGCCGGGCGGCCCCGGCCACTGACAGGCGGCCTGCGGCGTTAGCCGTGGACGCCGGCCAGGAAGCGGGCCGCCACCGGGGCGGCCACGCGCCCGCCCACTCCGCCCCCCTCCACCAGCACGGCGAAGGCGAGGTCGCCCCGGAACCCGATGAACCAGGCGTGGGTGGCCGGAGGGTTGCCGGGGCCGAACTCCGCCGTGCCCGTCTTCCCGGCCACGGGCGGGCCGCCGGGCACCTGGGCCGGGGTCCCCGTCCCCGATGCCACGACCTCGCCCATTAGCTGGCGCAGGGTCTGCACCACCGCCGGGTCGAGGGGCGGCGGCGCCGCGCCGGCCGTCGTGGTGGCTGGCTCTGCACCGGCCGCCGTGGTGGAAGGCCCTCCACCCGCGGCCCCGGCCGTCGCTGCGCCGGCCGGGTTGGCCAGGAGGTGAGGGGCGTGCCAGGTGCCGGAGTCGGCGGCCGCGGCCACGGTCGCCATGGCCAGGGGGCTGGAAGTCACCCTGCCCTGGCCGATTGACGCGGCGGCGTGCTCGGCCGCGTCCACGGGTGTGGGAAACCGGGCGCTGACCGCGGGCAAGCCCGGGCTCAGGGGTGTGCCGAAGCCGAATTCGGCCGCGGCCGCCCCGAGCTGGGCGTTGGAGAGGTGAGAGGCGAGGCCGACGAAGGCGGTGTTGCAGGAGATGGCGAAGGCGCGTCGGAAGGGGATGCTCGGTGCGGCCTCGCCCTCGAAGTTGGTGAATCTCTTCCCGCCGACGACGGCGTCAGGCGGGCAGGGCACGGCCTGGTCGGGGGTGACGCCGCTGGCGAGCAGGGCGACGGTGGTCACCACCTTGAAGGTCGAACCCGGCGGATAGCGCCCTTCCAGGGCCCGGTCGAAGGCGATGTTGACGGGCCGGCTCACGATCGCCTTCACGTCGCCCGTGGACGCCTGCAGGGCCACCAGGGCGGCGGGCTGGGTGACGCCGTCGAGGGCGTGCTCGGCGGCGCGCTGCACGGCCAGGTCCAGGGTCGTGACAAGGGGTTGGGGATCGGCCCCGGCGAAGCGTTGCAGGACGGTGACGACCTTTCCCGTCCCGTCGACAACGTGAACCTCCCCTGAGGGGGCGCCCCGCAGCTGGTGCTCGGCCGCCGCCTCCAGGCCGCTCAGGCCCACCAGGTCACCGGCCTGGTACCGCTCGCCCAGGCGGGGCAGCAGCTCGGCCGTGATCTCGCCTATGGAGCCGACGCCGTGGGCGCCCAGGTCAGCCGTGGCGGCCGCGTTGATCCCGTGGCGACGGAACACGATCCCGGGCACGGGCGCCAGGGAGGGCCGGAGCTGGGCGAAGCGGGCCTCGTCCACCTCGCCCACCGGGACGAAGGCGTCGGGCTTCAAGCCCGGCGCGCTCAACCCGGCGATGGCCCGGGCGACATCGGCGCCCGGCACCTGCGCCAGGGCCGCGGCCAGGGAGGCGCGGTCCTGCACGTGACCGGGGAAGATGCCCA
>VAXP01000151.1:0-899 GCA_005884125.1 Actinomycetota bacterium | reverse complement strand
GCCCGCGCTCGACAACGGCGTTCCGTCGGCGGCCAGGATCGGGGCCCGAGGCGGGACGGTGCGCTCACGAGTGAGGCGCAACCCCGCGTGCAACGCGGGGTGGACCGTCTCCGGGCGCCACTCCACGAGCCAGTGGCGTCCTTGCCGGCGCAGGGTGAGCTGGCCCTGGTAGTCCCACTCCCCCAGACCGGCCAGGTGGAGCTTTGCCGCGAAGGAGGCCTGGGCCTGGTCGCCGTGGCGCTTCACCCTGGAGGCTGCGTAAGCGCCGGTGCTGACCTGCAGGGCGGCGGCGACGTCGGTCTGGACGCGGTCGAACTGGGCAGGAGGACGGTCGACCAGGGCCTTCATGGCCGGCAGGTCCCGCCGGGCCCACGCCGTCAGATAGGCGTGAGCCGCAGGCCCGGGCGCCGGCCCTCGGTCCCGCGTCAGGTACAGGACAGCGAGGACGGCCCCCGCCGCCACGACCAGGGCGGCGGCGACGCCGGGCAAGATGCGGCGGACACGGCGCCGACCCCGCCCTTGCGCCTGGGCCTGGCCGGGCGGGTCGGCAATGTCCGGGCCGGTCGTCACAGCGGGCCATCATCGCTCGCGCGGCCTGGACGCCGGGCGCGCGAGAATGCAGGTGACGGTGAGCCGGCCGGGTGGCCGCGGCATGGCGACGACCATGTCGAGGAAGGTCGGGGCTCCGCAGGGCAGGGTGCTGGCTAGCGGCCAGTCGGGGTGACCCGCAGGAAAGTGCAACAGAGAGCAGACCGCCGATGGCGTGCCGGGTGACCGGGACGCTCAGGCAAGGGTGAAACGGTGCGGTAAGAGCGCACCAGCGCCTGGGGTGACCCGGGCGGCTATGCAAACCCCACCCGGAGCAAGGCCAAGCGTGGGAGGACCGGCCCGGTCGATCT
>VAXP01000150.1:8736-12919 GCA_005884125.1 Actinomycetota bacterium | reverse complement strand
GGCGCCCTCGCCGTCATCGCCCACTGGTACGACCTGGGCTGGCGCGTGCTCGACGCGGTCGTGGCCGAGCTCCCGGCTCAGGCCGCGCCCGCCACCATCCAGCTCTGGCCTGAGCACTTCGACGCCGCCACCAACGTGGGGCTGGCCTCGGGCGAGGGAGTCAACCTGGGCTTCTCACCGGGCGACGCCTACGAGGCCGACCCCTACGCCTACGTCGGCCCCTGGAGCTCGCGCCGCCCGGGGGACCCGGCCTTCTGGAACGCGCCCTTCGGAGCGGTGCTGCGCCGTGCCGACGTGCTGGCGTCGGCGGACCCGGCCGCGTCGGCCCGCGACTTCCTGCGGGCCGGGCTGGCGCAGGCCTCGGCGTGAAGGGACAGCCCGCAGCGGCGGAGAAATCTGTCACGGCCGCCCCTGCTCGCTCGTCAACTGGACATGGAGAAACAGTGGGACGTGATCGTGGTGGGCGCCGGACTGGCCGGCCTGGCCGCGGGCGCCACCGTCGCCGCGGGCGGAGCCTCGACCGTCGTGCTGGAGGCGCACCGGCCCGGGGGCCGGGCCCGGACGGTGGAGAAGGACTCCTTCGTGCTCAACATGGGAGCGCACGCCCTCTACATCGGGGGTCCCGGCACCAAGGTGCTGAGGGCGCTGGGCGTGGAGCCCGATGGCGTCCCCTCGCCCGTCGAGCGCTACCGCATGCTCACCGGCGGGGAGATGCACCTGATGCCGGTCGGGCCCACCAGCCTGATGCGCACGACGATCCTGGGGAAGGCGGGCAAGGCCCAGTTCGCCAGGCTCATGGGGCTGCTGCCCCTGCTTCGGGCCCGCAAGCTGGCCGGAACCTCGGTCCGAGGATGGCTCGACAGCCATGAGCTGCGCCCCGACGTCGACGCCGTGGTCCGCACCCTCATCCGCCTCACCACCTACAACGCCGACGTCGACGAGCTCTCGGCAGACGCCGTCGTGCGCCAGCTGCAGATCGGCGCCCGTCCCGGCGTGCTCTACCTGCACGGCGGCTGGGCCCAGCTCGTCGACGGGCTGGCCCGCAGGGTGGAGGTCCGCACCGGCGTCAAGGTGTCCGGTGTCGAACCCGCCGGCGACCGGGTGGAGGTCGGCACCGCCGGGGGCACCATGGTCGCCCGCCTGGTCATCCTGGCCCCGGGGACGCCGGCCGCCACCCGGGCCCTGTTGCCCGCCGATCCCGGCTGGGCCGACCTGGGCCCGCCCGTCACCGCCGCCTGCCTGGACGTCGGGGTGAGCCGGGTGCCCGATCCCGGATACCTCCTCGACGTGGACGAGCCCGTGTTGGGAGTGGTCCAGTCGCCGCCGGCGCGGCAGGCGCCCGAGGGCCACGCCCTGGTGGCCGCCGTCCGCTACGGCGCCACCGAGGCCGACGCCGACCGCCTGACCCTGGACGAGCACGTCTCCCGCCTGGGCGTGGCTCCCTCCGACGTCGTCACCAGCCGCTTCCTGGCCCGGATGGTGGTGAGCGGCACCCAGCCCCGGGCCGCGACCGGGGGGCTGGCCGGGCGGCCGGCGGTGACGGACAGCGGGCAACCCGGCGTCCTCGTCGCCGGGGACTGGGTCGGTCCCGACGGGCTCCTGGCCGACGCTTCCCTGGCCAGCGGAAGCGACGCGGCCAGGCGGGGGCTGCGGGCCATGGGCCGCGCCCCCGCCCTGGTGGCCTGAGCGCGGGCCGCTGGGCTTGAGCACCGGGCCGGCCGGCGACGTGTTCGAGGCCGAACGACCGCGCCTGCTCGGCCTCGCCTACCGCATGCTGGGCAGCCTCACCGACGCCGAGGACATCGTCCAGGAGGCGTGGCTGCGATGGTCGTCGGTCGATGGCGACGACCTCGATCGCCCCCAGGCCTGGCTGACGACGGTCACCACCCGCCTGGCCATCGACTGGCTCAGGTCCGGCGCCCGCACCAGGGAGGAGTACGTGGGCCCCTGGCTTCCCGAGCCCGTGGTGGGCGAGCCCGGCCCGGACGAGAGGGCCGAGCTGGCCGACTCGCTGACCCTGGGCTTTCTCACCGTGCTGGACCGGCTCGAGCCCACCGAGCGGGCGGTGTTCCTGATGGCCGACGTCTTCTCGGTGTCCTACCGCGAGATCGCGGCGACCGTCGACAAGTCGCCCGAGGCCTGCAGGCAGATCGCCAGCCGGGCCCGCCGGCGGCTCCTGGGCGCCCGTCAGCGCCGTGCTGGGGCGGACCGCCAGCTCGTCGACGAGCTTCTCGTGGCCCTGTGGTTGGGCGACATGGACACGGTGCTCAAACGGCTCGCCCCCGACGTGGTCCTCATCACCGACGGCGGCGCCAATCGCCGAGCGGCGCGCCGGCCGGTGACGGGGGGCGCGCGCGTCGGCCGCTTCCTCACCAACCTCGCCCACCGCTACCGCGCCCGTATGTCGGTCGTGCCCGTCACCGTCAACGGCGAGCCCGGCATCCTGGCCCGCCTCGACGGCGAGATCGACTTCGTGGCCGCCTTCGAGCTGGACGGTGACAGGGTCACCACCGTGCGCCTGGTCCGCAACCCCGACAAGCTCCGGCTGGTCGACTCCGAAGTGCGCATCACCTGAGACAGATGGCGACCTCGGCGAGCCGTCGGGGCCGGTGCCGTGCTCGTCAGTCGGGCTGAGGCACGATCCGGATGTAGGGCTTGGGTTCCTTCCAGCTGCCGTAGATCTTCTTGGCCTCGTCGTTGGAGACGGAGCCGGCGATGATCACGTCCTCGCCCTGCTTCCAGTTCACCGGCGTGGCCACGCGGTGGCCGGCGGTGAGCTGGAGCGAGTCGATCACCCTCAGCACCTCGTCGAAGTTGCGCCCCGTCGTCATGGGATAGACGAGGATCAGCTTGACCTTCTTGTCGGGCCCGATCACGAACACGTTCCGCACCGTCTGGTTGTCGGCGGGGGTCCTCTTCTTGGCGTCGCCCGAGGTGCTGGCCGGCAGCATCCCGTAGAGCTTGGACACGTTGAAGTCGGCGTCGCCGATGATCGGGTAGTTGGGCCGGGCTCCCTGGGTCTCCTCGATGTCCTGGGCCCAGGCCTCGTGGTCGCCGGTGGCGTCGACGGAAAGCCCGATGATCTTCACGCCCCGGCGGTCGAACTCAGGCTTGAGCTTGGCCATGTAGCCGAGCTCGGTCGTGCACACCGGGGTGAAGTCCTTGGGGTGCGAGAACAGGACGGCCCACGAGTCGCCCAGCCATTCGTGGAACTTGATCTTGCCCTGGGTGGTGTCGGCCTCGAAGTCAGGGGCGGTGTCGCCGATCTGGAGTCCCATCGTTGATCTCCTCTCAGTTGGTCGGCCGTTGCTTCGACCGTTGTGTGTCATTTGCTCAGTTGCTCAGTCGCTCTGTCGCTCGGTTGCTCTGTCGCTCAGCTGCTCATTGCCCGGTGGCCGGTGGCGACGACATCCAGCTCGCTGGCCTCGAAATCGTCGACGTGTTGCAGCACCCGGGCCAGTCTCTCGCGGAATTCGGGCGAGGCTTTCCAAGTCCGCACCGAGCCCTCGCTTTCCCACGCCGCGTAGCTGACGAACCGCATCGAGTCGCCCGCGTCGCGCCCGAGGCGCAGGGTACCCGCGCCGGGCATGGAGCTCGCCCACTCTG
Organism: Actinomycetota bacterium; assembly: GCA_005884125.1. GTDB lineage: Bacteria > Actinomycetota > Acidimicrobiia > Acidimicrobiales > AC-35 > AC-35. Next base: position 9,313 of record VAXP01000150.1, on the reverse strand, counting down.
CGAAGGCGGCCCACTCCTCGACGAAGGATCCGAACTTGGCCGGATCCACCCTCCACGTCCCCGTGGTCACCCGCTCTCCCATCTCTCCCCCCTTCAGGCTCCAGCCGTCTCACCGCAACGGTACGGGCGGGGCGTTCCCCGGGCGTTCCCTGGCGTTCCCTGGTGTTCCCGCGTTGGTTCGCCCTACCCGGGCGTGGCCGAGGCCAGCCGCGCCGCTCGGTCGGCCCAGTAGGGCTGTCCTGCCCGCTCGTACAGCACGCGGGCGGCGTGGAAATGCCCGCGGGCCGCCTCCTGGTCCCCTTCGGCGAGGGCGGCGCTTCCGGCCGCCGACTCGGCCATGGCCCGCCAGGCCGAGCTGGCGAACAGCTCGGCGACCCGCGCCGCGGCTTCGGCGTAGGGGCGGGCGCCGGGCCCGTCACCGAGGAGGGCGAAGGCCTCGGCGGCCGAGGGATTGATCAAGGCGCTGCACGTGGGACAGTCGCCGTAGCGGGCCGCGGCCGCGGCGGCGGCGCGCACGGCGCGGACCGCCTGGTCCGGCCGATCCTGCTCCACCGCCGCGAAGGCCTGCGACGCGTGG
>VAXP01000150.1:0-8707 GCA_005884125.1 Actinomycetota bacterium | reverse complement strand
AGGCAGGCATCGGCCTCGTCATAGGCGCCCCGGCACACCGCCAGCTCGGCCCGCCGTTGCCACGCCAGCGCGCCCGATCGGGAGCCCATGGAGGCGTGGAGGTCACAGCTCCGCTCCAGGCAGCCGACGGATTCGTCCCAGCGCCCGGCCAGGAGCAGGGACTCGCCCAGCAGGCACCAGGCGAAGGCCTGAGCCCGCACCGCCCCTGTCTCTTCGGCTCGGTCCAGCAGCTTGCGGGCGTAGCCCTCGACGGAGCCGGCCAGCCCGTCGCCGTAGAGGTGGTACTGGCCGATGCAGTGGTGGATGTCGAACACGCGGCCCAGTTGGGCGGGCCCGGCGTCATCGGCTGCCAGCCGCTCCAGCTCGGACCGGAGCCCTTCGCGCCACTCACCCCGGAGGTGCGACACGATGGCCAGGGCCTCGTGGGCCGCGGCCAGATCGTCGCTGGTGCCGTGCCCCTGGGCCAGGTCGAGGGCGTGCTCGGCGTCAGGCGTGGTTGGCGCGGACGCGCAGCACCCTTCCCGCCTCGGCCGGGTCCGTGGCCAGCCTCTCGGCCTCGGCCAGGTGCGGCGCGGCCGCCCCGGGCCGGTGCTGCATGAGCCAGGCCTCGGCGCACCTGCGCTCCAGGGCTGCCGTGCGGGTCACCGCACTGGACGCGTCGCCGGCGTCGAGGGCCAACAGGAAGGCCTTGGTCGCTCCGGGCGCGTCGCCCGACAGCACCCGCAGCTCGCCGACCCGCTCCCAGAGGTCGGCCGTCAGCTCGGGCTCGCGGGCCTGGCCGGCGCGGACCTCCTCGTAGAGCCGCTGCGTGTCCGCGCTGGGCTCGGTCCCCAGCTCGCGGGCGAGGAGCCGGGTCAGGTGCTCGTAGTCGCGGAGCGCCTCCGCCCGCCGGCCGGCGAGGGCGTGGAGGCGGATCAGGGCGGTGTGGAACTCCTCGCGCAGGGGCTCGGCCCCGAGGAGCCGGCGCACGACCTCGGTGGCGCCGTCGAGATCCCCGCGGGCCTCGAGCAGGCCGGCCAGCTCCTCCAGCGCGGCCAGGAGCTCGACGTGGAGCTCCTCCCGGGGGCCCGAGGCCCAGTCCTCGTAGCGATCCTCCGGCAGCAGCCCCTGTCGGTAGAGATCGACGGCACGGCGGTACTCGTCGGGCTCGGCGCTCCGGCGGGCAGCGGCGAGCGCGGTCCGGAAGGCGGCCACGTCGACGCACAGCTCGCCTGCGGTGAGGGCGACCAGCTCCCCGTCGGACGAGAGGACCCCGTCCCCGTCGCCCACGTCGAGGGCCCGGCGGGCGTGATGGAGGGATTTGCGGAGGTTCGCGGCAGCGGCCGCCGGGCCCAGCTCGGGCCACAGCGCGTCCATGATCTGCTCGCGATGCAGCCGGTGGGCCGGGGCCAGGGCGAGCAGCTTGACCAGGGCCGCGGGCTTGCGGCGGCGCCAGACCCGGTCGGGTACGGCCCGGTCCCCGACACTCACGCGGAACCGGCCGAGCAGCTCGATTCGAAGCTGGGCCAATGGAGCCTCCGTAGCCCGCTGCCGATCGAAGATACGCCCCAGCCGGGCGCGTTTCCGCAGGATCGTCGGATGGGGCCGGTCAGGGCGGGGCGGGCGCCGCGACCTCGCCCCTCAGCAGCAGCGGGGGTCACCTCCGGGGTCGGTTCCCGTCAGGGAGGCGATCACCGCCGCGGCCTCGGGTGCGGGCGAGGTGATGTCGACGCGCAGGCGCCCGGTCTCGGCCGTCAGCTCGAAGTCGAGGAAGCCACAGCATCCGGCCTCGCGCCGGGCCAGGTCCTCAGCGACGCCCCGGGCCTCGGGCCGGAGCCACAGGCGCACCCCACCGGGGATCGGGTCGCACCCCAGCCCGGCGTCCTCCCGCAGGCGGCGCCACTCCCCGGCCTGGGCCGCGGCCTCGGCCGCCTGCAGCTCGCAGGCTCCGTCGGGCGACGATAAGACCTGGAGCGGGCTCGAGGTCAACCCCCACTCCTGTCACCCGCGCCGGGTGCGTCCCCGCAGGGCGGCCAGGCAGAGCGACATGCTCAGCAGGCCGACCACGCTGATGGCGAGGAGGGCCTTGCCCAGATCGGCCCACTGCCAGCCGTGGGTGACCAGCGAGCGCTGTCCCTCCAGCACGTAGGTCACCGGGTTCCACGCGGCGATGCCGTTCAGCCATCCCGTGAGCTGGCCCCGGGGGACGTAGGACGAGGTCATGAACAGGAACGGGAAGAAGAGCAGGAAGCTGGAGTTGACCGCGGCCGGGTTGCCCGTCTTGAGGGCGATGGCGTAGCCGAAGCCGGCGAAGGCCAGGCTCCACAGCCCGGCCATGGCGATGAAGGCGACCACGCCGATGGGACCCGACTCGATGCCGACGCCCAGGGCCAGGGCGAGCAGAAGGATGGGCACCGTGAGCAGGCAGGCCACGGCCACGTCGGCGACCATGTGGCCCATCAGGATGGCGAGCCGCCGCACCGGGGTGAGCAGCAGGCGGTCGAAGTACCCGTCCTGGATGTCCAGGACCAGGGACCCGGCGCGCGACACACCGGTCACGCCGATGAGGATGGCGGTGGGCAGCATGAAGGCCTTGATGTCGAAGCCCTTGATGTGACGCTCGGTGATCGACTGCAGGGTGCCGATGTTGACGACGAAGAAGAACAGGGCGATGAAGATCGGAGGGATCACCGTCTCGAGCTCGCGGGGCACGCCCCTCAGCGCCCGCCCGGCGATGGAGACCACGTCACGCGGTGCGGGCGCAGGCTTGGCCCTCACCGTGCCGATCTCGGTGCCGATCCTTGCGCCGATCTCGGCGCCCACGTTGAGGTCCAGTGCCGTCATCGACCCACCTCCACCGTCTCGCGTCCCGTCGTCTCGTCCGTTCCCGCCTCGCCCGGGCCGCGCCCGTTGGGTTGGATGTGGTTGCCCGTCAGCTCCAGGAACACGTCGTCCAGGGTCGGTGTGCGCAGGGTGAGGTGACGGACCGCGGCCACGGTGTTGAGGGCCACGGCCACCGCCCCGATGGCCTCGGCCCCGTCGATCGCGGTGACGACCACCTCGTCCCCCTTGGCCTCCACGCTCAGCACGCCCGGGAGCGACTCCACCGCCTCCCGGGCCCGGGCCGCGCTGGCGTCCAGGCGGGCGACGATCAGGTCGTTGCCGATGCTGCGCTTGAGCCCGTCCGGAGTTCCCTGGGCCACCAGCCTGCCGTCGTTGATGATGCCCACCCGGTCGGCCAGCTCGTCGGCCTCCTCCAGGTACTGCGTGGTGAGGAAGATGGTCATGTCCAGCTCCCGGTTGAGCCGCCTGACCTCCTCCCACATGCGGGCCCGGCTCACGGGATCGAGGCCGCTGGTCGGCTCGTCGAGGAAGAGGACCTCGGGGTTGTGGACCAGGGCGGCAGCCAGGTCCAGCCTGCGCTTCATCCCGCCCGAGTAGGTCTTGATGGGCCGGCCCAGGGCGTCGCCGATGTCGATGAGCTGGCCCAGGTCGGCCAGGCGACCGTCGATCTCGGACCGGGACAAGCCGTACAGCCGTCCCTGCAGACGGAGCAGCTCGATGCCGGTCTGCTTGGGGTCGAGGGCGGCCTCCTGCAGGGCCACGCCGATGCGCAGGCGGACCTTGCCGGGCTGGGTGGCCACGTCGTAGCCGGCCACCACCGCCCGCCCCGCGGTGGGGGAGAGCAGGGTGCACAGCACCCGGACCGTGGTCGACTTGCCCGCGCCGTTGGGACCGAGGAAGCCGTAGATCTCGCCCCGGCCGACGTCGAGGTCGAGGTGGTCCACGGCCGTGAGCCCATTGAACTCGCGGACGAGGCCCTGGGCGCTGATGGCCGCGGGCCTGGTCGGGGTGGAGGGCTGAGTCATGCCCGTACGACGGCCGTGGCGTCCGAAAGTCATCTCGGCGCCGGCGGCGGGGAGCCCCGTGGGGGCGGCGGTGATGTTCATGCCGGCATCATCCGCGCCGAAACTGGCCACCTGTTGACCACCTTTGGTGGAATGATGGCCCCGTGCGCGCCGACCGCCTGGTGGCCACCCTCCTCTTCCTCCAGTCGCGCGGCCGGGTCACGGCCGAGGAGGTGGCCGAGGAGCTGGAGGTCTCCATCCGCACCGCCCGCCGTGACCTGGAGGCGCTGTCGGTCGCCGGCATCCCCGTGTACTCCCAGCCCGGCCGGGGCGGGGGCTGGTCGCTGGTGGGCGGGGCCCGCACCGACCTCAGCGGCCTCACCGCGGCGGAGGCCCGAACCCTGTTCCTCATCGCCGGGCCGTCCTCGGCCGTCACCCCCGAGGCCAAGGCCGCCCTGCGCAAGCTGGTGCACGCCCTGCCCGAGACGTTCCGGGCCGAGGCGGAGAAGGCGGCGTCGGCCATCGTCCTCGACCCGGCCCACTGGGGGGGAACGGCCCCGCCGCCCCCGCCCTTCCTCCAGGTGCTGCAGCAGGCCGTGGTGCAGGGCGTCCAGGTCCGCCTCGGCTACCGGGACCGGGAGAGATCGCTGACCGAGCGCACGGTGCACCCCCTGGGACTCGTGTCCAAGGGATCGGTGTGGTACCTCGTGGCCGACACCGAGGCCGGGCTGCGCACCTTCCGCATCTGGCGGGTGCAGTCGGTCGAGCTCACCGACGACCCGGTGCGCCGGCCGCCCGGGTTCGACCTGGCCAGGACGTGGCAGGAGATCGTGGCCAGGCTCGACGAGCAGCGTGCCTCCCTGCGGGTCACGGCCATGGCCGATCCGTCCGTCGTCGGCCCCATGCGAGGCCACTTCGGCAACCGCCTGACGGTAGGCGACACCGGCGACGACGGCCGCGTCGCCGTCGACATCGGCTTCGGGGACAGGCACGGCGCCACTCACGGCCCCGCGGCCGAGCTGGCCGGCTACTGCTTCGGCCTCGAGGTGCTCGACCCTCCCGAGGTGCAGGCCGAGCTGGCCGCCATCGGGGCCCGCCTCACCGAGCGCTACGGGGCGGCCTGAGAGAGAGCCGGAAAGGGGCCAGGGGGTGGCCTCCTTGGCCGGTAATGACGCCGGTCATGACGACCGATCGGGATGTCGAGAGCCGTGAGCGAGCCGACCTGCTGGAGACCCTCGGGAAGCACCGGTTCTTCCTGCGTCACACCACCAACGGCCTCAGCGACGAGGAGGCGGCCCGGCGCACGACGGCCAGCGAGCTGTGCGTGGGCGGATTGATCAAGCACGTGGCCCTGGTCGAGAGCAGGTGGGCCGAGTTCATCGTGAAGGGACCCGAGGCCATGGGTTGCCAATTGCACCCTGAAACATCAGCGCACGTCATCGATCGTGTGTGCCCGTCTCTCGGTTGTGAGGTTGTCGGAGCGGGCCAGGCAGGAAGCGGACAACTACCAGACCGCCTGGCGGTGGTTCGGTGACGGCCAACTCCCCGTCCCGGCCACCCAGATGCAGTTGGGCACGATCGTGGTAGATGTTCCGCCCAGCACAGCCACAGAGAGCGGCCGCACCGTCGTCTACGCCCGGTGTCGTCCCAGCACCAACGCAGCGACCTCGGGCGCCAGGTAGCCATGGTCACCGAGTGGGCCGCCGCCCATGGGCTGTGGGTGGCCGAGGTCGTGACCGAGGTCGGCTCGGGGATGAAGGGCAGCGGGCGAGAACTGGGCCGCCTGCCTTCGGATGCGACGGCCACGCGTCGTGGTCGCGAACCGGACCCCCTGGCCCGATTGAGCCTCGACCACATGGAAGCTGCGCTGTCGGCCCAGGGACGGCGGATCCTCGTCGTCGACGACGGCGAGATGGATGATGACCTGGTGCGGGACGTGACCGACGTGCTGACCTCGTTCTGCGCCCGGCTCTAGGGCCGGCGGGGGGCTAAGGACCGGGCGGTGAAGGCCCTCACTGCGCCCCCGCCACGACCTGGGCCCGGCCGCGCCGTTACACCCCCTTGTCAGCATGTAGGCGATGCCCAAGGTCGACCTTCCGCCCGGTTGGGTGCATCAGGCCTACCGCTTCGAGATCGACCGACCCGGAAGGCATCCCGCCATCGCCTCGCACGAAGGCGCCAGGCGCTTCGCCTGGAACTGGGCACTGTCGCTCATAGAGGCCCAGCTCCAGGCCCGCTCGGCCTACCGGCTCCTCGCCCTGCGCCAGGGGGCGACCATGTCGGAAGCGGAGGCCTGGGCCAGGTCGATGGCCCCCGTGCCCTGGAGCAAGGCCCAACTGCGACGGATCTGGAACGAGGGCAAGCACCTGGCCACGGCCCGATCCGACGAGGAGCGCACAGCCGCCGGCGAGGTCATCGAGGCCAGGAAGGTCTACGAGACCCTGGCCATCAGACAGGGCGCCAGTGCCGCCGAGGCCCGGCGCTTCGGCGATCGCCGCCTTCCCGGCCTGGGCTGGTGGGCCGAGAACTCCAAAGAGGCCTACTCGTCGGCGTTCGAGTCACTGGAGGCCGCCTTCAAGGCCCACTTCGACTCGCGCTCGGGCAAACGCCAGGGAGCCCCGGTGGGCTGGCCCCGTTTCAAGGGACGGGCAGGCCGTGGCTCGGTCTCCTTCACCACGGGGCCGATCGGGGTCCTCGACCGACACCACGTGCAGCTGCCCGTTGTCGGGCGCCTGCGGGTGAAGGAGCCCACCGACAAGCTGCGCCTGAGACTGGCCAACTGCAGCGCCCGCATCCTGCGGGCCAGCCTGGTCAGCGAGGGGGCGAGAACCTACGTGTCCTTCTCGGTGATAGCCGAGCGCCACCGGGCCGCTCCCAGATCCCAGGGGGTGTGCGGCCACGACGTGGGCATCGCCGCCCTCGTCACCGGCTCGGACGGCGCCGTGACCCAGAACCCGAGGTCCGCAGAGGCGGCGCAGAAGCGGATCTCCCGCTACCAGCGCCGCATGGACCGCCAGCACCGGGCCGCGAGCCCGGCCTGCTTCAACTCCGACGGCACCCATGTGGCCGGTACCTGTCACTGGAAGGAGCGCTCCCGCCGGGCCCAGAAGAACCGGGCCCGCCTGGCCAGGGCCCACGGCCGGGCCCGGGACATCCGACGCGACGCCCTCCACAAGGCAACTCACCGGGCCGTGAGCACCTACGCCCTGCACGTGGTCGAGGACCTCAACGTCTCGGGCATGGGTCGCAGGGGTCGAGGGAAGCGGGGCTTCAACCGTGCCGCCAGAGACGCTGCCCTGGGCGAGTACCGCCGGCAGCTTGCCTACAAGTGCCCCTGGTACGGGGCCTGGCTGTGGCTGGCCTCGACGTGGTTCCCCTCTTCTTTGACCTGCTCGTCCTGTCGGGCCAAGAAGGAGCGCCTCTCCCGGCGGGCACGTGTCTTTCGCTGTGACGCCTGCGGGACCGAGATGGACCGGGACCTGAACGCGGCGAAGAATCTGGCGGCTCTGGCCGAGCTCGCCTGTGTGTGCCTCATGGCGCAGATGGCGACCGGGATCCCGGTCGACTGGTCCAAGCTCCCCATCCGCCCTTATGGCTGGGAGCCCGACCGAGACACCCGCAGTTCGCGGGGGTGTGCCCGAGCCCGAGGCCTCAGGGCCGAGGGAGGGGAGAGGAAGACCGCCCGCTCCACAGAGGCCCATATGTCCAAGGTGGCCTGATGGTCCTGGCACCGTCAGTCCCAGGCAGCACGGCTGGAGCACCAGCCGCCCAGGCATTCGTCAGCGCGACAAACGCTGATGGTTTGGGGAACGGTGATACGCGCCATTTAGTGTGACATACTTCACGTTGCTTACCTCCTCAGGGTATGTACTCTAAGTACGTGGCCGGCACCCTGGGGGCTCGAGCGCTGGTGGGACGGCTGCCGTGGCGCTCGGCCCGGACCGGGCAAGGGAGAGGCAGAGCGGCGGGCGGGGAGCGGGACGACCTGGGCGCGGTGGAGAGGCTGGCCGCCCTCCCGGGCCCCGTGCTGCGGGCCCTGGACAGCGCCGGCGACCGCTGCGCGGTGTGGCCCGGCTACGTCGTCGTGGACCGGGGCGCTCCCGTGCACTGGGTGTGGATCGTTCTGGACGGCGAGCTGGCCGTGGACGGCGACGGTCGGCCTGAACGCGTCCTGCGCCGGGGCGACGTCCTCGGCGTGGTGGAGACCGTGGCGCGCGTCAGATCGGCGACCAGGGTGGTGGCCCGCGACCGCACCGCCCTCCTGGCCATCCCCGAGCGTCAGTTCACCGCCCTGGTGGACACGCAGGCTCCCTTCGCGGGCATGGTCCTGCGGGCCGTGGCCCGGGCCCAGGCCGGCGAGAGAGCCGGGCCCGCCCTCAGCGACGGCTGAGGTCGGCGGGACGCTCGCGGGTGACCTGGGCCGCGGGCTTGTCGGTGCGCAGCCCCTCAAAGCGGGGATGGCGCAGCTTGCCGTCGGCGGTCCACTCCGTGAAGGCGACCTGGGCGACGAGCTCGGGGCGGACCCAGTGCACGGCGCGCTCGGCGACGCCCCCCCGGGTGAAGGGCGCCGTGTCGGTCCTCAGCGCGCCCAGCCGGCGGCGCAGGTCGACCAGCACGTCGCGCGAGAACCCGGTGCCGACCTTGCCCGCGTAGACGAGGTCGTCGCCGTCGTGGTAGCCGACGAGGAGGGCGCCCAGCCCCACCCGGCTGCCGGCCGGCTCGGTGAAGCCCCCGATCACCAGCTCCTGGCTGGCCGAGCACTTGAGCTTGAGCCAGTCGGGGGAGCGCCGTGACACGTAGGGCGAGGTGGCGCGCTTGGCGACAAGACCTTCCCACCCTCGGGCGCAGGCGGAGTCGAGGTAGGCCTCGCCCTTCCCGTT
>VAXP01000090.1:27953-28223 GCA_005884125.1 Actinomycetota bacterium | reverse complement strand
TGATCCTCTGGGGCTCGGCCGTTGCCGGCGTGATCGCCCTCGCCGCGTCGCCAGCCGTCGTCAAGCTCTCTGATCAGCCGCCGGCGCGACACCGCCACGTGCTCCGAGCCGGAGCCGGGGCGGCGAGCACGACCACCACCCTCGCGCCCGTCGCCGTCCCCAAGGGCCCGCCCTTCACCTGCGGCACGCTCGATCTCACCCCGGGGACCAAGGCCAGAGCCACCGCCATCCTGGGGTCGCTCACCGCGACACTGACGGGCGTGGTGGAGA
>VAXP01000090.1:0-27868 GCA_005884125.1 Actinomycetota bacterium | reverse complement strand
ACCCCGCCCGCGCTGGTCCACGTGGTGATCCCGTGGTCCATCGGGCCGGTCGAGGCGGCGAGTCGGGGCGACGCCCCTCAGCCCGATCTCTGCGTCGCCCGCTTCGCCGGCCAGGACCGGCCCACCGTGCTGATCGGGCTGTGGACCGGAGGGGCCCACTGCTGCACGGTCGTGCGCGCCGTCCCTCTCACCGCGTCGGGGCTGGGACGGGCTCTGGAGTTCCGAGGCGGCAACGCCGCGCTGGTGGTGGCCGCAGCCGGAGACCACGCCGTCCTCGTCACCGCCAACGACGCCTTCGCCTACCAGTTCAGCTCCTTCGGCGGCTCGGGCATGCCCGTCCAGGTGCTCGACCTGCGGGGGAGCGCCTTCGTCGACACCACCGCCGAGCACCCCGACCTGGTCCGGGCCGACGCCGCCCGCATGTGGGACCAGTTCGGCTCCGCCTCCGACGGAGGCCTGGGCCTGCTGGCGCCGTGGGTCGCCGACCAGTGCCTGCTGGGCCAGGGGGCGCAGGCCTGGGCCACCGTCGACCAGCTCCAGGCCCAGGGGAAGCTGGCGGGCCAGCCCTCCTGGCCCCGCGGAGCGGCGTTCGTGGGCGCGCTGCACACCTTCCTGGCCCAGCACAACTACTGCTCCTAGAGATCGCCGGTCAGACGAGCGCCGTGGCCAGGGCCTCGGGGAGGGGCAGGGAGTGGACGACGCTGAGGCGCCTGGTGGGCCGGGTGAGGGCGACGTAAAGGGAGCGCAGTCCCTGGGGGGCGTGGGCCACGATGAGGGCGGGCTCGACCACGATCACGGAGTCGAACTCGAGGCCCTTCACGTCCTCCACCGCCACCAGGGTGATGGGGGACTCGAGGCCCTGGAGCGACGCCTCCCCGAAGGGAAGCCCGGCCCCGGTCAGGGCCGAGGACAGCTCGTCGATCATGGAGGCGGTGGCGATGACGGCCACCGAACCCTCGGGCAGGTCGGCTGACTCGCGGGCGGCGCGCTCGGCGACCTCGGCCAGGATGCGGTCTCCGGCCACGGGATCGATGGCGGGCACCTCGTCGGTGCGGCGCACCGAGGTGGGCTGGCGCACCTCGGGGGCGGCGGCCCGCAGCATGGCCCCGGCCAGCTCCATGACCTCGGCCGGGGTGCGGTAGTTCACGGTGAGCTCGACCAGGCGGGCCGGGCGTTTGCTGGGCAGGTGGCGCATGACGTCGTCCCACGTCCCCGGGGCCCGAGGACCGGTGGCCTGGGCGATGTCGCCCACCACCGTCATCGAGCCCGAGATGGAGCGCCGGGAGAGCATGCGCAGCTGCATGGGCGACAGGTCCTGGGCCTCGTCCACCACGATGTGCCCGTAGCTGCGGGGCTCCTCGCTCGAACCGGAGGACGGGGAGCCGGAACGGGCGGGCCCGAGGAGGACCCGGGCCTCGTCGATGAGGGGCAGGTCGGCCGGCGTCCAGGGGATGTCCCCGAGCGAGTCGCTGCGGGGTCGCTCCAGCAGGGCCTGCTCCTCGGCCGACAGCAGCCTCTCGCCGGCCAGGGTGATGAGGGGCGCCGCGCCGTAGAGGTCGTGGACCAGCTCCTGGGGCAGGAGCCGGGGCCACATGCGGTCCAGGGCCTCGCCCACCTCGGGCCGGCGGCGCACGTCGCGCTCGAAGGAGTCCCGCTCCACCGGAGCCTCCTCGGTTGCGGCCAGCCCCGTGCGCCGGGCCCGGTCCAGGGCGACCAGGTACTTGTCGTACAGGCGGCCCAGCACCTGGGACTCCACGAACTTCCGCCTGGTGTTGTGGGGCGCGGACCGGCGCCGGGCCGTGGCCACGACCGCGGCCGACTCGTCCGCACCCAGGTCGAGGAGGTAGGGCCCGAAGGGAACGGTCAGGGCCTGGCGCAGCGGGCGCTGGCGGTCCCGCACGGCCCGGGCCAGGAACTTGGCCATGCGGGCGTCGCCCTTGAGCCCGGCCACCGCGGCCGGCTCGGAGGCCCGCGCCCGCACCTCGGCCACCAGGCCCCCGATGGTGGTCAGGGCCACCCCGGCCTCGCCCAGGGAGGGCAGGACCTGCTCGATGTAGCGCAGGAACACCGGGTTGGGCCCCACCACCAGCACGCCCTGGCGCTCCAGGGGGAAGCGGTGGGTGTAGAGCAGGTAGGCGGCCCGGTGCAGGGCCACCGCCGTCTTTCCCGTGCCCGGGCCGCCCTGGACCACCAGGACCCCGGGTAGCGGGGCCCGGATGATCTCGTCCTGCTCCCGCTGGACGGTGGCGACGATGTCGCGCATGCGGCCCGACCGGGAGCGCTCCAGGGCGGCCAGGAGGGCGCCCGTGCCCACCAGGGCCAGGCTCTCGTCGCCTTCCTCCCCGGGCCCGCCGTCGGCCGCGAAGAGCTCGTCCTCGATGCCCACCAGCCGGCGCCCCTCGGTGGAGAAGTGGCGGCGCCGGCGCAGGCCCATGGGGTGGCGGCCGGTGGCCCGGTAGAAGGGCTCGGCCACCGGGGCCCTCCAGTCCACGACCAGGGGCTCCATGTCCTCGGCGGACACGGCCAGGCGACCGATGTAGAAGGTCTCCCCGGCACGGCCTTCCCCGTCTCCGTCGCCCCGGCCGTCCCCGTTGCCTTCGGCGTTGGCGTCGCCGTCCCCGGCCCTGTGGTCGATGCGGCCGAAGCACAGGGCCTCGTCGCCGATGTCGAGCTGGTCCAGGCGGTGGAGGCTGGTGCGGACGATGACGTCGCGCTCCTCCCGGGCCTGGTGCGTCAGCCCCTTGCCCTGGGCCAGGACCGAGCTCATGAGCTCGATGGCCGCCGCCCGCATCGCCTCGAGCCGGTCGTAGGCCCGAACGATGTATGCCTGCTCGGCCTCTAGGTCCCGGTTGGTCGCCACGTCCTGGTGGGCCCCGCTCGGACGGCGGGAACGGATCAGTGTAGTGCGCGCCGCCTGGCTTCCGGTGACACCGAACCCCGGTGCCGTGGGCCCTTTCGCGGGGTTGGGGGGCCGACGCGGAGGAGGGGGACGAAGGGCCGCCGGTACCCTCCGTCCATGCCCCCGGCCCAACCGGCGACCCTGGCCTCATCGGCCTTCCTGAGGGCGTGCCGGCGCCAGCCCGTGGACCGGGTCCCGGTGTGGTTCATGCGCCAGGCGGGGCGCTCGCTGCCCGAGTACCGCGCCCTGCGGGGCGAGGGTCCCATCCTCGACGCGGTGGCCAAGCCCGAGCTGGCGGCCGAGCTCACCCTGCAGCCCGTGCGCCGCTACGGGGTGGACGCGGCCATCCTCTTCAGCGACATCGTCGTGCCCGTGGCCTCGATCGGCTTCGGCGTCGACGTGGTCGCGGGGGTGGGACCCGTGGTCGAGCGGCCCTTCCGCAGCGCCCATGATCTGGCCCGCCTGCGGCCCCTGGAGCCGGAGGTCGACATCCCCTACGTGCTCGAGACCGTGCGCATCCTGGCCCGCGAAATCCACGTACCCCTCATAGGTTTCGCGGGCGCGCCCTTCACCGTGGCCAGCTACCTGGTCGAGGGTCGCCCCTCCCGCGACTACGCCCTGACCAAGGCGCTGATGAGGACCGAGCCCGCCCTCTGGCGGGCCCTGCTCGACGCCCTGGCCGACATGGCCCTGACCTCTCTGCGGGCCCAGGTGGCCGCGGGCGCCTCCGCCGTGCAGCTCTTCGACAGCTGGGCCGGGGCCCTGTCCCCCGAGGACTACCGCGAGCACGTCCTCCCCTCCTCCAGCCGGGTGCTGGAGGGGATGGCCGGGCTGGGGGTACCCCGCATCCACTTCGGGGTGGGCACGGGCGAGCTGCTGGGCCTGATGGCCGAGGCCGGGGCCGACGTGGTCGGCGTGGACTGGCGCGTCCCCCTGGACGAGGCCCGCCGCCGGGTGGGCCCGGACCGGGCCGTGCAGGGCAACCTCGACCCCACCGCCTGCCTGGCTCCGTGGGAGGTGGTGGCGGAGGAGGCCCGCCGGGTGCTGGCCCGGGCCGGCCCGGAACCGGGCCACGTGTTCAACCTGGGCCACGGCGTGCTGCCCCAGACGAACCCCGACATCCTCCGCCGCCTGGTCGACCTGGTCCACGAGGAAGGGGGCCGCCGGTGACCGAGGTCCCCGCCCCACCCGTCGGCGTCCTGGTCATGGCCTACGGCAGCCCCGCCTCCATCGGGGACGTGGAGGCCTACTACACCCACGTGCGCCGGGGCCGGCCCCCCACCCCCGAGCTCCTGGCCGACCTGGTGCGCCGCTACCAGGCCATCGGCGGCGCCTCCCCCCTCATCGAGCGCACCCGGGCCCAGGCCCGGGGCGTCCAGGACGAGCTCGACCGGCGGGAACCGGGCCGCTTCCTGGTGTTCCTGGGCTGCAAGCACTCCCCCCCGTTCCTGGAGGAGGCGGTGGCGGCCATGGAGGAAGCGGGAGTGCGCCAGGCCGTGGGGCTGGTCCTGGCCCCCCACTACTCGGCCCTCAGCGTGGGCGAGTACGTGGAGCGGGTGAGGGCCGCGGCGGGGGCCACCGCCGACGGGCTGGAGGTCGCCTTCGTCCAGAGCTGGCACCTGGCCCCGGGGCTGGTCGACCTCATGGCCCGGCGTCTCCGGGCGGCGGTGGCCGGGTCGGCCGTGGCCGAGGCGGTGGCCCGGGCGGGCATACCACCGGAGGAGGCGGGCCGAGCCGGCGGGCCCGTCGAGGTCCTCATCACCGCCCACAGCCTCCCGTCCCGCATCCTCGAGGCGGGCGATCCCTATCCCGACCAGTTGCGGGAGACGGCGGAGGCGGTCACCGCCAAAGCCGGCGTGACCCGCTGGAGGCTGGCCTGGCAGAGCGCGGGCCGCACGCCCGAGCCCTGGCTGGGGCCGGACGTGCTCGAGGTGGTGCGCGACCTTCCCGGTGACGTGAAGGCGGTCGTGGTGTGCCCGGCCGGCTTCGTCTCCGACCACCTCGAGGTCCTCTACGACATCGACGTCGAAGCGCGGGCCCTGGCCGGCGAGCGGGGGCTGACCCTGGTGCGCACCGAGTCGCTGAACGACGATCCCGGTCTCGTGGCCACCCTGGCCGGCCTGGTCGAGGACCGGGCCTCGGCCCTGGCCGGATCCCCACCCCGGTGAGCTCGGCGGACGGCCGCCCCGGCCCCCCCGGCAAGGGCCGGCCCACGGTGGCGGTGGTGGGCGCAGGGGTGACGGGCCTGGCCGCGGCCTGGGAGCTGGCGGCCCACCCGCCTCCGGGAGAGCCGGCCCCCAGGGTCGTGGTGCTGGAAGCCGGCGCCCGACCAGGGGGCAAGATCGTGGCCGCCGAGCTCGGGGGCGGACCCGTCGACGGCGGGGCCGACGCCTTCGTGGCCCGGGCCCCGGCCGGGGTGGAGCTGTGCCGGGAGCTGGGCCTGGACGGCGAGCTCCAGGCCCCCGCGGCCAACCGGGCCCTGGTCTGGACCAGGGGCCGGCTCCGCCCCCTGCCCCAGGGCCTGGTGCTGGGCGTCCCCTCCGACCTGGTCGGCCTGGCCCGCTCCGGGGCCGTCTCGGCCCGGGGTCTGGCCCGGGCCGCCCTCGACCTGGTGCTGCCGCCCACCGCCATCCCCGCGGGGGGCGACATGGCCGTGGGCGCCCTGGTCGCGGCCCGCTTCGGTCGGGAGGTGCAGGAGCGGGTGGTGGATCCCCTCCTGGGCGGCATCCACGCCGGGCGCAGCGAGCGCCTGAGCCTGGCCGCCACCGCCCCCCAGCTGGCCGCGGCGCTGGCCCGCCACCGCAGCCTGCTCGTCGGCCTGCGCCGGGAGGGCGCCCCTCAACCCGGGGCCGGTCCCGTCTTCCTCTCCCTGGCCGGCGGCCTGGACCGGCTGGTGACCCGGCTGGTGGGCGAGCTCCGGGCCCGGGGCGTCGAGCTGCGCCCCGCCTGTCCCGTCCAGGCCCTGGAGCGGAGCCCCGACGGGCGGGGCTGGACCCTGCGCACCCCGGGGGGCACGGTGGCCGCCGACGCCGTGGTGGTGGCCGTCCCCGCCCCCGTGGCCGCCGGGCTCATCGGGGCCGTGGCGCCCTCGGCCGCAGCCGAGCTGGCCGCCATCGAGCACGCCTCGGTGGCCCTGGTCCTGCTGGCCTACGCCGCGGGGGACGTGGGCCGGCCGCTCGACGGCAGCGGCTTCCTGGTGCCCCGGGTCGACGGCCGCCTGATGACGGCCTGCTCCTGGTACACGAGCAAGTGGCCCGGGCGCAGGCCTGCAGGCGAGGTGGTGCTGCGCGTCTCCGTGGGTCGCTGGGGCCAGGACCCCATGGCCCTGGGCGACACCGAGATCGTCGCCCGGGTGGGCCGGGAGCTGACCCAGGCCATGGGCATCGCCGCCCCGCCCGCGGCCAGCGCCGTGATGCGCTGGCCCGAGGCCTTCCCCCAGTACACCGTCGGGCACCTCGACCGGGTGGCCCGCATCGAGGTCGGGGTGGCGGCGGTGCCCGGCCTGGGCCTGGCCGGCGCCGCCCTGAGGGGCGTCGGCGTCCCCGCCTGCATCGAGCAGGGTCGCCAGGCCGCCCGCCGGGTACAGGCCCAGTTGGCCCCGGCCGGCGCGGCCTGAGAGGGGCCACGGCCACAGCCGGGAAGGAGTGACATGAGCGAAGCCACCATCACCGTGCGCTCCCCCTACGACCACACCGTGGTGGGCGAGGCGCCGTCGCAGCGCGCCGTCGACGTGGACCGGGCCGTGCAGGCGGGCGGGCAGGCGCTGGCCTCGGCCCCCCTGCCCGCGTGGAAGCGGGCCGAGATCCTCGACCGGGCCGCCCGCGCCCTGGACGAGCGCACGGAGGCCTTCGCCCGCACCATCGCCGCGGAGGCGGCCAAGCCCCTGAAGACCGCCCGCATCGAGGCCCAGCGGGCCGTGTCCACCTTCACCTTCTCGGCCGTGGAGGCCAGGCGCCTGGCCGGGGACATGGTGGCCATGGACGCGGCCGACGTGGGGGAGGGCAAGCTCGCCTTCACCCTCCGGCTCCCGTTGGGCGTGGTCGGGGGCATCACCCCGTTCAACTTCCCCCTCAACCTGGTGGCCCACAAGGTGGCGCCGGCCCTGGCCGCGGGCTGCCCGCTGGTTCTCAAGCCCGCCAGCCAGACGCCGCTGTCGGCCCTGGCGCTTCGCGATCTGCTCGTTGGCCAGTGCGGCCTGCCCGAGCCCTGGCTCCAGGTCGTGACCGGCCCGTCGTCAGAGGTGGGCCGGGCCCTGGTCGACCACCCCGACGTGGCCATGATCAGCTTCACCGGATCGGGCGAGGTGGGGTGGTCCATCCGCCAGCAGGCACCCAGGAAGAAGGTGAGCCTGGAGCTGGGCAACAACTCGCCCGTCATCATCGAAGCCGACGGCGACTGGTCGACGGCGGCCGACAAGATCGCGGTGGGTGGCTTCAGCCACGCGGGCCAGTCGTGCATCTCGACCCAGCGCATCTACGTGCACGAAGAAGTGCTCCACGACTTCCTGGGCGCGCTGGTGCCCAAGGTCGAGGCCCTGGTGGTCGGCGATCCCCTGGACGAAGAGACCGACGTGTCGTCTCTCATCACGCCCGACGACCGCGACCGGGTGCAGGCGTGGATCCAGGAGGCGGTGGCCGGGGGCGCCGAGGTCCTGTGCGGCAACAAGGTGGAGGGGACACTGCTCTGGCCCACGGTGCTGGCCAACGTGTCGCCCGACATGAAGGTGTGCCGGGAGGAGGTGTTCGGCCCCGTGGTCGCGGTGCAGGCCTACCGGGACAGGGCCGAGGCCCTGCGCCTGGCCGACGACACCCGCTTCGGGCTCCAGGCCGCCATCTTCACCCGCGACATCGGCACCGCCCTGCAGGCGGTGGCGTCCTGGTCAACGAGATCCCCACCTGGCGGGCCGACCAGATGCCCTACGGCGGGGTCAGGGCCAGCGGCAACACCAAGGAGGGTCCGGCCTGGGCCGTGCGGGAGATGACCGAGGAACGTCTGGTGGTGATCCAGGCCTGACCGGCGCACCGGCCCCGGCCATGCCCCATGGGCTGTTGCCCATGCTGGCCGTGGCCGGGTCCCTGCCCCGCGACGACCCGGCCCACGCCTACGAGGTCAAGTGGGACGGCGTGCGCGTCCTCGCCTACGTCAACGGCCCCGCCGGTCCCGTCCGCCTTAGCAGCCGCAAGGGCGCCGACATCACGCCCCGCTACCCGGAGGTGCACGAGCTGGCTTCCCTCCTCGGGTCGCGGGCCGCCATCGTGGACGGCGAGGTGGTCGCCTTCGACGACAAGGGGCGACCCAGCTTCGGCCAGCTGCAGCACCGCATGCACCTGGCCGGCACCAGGGCGGTGCGCCTGCGCATGGCCGAGATCCCCGTGGTCTACATCGCCTTCGACCTGCTGTGGCTGGACGGGCGCTCGCTCGTCGAGGTGCCCTACGCCGAGCGCAGGCGGGCGCTGGAGGACCTGGCCCTGGACGGCGCCGGCGTGCAGGTCCCCCCCTCGCACGTGGGCGGGGGCGCCGACCTGCTCGAGGTGACCCGCCGCCAGGGCCTGGAGGGCGTGGTGGCCAAGCGCCTGAGTGCGCCCTACGAGCCGGGCCGGCGCTCGCGCTGCTGGATCAAGGTCAAGAACCACCGGCACCAGGAGGTCGTCATCGGCGGATGGCTGGCGGGCTCGGGCAACCGCCAGGGCCGCATCGGCGCCCTGCTGGCCGGGCACTACGAAGGCCCCTCGCTGCGCTTCGCCGGGCGGGTGGGAACCGGCTTCAGCGACGCCACCCTGAACCTCCTGGACACGCAGCTGGCCCCGCTGGCCCGCTCCACCAGCCCCTTCGCCGACCGCGTCCCCTACCCCGAGGCCCGCTGGGTCGAGCCTGTGCTGGTGGCCGACGTCGAGTTCGGCGAGTGGACGGCGGCGGGGACGATGAGGCACCCCTCCTTCAAGGGCCTGCGCGACGACAAGGACCCGGGCGAGGTGGTCCGGGAGGGCTGAGCCGGCTCACCCCGGCCCCGGGCCCGGGGCCTGCCTGGGGGGCGGCCCGCGGGCCGCTTCTGGGAAGATGTAGGCATGCCCAGGTCACTGTGGACCGGATCGATCAGCTTCGGGTTGGTGAACGTGCCCGTCAAGGTCACGACCGCGGTCAGGAAGAAGGACGTTCGCTTCCACCAGCTCCACGCCAAGGACGGCAGCCGCATACTCTAGAAGCGCTTCTGCGCCGAGGAAGGCGTCGAGGTCGCCTACGAGGAGCTGGCCAAGGGCTACGAGATCGCCCCCGGCCAGTACGTGCTGATCGAGCCCGAGGAGCTGGAAGAGCTCGACCCCATCGCCACCCACACCGTGGACATAGAGGACTTCGTGGCCCTGGACGAGATCGATCCCCTGTTCTTCGACAGCTCCTACTACCTCGTCCCCGACGACCGGGGCGAGAAGGCCTACCGCCTGCTGTTGGAGGCCATGCGTGAATCGGGCCGGGTCGGCATCGCCAGGGTCGTCATGCGCACCAAGCAGTACCTGTGCGCGGTGCGCCCGGTTCAGGACGCCCTGGTCATGACCACCATGAACTTCGCCGACGAGGTCGTGGACCAGTCCCAGCTGGAGGACCTGCCCGCCGGCGAGGTGGACGCGAGCGAGCGCGAGCTGCGCATGGCCCGCCAGCTCATCGACTCGCTGGCCACCGGGTTCGACGCGACCAGGTACCACGACACCTACCGCGAGGAGGTGCTCGAGCTCATCGAGAAGAAGGCCGCCGGTCAGGAGGTCGTCACCCCCGTGGCCCACGAGCGCCCGGCGCCCGTCATCGACCTCATGGCCGCCCTGGAGGCGAGCCTGGCCCAGGTGAAGGACGCCCGCAGTGGCAAGGCGGGCGGCGAGGGCGACGCTGCCGGGGCGAGCGGGACCGCGGCCGACGGCGACGCGGACGCTGGCGGCGGCGAGGGCGCCGCCCCGGCCAAGGGCAAGAAGGCGGCGGCCAAGAAGGCGGCCTCCGGTCGGAGCCGCAAGGCCTCGTGAGCGCCGGCGCCCGCGTGGCGGTGGCGGGCCGGGAGCTCTCGCTCTCCAACCTCGACAAGGTCCTCTACCCCGAGACGGGGACGACCAAGGGCGAGGTCATCGACTACTACACGCGCGTGGCGCCGGCCCTGCTGGCCCACCTCAAGGGGCGGGCCCTGACCCTCAAGCGCTACCCGGACGGGGTGGAGGCCGGGTACTTCTACGAGAAGCGCTGTCCCTCGCACCGCCCCGAATGGGTGCGGGTGGCGCCCCTCGGAGGCGACCGCCGGGGCAGCCCCATCCCCTACTGCGTGGTGGACGACCTGCCCACCCTGGTGTGGGTGGCCAACCTGGCCTCCATCGAGCTGCACACATCGCTGGCCCTGGCCGAAGCCACCGGGTGCCCAACCGTGGTCGCGTTCGACCTCGACCCGGGCGAGCCCGCCACCGTGGTGGAGTGCGCCCGCGTCGCCCTGGAGATCCGTGAGGTGCTCGACGGTCTCGGCCTCACCTGCTGCGCCAAGTCGTCGGGTTCCAAGGGCATGCAGCTCTACGCCCCCCTCAACACGCCCGTGACCTACGACGCCACCAAGAGCTTCTCTCTGGCCGTGGCCCGTCTCATGCAGAAGCGCAGGCCCGAGGAGGTCGTGTCGGACATGCGCAAGGAGCTGCGCCGGGGCAAGGTCTTCATCGACTGGAGCCAGAACGACGAGCACAAGACGACGGTGAGCGTCTACTCGCTGCGAGCCATGCCCACCCCCACCGTGTCCTGCCCCCTGACCTGGGACGAGGTGGCCGCGGTGGCGGGCGGTGACCCCGCACCCGCCCGCCAGGAGGCGACGGCCGTGGTCGAGCGGGTGGAGCGCCTCGGCGACCTGTTCGCCCCCGTCCTGGAGCTGCGCCAGAAGCTCCCGGACCTGGCCACCTCCTGAGCTCCCCGGCGCCCGGCCTCACCGCCATGCCGGCCTTCGCCCCCCGCTTCCGCCGGGGCCGGGTCCTGGTCCCCTCGCTGCTGGCCGGCGTCCTCGTGGCCCTGTCCGTCCCCCCGTGGGGGGCCTGGCCCCTGGGCCCGGCCGGCCTGGGCCTGCTGGCCTGGCGCCTGACGGGACTGCCGGCCCGGACCCGGGTCGTGGCCGGCTTGGCCGCCGGCTTCGCCTGGTACATGGCCACGCTCGCCTGGATGGCCCAGTTCAACCTGGCCGGGGGCTTTCTGGCCGCGGTGGTCGAGGCCGGCTTCGTGGCCCTGGCCTGCGCCGCCACCCCGGTGGGCCCCGGCCCCAGGGTGCGCACGGCCGGCCTGCTGGGCTTGCCCGCCGCCCTGGTGCTGGCCGAGGGCCTGGTGGCCCGCTGGCCCTTCGGGGGCGAGCCCCTGGGCGACGTGGCCCTGGGACAGTCGGCCGGGCCCCTGGCCCAGGCGGCCAGGGTGGGCGGACCCCTCCTCGTCAACGGGCTGGCGGCGACGGCGGGGGTGGCCGTGGTCCAGCTGGGCCGGCGCCGGTTGAGCGGGCTGGTGGCGGCCGGGGCCGTGGTGGGCCTGACCCTGGCCGCGGTGGCCGCCCCCGACGGCGGTGGCTCGGTGCGCTCCCTGTCGGTCGCGGGCGTGCAGGGCGGCGGCCACCGGGGCCTGCACCGTCTCGAGCGCGACCCAGGCGTCGTGTTCCGGGCCCAGGTCGACGCCACCGACACCATCCCCCGGCCCGTCGACCTGGTGGTGTGGCCCGAGAACGTCATCGACCTCGACGGCCCCCTCGACGGGTCCCCGGAAGCCGGCGTCGTCGCCGGGCTGGCCCGGCGCCTGGGGGCGACGCTGGTGGCGGGGGTGACCGAGCCCGCGGGCGACACCCACTTCCACAACGCGGTGGTGGCGTGGGGACCCGACGGCACCCTGCTCGCCCGCTACGAGAAGGTGCGGCGCGTGCCCTTCGGCGAGTACGTGCCCCTGCGCTCCCTGGTGCGGCGCGTGGTCCACCTCGAGCTGGTGCCCAGGGACGCCCTGCCCGGACACGGTCCCAACGTGCTCCCCACCCCGGCCGGGCGCCTGGGCGTGCTCATCTCCTACGAGGTGTTCTTCGCCGACCGGGACCGGGCCGCCCTCGGGCACGGGGCCCAGCTCAGCCTGGTGCCGACCAACGCCGCGTCCTTCACCACCACCCAGGTCCCCACCCAGGAGGTGGCCGCGGCCCGGCTGCGGGCCATCGAGGGCGGCCGCGACGTGGTGCAGGTCGCGCCCACGGGCTACAGCGTGCTCGTCGACCACCGGGGCCGCACCCGGGGCAGGAGCACCCTGGGCCGGGGCCAGGTCGTGTACGGCACGGTGCAGCTGCGCCGGGGCCGCACCCTGTACTCCCGGGCCGGCGACCTGCCCGTGCTCGGTCTGGCCGCCCTGGTCCTGTGCGGGCTGGCCCTGGCCGGGGCGGGCCTCAGGCGTCCTTCTCGGTGACCCCGGCGCTGTCGAAGGTGGCCATCTCCCTCAGCACCTTGGCCGAGGCCTGGAGGACGGGGACGGCGAGGCAGGCGCCCGTTCCCTCCCCCAGGCGCAGGTCGAGGTCGAGGAGGGGCTGCAGGCCGGCGTGGGCCAGGGCCGCGCCCGCGCCGGGCTCCACCGAGCGGTGCCCGGCCACGCAGTAGCCCGCGCACGCGGGGGCCAGGGCCAGGGCGGCCAGGAGGGCGGCGCCGGCGATGACGCCGTCGACCACGACGGGCACGCGCGCCGCGGCCCCACCCACGACGAATCCGGCCAGGGCCGCGATCTCCAGGCCCCCGAGCGAGGCCAGCGCCCCCCTCGGGTCCTGCGCCGCGTCCATCCCCTGGGCCCGGGCCCGGACCAGGGCCCTCTCCACCACCGCCACCTTGCGGGCCCACATGGCGTCGTCGATGCCCGTGCCCCGGCCCGTGACCTCGACCGCGGGCCGGCCCGTGAAGGCGGCGATGAGCGCGGCCGAGGGCGTGGTGTTGCCTATGCCCATGTCCCCCGTGACCAGGCAGCGGAAGCCCCGGGCCACCAGGTCGGCCGCCACCGAGGCGCCCACGTCCAGGGCGGCGGCCGCCTCCTCCAGGGTCATGGCCGGCTCGACGGCCAGGTTGGCCGTGCCCGGCCTGACCTTGGCGTCGATGAGCCCGGGAGCGGGGGCGAGCCGGCCGGCCACGCCCACGTCGACGACCACGACCTCGGCGCCCACGTGGCGGGCCAGCACGTTGATGGCCGCGCCCCCCGAGCAGAAGTTGAGGACCATCTGGGCGGTGACCTCGGCCGGCCAGGGCGTGACCCCTTCGGCCAGCACGCCGTGGTCCCCGGCGAAGACGGCGACGGCCACCGGCTCGGGCACCGGGGGGGGACACTCGCCGGAGATGCCGGCCAGCTGGGTTCCGGCCGCCTCCAGGCGCCCCAGCGACCCCCGGGGCTTGGTCAGGCGGTCCTGGTGGGCGCGGGCCGCGGCCATGGCCGCCTCGTCCAGGGGGGCGACGGCCACGGATGCCTGCCCGAAGCCGGTCGAGGCCCCCCGGGGTCCGGCACCGCCCCCGAGGCTCAAGTGGGGAGCCCGGTGCGGCCGTCGAAGGCGGGATCCATGTCCCGCTCGTGGTGCACGAACAGCAGCTTGTTGAAGATCACGAACTTGGCCACCCACAGCACGCCGAAGGCCGACAGCGCGGCCCCGTTGACCAGGGCGCTGCGGGCCAGGCGGACCAGCTGGTGGTCGCGGGCCCAGTGGCCGGCGACGACGACGGCCCACTCCGAGAAGGCCAGGCCCAAAAAGGCCAGGGCCCAGAAGGGCACGACCTCCCTCCAGAGATGGCCCCGCCCGCTCTTGCCCCAGGCCCACTTGCGGTTGAGCTCGTAGGAGGGGACCGTGGCCACCCCGCAGGCGATGATGTTGGCCCACCCCTCGCGCATGTTGGCCCCCAGCTGCAGGCTGAACAGGACCGTCTGGCTGACGACGACCGAGATCACCGACACGATGGTGTAGCGGACGAGCTTCTGGCCCTCGGGCGAGCGCGCCCAGTCGAGCACGTCGGAGGGCGACAGGTCCACGCGGCGATGCTACCGAGGGCCGGTGGCGGCTCTCGAACCAGCCGCCTTCTCCGGCGGCGGGCTCAGGGCCCGACCAGGGCGTTGGCCGCGGCCACCCGGCCCAGCCAGTACCCGGAGGGCTTGACCGACCGGTGCTGGGTGGCCCGGTCGACGGCGATGATGCCGAAGGTGGGTTCGTAGCCGAAGGCCCACTCGAAGTTGTCCAGCGCGCTCCAGTAGGTGTAGCCCCGCACGTCGATGCCGTCGTCCAGGCAGCGCAGCACCCCCTCCAGGGCCCGGCACACGTACTCGATGCGCCCGCCGTCCTCGTCGGTGCCGATGCCGTTCTCGGTCACGAGCACGGGCACGCCCCGCCCCATCTCCCAGGCCCGGCGCACGGTGGCCTCCAGGGCGTCGGGCCAGAACTCGTATCCCATCTGGGTGGTGGCCACCCCCTCCTCAGGTCCCACCGCGCCGTCGGGCCCGATGCGCGAGCGCGAGTAGGTCTGAACCCCGATGAAGTCGTCGTCCCTGGCCGCCTCCAAGAAGACGTCCTCCATCACCCGCCGGATGCGGTCGCGCTTCTCCTCCCCTCCCTCGACGGCCTGGTAGTCGGTCATGGACAGGGTGAGCCCGACGGGGGCGTCGCCCGGTCCCGAGCGGATGGCCTCGCCCGCCTTGCGGTGGGCGTCGATGAGGATGTCGTTGACGGCCCGGCGCAGGGCCGCGTCCCGCCGCCCGGGCGGGAACACGCCGGCCAGGTAGCCCATGGTGGCCACGATGTTGGGCTCGTTGAAGGTGCAGGCCCAGCCCATGAGGTCGCCCAGGTGCGACGAGGCCCGCTCGCAGTAGCGGGCGAAGCGGTCGGCCGTGTCGGGGACCTCCCAGCCGCCCAGGTGGGCAACCCAGCGGGGCGTGGTGAAGTGATGGAAGGTCACGATGGGAACCAGGCCGTGCTCCAGGCAGGTGGCGCACATGCGCCGGTAGTGGTCGAGGGAGGCCCGGGACCACTCGCCCTCGGCCGGCTCGATGCGGCTCCACTCCAGCGAGAAGCGGTAGGCGGTGAAGCCCAGCTCGGACAGCAGGCGGAGGTCGTCAGGGTAGCGCCAGAGGTGGTCGCAGGCGTCGCCGCTGGACTCGACGCAGGGTGAGTCGGGGTGGTGCTCCCACGCCCACCAGTCGTTGTTCCAGTTGCCCCCCTCCACCTGGTGGGCGGCGGTGGCCGTGCCCCAGAGAAAGCCGGCGGGGAACTCGACGACGCTCATGGCCCGCCACAGTAGGCGCAGCCGGTGCGGCCCCTGCCAGGATGGCGACGATGGGCACGCCCCTGGACGACCTGGTCTCCATCCTCGACCTCGAGGCCATCGAGGTGAACATCTTCCGGGGCGTGAGCCCCGACGAGCAGCGCCAGCGCGTCTACGGGGGCCAGGTCGCGGGCCAGGCCCTGGTGGCCGCGGGACGCACGGTGGACGACGACCGCAGGGTGCACTCCCTGCACGCCTACTTCCTCCGCCCCGGAGACGTGAGCGTGCCCATCCTGTACCAGGTCGACCGCATACGCGACGGGCGCTCCTTCACGACCAGGCGCGTGGTCGCGCTGCAGCGGGGCCGGGCCATCTTCAACCTGTCGGCCTCCTTCCACGTGGAGGAGGAGGGCCTGGAGCACCAGTTCGCCATGCCCGAGACCCCCGACCCCGAGTCGCTGCCCACCTTCGAGGAGCGCATGGCCCCCTTCAAGGAGCAGCTGGGCGACTGGTACCGCCGGCCCCGGCCCATCGACCAGCGCTTCGTCGACGGCATGAGCCGCATGGGCGAGCAGGTCGATCAGGGTGGCCGCGAGCCCCGCCAGCAGGTGTGGGTCAGGGCCGACGGCCGCCTGCCCGACGACCCCCTGCTGCACGCCTGCGTGGTGGCCTACGCCTCGGACATGACGCTGCTCGACTCGGCCCTGCTCCCCCACGACGTCGCCTGGGACGACGCCCGCTTCATGGGGGCCAGCCTCGACCATGCCATGTGGTTCCACCGCCCCTTCCGGGCCGACGAGTGGCTCCTGTACTCCCAGGACAGCCCCACCGCCTACGGGGCCCGGGCCCTGTCCCGGGGGATGCTCTTCACGCGAGACGGCCGTCTGGCCGTCTCGGTCGTGCAGGAGGGGCTGGTGCGCCTGCGGGGAATCCATCCCCCGAAGAGCAGGAGCTGACGCGGGAGCCCTACGTGGCGGCGGTCCGGCGCTCCATGGGCACGTACTCGCGCTCGTCGGCGCCCATGTAGAGCTGGCGGGGCCGGGCGATCTTGGCGTCCTGGGCCAGGAGCTCGAGCCAGTGGGCCAGCCAGCCCGAGGTGCGGGGGATGGCGAAGAGGACCGGGAACATGTCGATGGGGAAGCCCATGGCCTGGTAGATGAGCCCCGAGTAGAAGTCGACGTTGGGGTAGAGGCGGCGGGATATGAAGTAGTCGTCCGACAGGGCCACCTCCTCCAGCTTGAGGGCGATGTCGAGGAGCGGGTTCTTGCCCGTGACCTCGAAGACCTCGTCGGCCGTGCGCTTGATGATGCGGGCCCTGGGGTCGTAGTTCTTGTAGACGCGGTGGCCGAAGCCCTGGAGCCGGCCCCGGCCCGCCTTCACCGACTCGACGAAGGGGCCCACGTTCTCGAGCGAGCCGATCTCGTGGAGCATGCGCACCACGGCCTCGTTGGCCCCCCCGTGGCGGGGGCCGTAGAGGGCGGCGCAGGCCGCGGCGCAGGCGGAGTAGGGATCGGCGTGCGAGCTCCCCACCACGCGCATGGCCGTGGTGGAGCAGTTCTGCTCGTGGTCGGCGTGCAGTATGAACAGGACGTCGAGTGCCCGGGCCATGACCGGGTCGTCCCACCGGATGTGCTCCAGGGGCTCGAACATCATGCGCAGGAAGTTGGCCGTGAAGGACAGCGAGTTGTCGGGGTACAGGAAGGGCATGCCCACGCTGAAGCGGTAGGTGCAGGCGGCCAGCGTCGGCATCTTGGCGATGAGGCGCACGACCTGCTTCTGGCGGCTCTCCTCGTCGGCGATGTCCTTGGCGTCGAGGTAGAAGGTGGACAGGGCGGCCACGGCCGACACCATCATCCCCATGGGATGGGCGTCGTAGTGGAAGCCGTCCAGGAAGCGCTTGCGCACGTTCTCGTGGATGAAGGTGTGGAAGGTGACCTCGTGCGACCAGCGCTGGTACTCGGCCGGGGTGGGCAGCTCGCCGTGGGTGAGCAGGTAGGCCACCTCGAGGTAGGTGGAGTGCTCGGCCAGCTGCTCGATGGGATAGCCCCGGTAGCGGAGGATGCCGGCGTCGCCGTCCAGGTAGGTGATGGCGCTCTCGCACGCCGCGGTGGAGACGAAGGCGGGGTCGAAGAACCAGGTGTTGGGGAGCAGCTTGCGCCACTCGGCGGAGGAGACCCCTCCGTTGACGATGGGGATCTCGATGGAGTCTCCGGTGCGGTTGTCGGTGATGGTGACGCTGTCGGGCACGCTGCCCCCCTTGCTGCGATCGTTGCTTGCGCTGCTACCGGTTGTACCCGCCGTGGTGTCGGTCCTCCCATGATCCCGGACCGCCCTCACCGGCCGATCCGGCCTCCTTCATCCTACGACCGGCAGGGGCGGCCCAAAACCTCGGGAGGCCCTTCAGGCCTGGGCTCCTCAGCCGGTGTAGCGGTAGACGTTGGTCTCCCGGGGCTCGAACCCGAGGCGCCGGTAGAGGCGGTTGGCCGCCTCCCGGGATGGCCGGGACGTGAGGTCCACGCTGCGCACCCCGGCCCGGGCCGCCATCGCCAGGGCGGCCCGGGTGAGGGACTCGGCCGCGCCCTGTCCCCTGGCCGCCTCGTCCACCACCACGTCCTCGATCCAGGCCCGGGGTCCGGTCGGTATGCGGAATAGCACCAGGGTGAGGGTGCCCACCACCGCGTCGTCGTCGCGGGCGACGAACACGGTGGTGGCGGGCGAGGCGATGATCTGGGCCAGCTCCTCCCGGCTGGGCGGTGGCGACGAGCGCGACAGCTGCGGCAGGAGCCGGGCCAGGGCCCCAGTGAGCTCCTCGGTCGCCTCGGTGGCGGCCTCGACCCGGACCGGCCCGCCCACCGGGCTACCCGGGGTCGGGGACGGGCTGGGGCGGGGGCGGCCCGATGTAGCGGGCGCTGGGCCGGATGAGCCGGTTGTCGGCCGCCTGCTCGAGCACGTGGGCCGTCCAGCCGATGACCCGGCTCGATGTGAAGGTGGGCGTGAACAGCTCGCGGGGCAGCCCGCACCTGCTCATCACCACCCCGGCGTAGAACTCGACGTTTGTGTACAGGTTGCGGCCGGGCTTGAGCTCGGCCAGCACCGCGATCACCGTGCGCTCCACCTGCTCGGCGAACTCCACGATGTCGCCGCCCAGGCGCTCGGCCACCCGCCGCAGCATGAGCGACCTGGGGTCGTCGGTCTTGTAGACACGGTGGCCGAAGCCCATGATGCGCGAGCCGGACAGGACCGCCTCGCGGATCCAGCGCTCGGCGTTCTCCGGCGTGCCGATGGCGTCGAGCATGTCGAGGGCCCGGCTGGGCGCGCCGCCGTGCAGGGGCCCGGACAGAGCGCCGATGGCGCCCACCACCGCGGCGCCCATGTCCGCGCCGGTGGAGGCGATCACCCGGGCGGTGAAGGTGGAGGCGTTGAAGCCGTGGTCGATGGTCGAGATGAGGTACTGCTCCACGGCCCGGGCGTGGTCGGGCTCGGGCACCTCACCGCTCAGCATGTACAGGTAGTTGGCCGCGTAGCCCAGATCGGGATGGGGCTCGACCGGCTCGTCGCCCTGGCTCAGCCGGTACAGGGTCATGATGAGGGTGGGCATGAGGGCGCACAGCCTGAGGGCGTTGGCCCTCAGGGTGGTGGCGTCCACGTCGAGGCAGGGGCGGAAGTCCATGGTGTAGGCCGTGAGCGACACCGCCGTGCGCAGGGCGTCGAGGGGGATGAAGTGCTCGCCGGCCCGGGCGATGGCCGGCAGCAGCGGCCTCACCTCCTCGGGCACGACCCGGAGGGGGCGGATCTCGGCGTCGAAGGCCCGGCGCTCGGCCGCGGTGGGCAGCTCGCCCTGGAAGAGCAGGTGCCAGACCTCCTCCAGGCTGCGCTTCTCGGCCAGCTCGACGGCCGAGTACTGGCGGTAGTGGTAGAAGCCCTCCAGGCCCCGCACGTCGCCGATGGTCGTCTCGGCCACCACGACGCCTTCCAGCCCCTTGGGCGCGTCGGTGAGGGCTCCGTCCACGGGGCGGATCTGGGCGATGCGCATGAGGTCGCGCATGGAGACGACGCCGACCAGGGCGCCGTCGGCCACCACCGGGATGTGGCGGTAGCCGTGCTCGGCCAGGTTGCGCCAGGCCTCGGTCACCTCCACCTCGGGTGCGACCGTGTCGGGGCTGGCCGTCATCCATTCCGAGACCTTGGTGGACGAGCCGTCCGCACCCGAGGCCGCGAAGCGCACCAGGTCGCGCTCGGTCAGGATCCCGATGGGGCGAACACCGTCGACCACCACGACCGAACCCACCCGAGCCTCGCTCATGCGGGTGGCCGCCTCGGCCAGGGTCTGAGAGGTGGTGGCCGTCACCGGCGGGCTGCTCATCACGTCGGCCACCGTGCGGGTCCTGGCGCTCGGTGCGTCGGCCATCTACAGCCCTCCTTCGCGCTCCGCCGCCCCTGCCTCGGGCAGTGTACTGGTGGGTCCTGCGGCGGCCTCACTCGAGCGATGGCCCCTGAACTCGGGCAGCAGCCAGGCGATGAGGGCCACACCGGCCACCGCGGCCAGACCGCCCGAGACCACCGAGAAGCGTGGGCCGGCGAGGGCGGCCACCGAGCCCGCCTCCAGATCCCCCAGGCGGGGTCCGCCCGTCACCACCGCGATGTGGATCCCGGAGAGGCGGCCCCTGAGGGCGTCGGGCACCGACAGCTGCAGGATGGTGTTGCGGAACACGGCCGACACCACGTCGGCCGCGCCCGCCCCGGCCAGCAGCAGGAGGCCAAGGGGCAGCCAGCGGGCCAGCCCGAAGCCGGCGATGGCCAGGCCCCACACCACCACCGCGAGGAGCACGGCCCGGCCCTGGCGCCGGATGCGACCCACCCAGCCGGTGAGGAGGGCCCCGGCCAGGGCGCCGGCGCCGGGCGCGGCGTAGAGCAGGCCCACCGCGGTGGCCCCGCCCCGGTACAGGCCAGTGCCCAGGGCCGGGAACAGGGCCCGGGGCATGCCGAAGATCATGGCGTCGAGGTCGACGACGAAGGTCCCCGTGAGGGCCCGCCTGCCCCGCAGGAAGCGCAGGCCCTCGACCACCGATCTCAGGCCGGCACGGGTTCCGCCCCCTTCGGGGGGGACGGGGCGCATGCGGGCCACGCCCGCCAGGGCCACGCTGAAGGTGGCCACGTCGATCCAGTACACGGGGGCGGCGCCGAAGCCCGACAGGAGCAGGCCGGCCAGCGCGGGCCCGGCCACCACGCCGGTCTGGATCAGGATCTGCCACAGGGCGTAGGCCGCGGGGAGCGAGGCCCGGTCCACCAGGGCGGGGATGACCGCCCCCCGGGTGGGGCTGTCGACGCCCGAGAAGCCGGCCGCCACCGCGCTGCAGGCGAACAACGGCCACAGGGCGGGGTGGGCCCGTCCGGCGTTGAGAGCCAGGCCCGCGCTGGTGAGGGCGAGCAGCACCTGCGTGACCAGCAGGAGCCGGCGCCGGTCGGTGGCGTCGGCCACCGATCCCCCCAGGAGCGAGCCCACGACCAGCGGCCCCAGCTGGGCCAGGCTGAGGAGGCCGACGACGAGCGAGGACCGGGTCAGGAGAAAGGCCTGGTAGGGCACGGCCACCACCGTGAGCTGGGTCCCGAGGAACGACACCAGCTGTCCCAGGTAGAGGCGGCGGAAGTCGGCCGACCGGCGCAGAGGTCCGATGTCGGCCAGCAGCCGGGGCCGGGCCATGGCCGAAGATAAGCCGGGCGGGCGCCGGGGTGGGCCCTGGGCGCGGGTCCACGGCAGTACCGTGGCTCGGATGGATGCGGTGCGCTGGGAGCAGAGGCCCCAACTGCGCCGGCCGGTGGTCCTCGCCGCTTTCGAGGGCTGGAACGACGCCGGTGACGCGGCGTCCTCGGCCGCCCGCTACGTCGCCGCCGCGTGGGACGCCCGCCCCTTCGCCTCCGTCGACCCCGAGGAGTTCTACGACTTCACCGCCACCCGTCCCCAGGTGCGCCTGCAGGACGGACTGACCAGGCGCATCGCCTGGCCCAGCGTGGAGCTGCAGGCCGCGTCGGTTCCCGGCTCCAGCCACGACGTCGTGTTCCTGCACGGCATCGAGCCCCAGCTGCGCTGGCGCACCTTCTGCGAGCTGCTGGTGGGTGTGACGCGCGAGCTGCAGGTGGAGATGGTCGTGACCCTGGGAGCCCTGCTGGCCGACGTCCACCACTCCCATCCCGTGCGGGTGACGGGCACGGCCGCGGACGACGAGCTCGTCGCCCGCCTCGGTCTGCGCCGCTCGGGCTACGAGGGCCCCACCGGCATCGTCGGGGTGCTGCACGACGCCCTGGCCCGTTCGGGCATCCCGTCGGCCTCCCTGTGGGCCGCCGTGCCCCACTACGTGCACCAGACGGCCTCGCCCAAGGCCACCCTGGCCCTGGTGGAGCGGGCCGCGGCCCTGCTCGGCGGCAGGGTCGATGTGGTCGACCTCCAGTTGGCGGCCTCGTCCTACGAGCGCCAGGTGAGCGAGCTGGTGGCCCTGGACGATGACCTGGCCGCCTACGTGGCCCGCCTGGACGAGAGCGAGGAGGTCGAGGAGGCCGAGGTCCCCAGCGGTGACTCACTGGCCGCCGAGGTGGAGCGCTTCCTACGCGACCACGGGCGGGACTAGCGCCTCAGCCGAGGTGCTCGGCCACCTGGCCGGCCCGTTCCAATGCCCCGGCCTCGCCCGACTGGACGATCCAGTCCCGGGGCCGGCGCAGCCCGGCCCGCTGGCCGTGGCGGCGCACGATGATGACCGGCGCCGTGGCCCGGGCCGCCACCGCGCCCCTGAGGCCGCCCAGGGAGCGCTTGTCCCGGGCCCACTGCTCGCCCACCCCCAGCACGACCAGGTCGGCCTGGCCGGCCTGGTCCACCAGGGCCGTGCCCACGTCGCCCTCCACGGGCAGGGGCGTGGTCCACACGCCCGTCTCCTCGTAGGCGCGCGCCGCTCGGGCCGACAGCTCGCCTGTCCCGTCCTCGCCCGCCGGGCCCAGCAGGGTGACGGTGGCCCGGCTCGAGCGGGCCAGGCGCAGGGCCAGCTCGATGCCGACGTCCTCGTGGAACCCGCCCCCGTAGGGGACGACGATGCGGCCGTCCCGGCGCAGGGCGATGCCCCGCCCCGCGGGGTCGACGACCACGGCCACGTCGGCCGGCGCCCTCCGTAGCACCTCCCCGACCAGTCCGAACAGGAGCCGGTGACCCCACAGCGAGCGGTGCCACGCCATCAGGACCAGGTCGGGCTTGCGCTCCTCGACCTCGCGGACGATGGCCTGGGCCGCGTCTCCGGACGCGACCGTCACGGGCACGACGTCGTAACCCGCCCCTTCGACCATCTGCGCCAGCGGGCGCAGGGCCTGGGCCGCCCGGGCCACCATCGAGTCGCGGGTGCCGGGGCCGGCCCGGTAGGCCGAGCCCGGCAGCTGCACGACGCGCAGCAGGATGATCTGAACGCGCTCGTCCGCGTCGCGGGCCAGCCTCAACGCGGTGTGGACGAGCTCGTGGGCCGCGCCCGGTTTGGCCACCGGCACCAGCACCCGCAGGGGCCGCTTCGCCTGTCCACCCTCGGCCTCGGCGCCCTTGTCGGACTCGGCCGTGATCTGCTCCAGGGCGGGACCCCGGTAGAAGAGGGACAGGAGCGGCGTCGTCATGAACGTGGTCACCAGGGCCATGAGGACGAGCATGGTGAACAGGGCCGGGGGGATGACCTTCAGGTCCAGACCGATGTTGAGGATGATGAGCTCGGTCAGCCCCCGCGTGTTCATGAGCACGCCCAGGGCCATCGACTCCCGCCACCCCATCCCCATGACCCGGGCCGCGACCGTGGAGCCGCCCCACTTGCCGGCCACGGCGACGAGCAGGATCAGCCCGCAGACCCCCCACAGGCGCAGCTCCCCGCCCAGGAGGCCGAGGTTGGTGCGCAGGCCGGTGAAGGCGAAGAACAGGGGCAGGAGGAACACGACGGTGAAGTCCTCCAGCTTGGCCACCAGCTCACCCACCAGCTCGGAGCGGGCCGGCATGACGGCGCCCAGCAGAAAGGCCCCGAAGATGGCGTGGATCCCTATGCGGTCCGTCGCCAGAGCCGACAGGAGGATGGCCACGAACAACAGGGCCAACACGGCGGAGGGAAGCTGGCCCTGTTGTTCGTGGTAGCGGGCCATGCGCGCCAGTTGGGGGCGCACGACATGGATCATCGCCACCACGAAGATCGCCGACAGGGCGATGGTGAGCAGGGCCCGGCCCGAGCCGTGGGCCCGGGCGATGGCCACGACCACGGCCAGCATGCACCAGGCGCTCATGTCGTCGACCGCCGCGCAGGTGAGGGTGACCGCGCCCAGGGGCGTCTTGTAGAGGTTGCGCTCGGTCAGGATGCGGGCCAGCACGGGGAAGGCGGTGATGCTCATGGACGCCCCCAGGAAGAGGGCGAAGGGCGTGAACCGGCCCGAGGCCGAGCCCAGGGTGGGGAACAGCACCAGGGCGCTGACCGCCCCCAGGAGGAAGGGGGCGATGATGCTCACCCCGCTCACGGTGGCCGCGGTGTGGCCCCGGCCCTTGATGAGGCGCACGTCGAGCTCCAGGCCGACGAGGAACATGAAGAAGATCAGGCCCACCTGGGCCAGCACGTCCAGGAAGGGGAGCATCTGGTCCGTGAACACGAAGTGGCTGAAGCGGGGCAGCACCGCTCCCAGCACCGAGGGGCCGAGCACGATGCCGGCCACGATCTCCCCCACCACCTGGGGCTGGTTGATGCGCTGGAACAGGGCACCCGCGACGCGCGCCACCACGATCACGAGCACGGCGGCCAGGAGGAGCTTCCACACGACCGATCCGGTGTCGACCGCGAGCTTGGGCCCGCCGGCCCCGCCCGCGGGGCGGGGCGCGGGAAGCCTCCGGCCGGCGCCCAGCACGAGCTGGAGCACCACCAGGCCCGCGGTCGCCACCCCCCCGTAGAGGAGAATGCCGCGGAAGCGGTGCCCGGCCGAGGGCTGGGCCAGGGTGTCGGTCCCGGCCCCGTCGGGCCCAGCCTCGTTGGTCGCGTCCGGGCCGGCGCCCTCCGGGCGCGCAGAGCCGCCCCGCTCCACGGTCATTGGAGCCGTTTACCCGGTCCGGCGCTGCCCCAACCTCGGGGAGGCCCGCGCTCAGCGGGCCTTGGCCACCGCCTGGAGGGCTTCGGCCGTGGCCTCGATGCACTGGTCGATCTGGGCGTCGGAGATCACCAGGGGCGGACAGAAGGCCACCGTGTCGGTCCCTATGGGTCGGGCGATGACGCCCCGCACCAGCAGCTCCTCGCGCACGTCCACCGCGCCCATGCCGGTAGCCAGGGCGATGGCCCACACCCCACCCTGGCCCCGCACGCCCACGGCCGACTCGCCGTCCACCAGTGCACCCAGCCCGGCCGACAGGCGGCGCCCGATGGGCTCGGCCCGCTCGGCCAGGGACTCCCGCTCCAGGATGGCCAGGTTGGCCACGGCCGCGGCGCAGGCCGTGGGGTGGGCGCTGTAGGTGTGGCCGTGGCGCAGCACCAGGGCGGGGTCGGCCTCCAGGCGCCGGCGCACCTCGGCCCCCACCAGCACGCCGCCCATGGGCTGGTAGCCCGAGGTCACGCCCTTGGCGAAGGTGACCAGGTCGGGCACCACGCCGTGGCGCTGCACACCCCACCACTGCCCCAGCCGGCCGAAGCCGCAGATGACCTCGTCGGCCACCAGGAACCCGCCGTGGCGATCGCAGCGCTGGCGCAGGCCGGCCAGGTAGCCCTCGGGAGGCGGGTACACCCCGCCCGCCCCGACCACCGGTTCGGCGATGATGGCGGCCAGGCGGGCGCCTTGGTCCTCGAGGAGGGCGTCGAGGGCGGCCAGGTCGTCGTAGGGCACCTGGACCACGTCGCCCACCAGGGGCCCGAAGCCCTCCTGGTTGGCGGGCAGGCCCGTCACCGTCATGCCGCCGTAGGTGACGCCGTGGTACGAGGGTCGCCTGCTCACCACCAGCGTCCTCTCCGGCTGGCCCGCGGCGTGGTGGGCCAGGCGGGCCAGCTTCAGGGCGCTGTCCACCGCCTCCGACCCGCTGCAGGTGAAGAAGACGCGGGCGTCGGGCATGGGCGCCAGGCGCCTGAGCGTCTCGGCCACGGCGTCGGCGGGGGCGTTGGTGAAGCGGTCGAAGGTGTGGAACGCCTCCAGGCGCCGCATCTGGGTCACCACC
The DNA here is from genome assembly GCA_005884125.1 of Actinomycetota bacterium. Taxonomy (GTDB): domain Bacteria; phylum Actinomycetota; class Acidimicrobiia; order Acidimicrobiales; family AC-35; genus AC-35. The sequence continues at coordinate 2,544 of VAXP01000090.1, read as the reverse complement.
GCGTCGACGATCTCGTCCCGGCCGTGACCCACGGCGCAGTACCACAGGCTGGCCAGGGCGTCGACGTAGCGGTTGCCCACGTCGTCGACCACCTCCGCACCCTGGCCGGCCACGATGGTGATGAACGCCTCCGGCCCCGCCGCGGGCCGGGCGTAGGAGTGTAGGAACGCGGGCACTGTCATCGGATTCACGTTACGACAGGTCTCCTGCGGGCGGGTCGGGGACGAGCTGGCGCAGGAGGGCGTCGACGATGGAGACGGCGCCCCGGCTCCGTTCCCACGCGTCGCCGATGGCCGCGTGGTCGACCAGCCCGCAGCCGTCGGGGGCCAGGCCCAAGGCCTCGGTCGCCGCGGCCGACAGGGGGGAGGGCTCGGCCTCGTCCCCGTAGGCGGGGAAGGCCTCGAGGCCGTCCCAGAGCGCCCCGAGCGGGGCCACGGGCTCCTGGCCCCGGGCCAGGGCCAGGGCCACGGCGGAGAACACGTCGTAGGTGTCGACGCCGGAGGGACGGCGGTAACCGGCGACCGGGTGCAGGCGCCACTCGAGCACGATTTCGCCGGGGCCGTCGTCCCGCAGCCAGACCTGGGAGCCGTTGACGTAGCAGTCGACGGGCTCGCCGAAGCGCTCGTCCAGGGCCACCACCACCTCGGGGCGGGCCCGCCACACGCAGGTGGGGACGAGCAGGGACCGGGCCACCGCGGCGCGTCTCCCTCGGCCTACTGCCCGCCTCGCCAGGTGGGCTGCCTGGGCAGGTCGAAGAGCACGTCGACCCGCTCGCCCTTCAGGGCGGCGAAGGCGTGGCCGGCCCACCGGTCGGCGCCGGCCAGGGGGCTGGGCAGGCGGTCCTCGGCGAACCAGCCCACGTCGGCCGTCTCCAGGGGGTGGGCCACCAGGCTGCCGCTCACCATGCGGCACTGGAACACCAGCGAGTAGAGCGGGACGCGGGTGAAGCCCAGGCGCAGCCCGTCCAGCACGGCGATGAGGCGCTCGGGCTCGCACTGGATGCCCGTCTCCTCGGAGACCTCCTTGACCGCCACCTCGGAGGCCGAGTAGCCCACGTCGGCCCAGCCCGTGGGGTAGAGCCAGACGCCCGAGTCGGCCCGCTGCACCAGGAGGATCTCGCCCTTGTCGTTGCCGACCACGGCGCCCACCGCCACCTTGGGGGTGACGTAGCCGGCCACCCCGTCGCCCACGCCCCGGAGCCACTCCTCCACCAGGACCTCGGCCTCCAGCTCGTGGCCGGCGGCCACCCGGATATCGGCGGCCACCTTGAGGATCTCCTCGAATCGTTCCTTTTCGTACAGGCTCTGGGTGAAGCCGAGGCCGGTGCGGGCGATGGCCGACAGCGTCTCGCTCCAGCGCAGCAGGTCCTGGGCCGAGACCGGCGCGTCGTCCACGGCGGGCCACGCTACCGGGGCCGGGTGTTGCCGACACCGCCCCCCCGGTCTGGCACCATGTCGTCGTGGCCGTGAACGAGGACTGCCGTCACTACGTGATGCAGACGGTGAAGAGCGGGGAGAAGCTCGAGCGCTGCCGCCTGGGCGCCAACGAGAACCTGCCCTTCGCCTGCCCGGCCGGCTGCCTGTTCTACGAGCCCCGGAAGGTTTCCGGAGCGGGGTGGCAGATCGGCCGCCCCCCGCCCGCGGACCCCGGCGGCAGCTAGAGGCTCAGCTCTCGACCACGTCGCCGCCCAGGCGGTCGACCCGCACGCCCAGGTCCTTGAGCCAGACGATGGCCCGCTCCACCGAGTCGGGGTCGCCGCCCAGCTCGCACACGATCCAGCCCACCGTCTCCTCCACGTTGGCCCGCCTGATGTTGGGCATCACCCCGAACTCCCGCACCATGCGGGCCAGGATGGGCTCGCGGATGAGGTTCTCCGGGTAGGTGAGCTTCACCCGGGCCAGGGAGTAGCTCACCGCCCGCCACCGGGTAGGGCGCGGTTGAGGTTGCCGGACCGGAAGCCCTCCAGGTCGAGGGTCACGTAGGTGTAGCCGGCGCCCTGCACGGCGGCCACGACGTCGTCCCGGGCGAGGAAGGCGGCGTCCATCTCGTCGGGGCCCAGCTCGATGCGGGCCAGCTCGCCGTAGTGGCGGACCCGGAGCTGGCGGAAGCCCAGGGCGCGCAGAGCGGACTCGGCCCGGGCCACCGTGTCGAGCACGCCCAGGCTGACGGGCGTCCCGTACGGCACCCGGGAGGCCAGGCAGGCGGCCGCGGGCTTGTCCCACGTGCGCAGGCCCAGCCGCCGTGACGTCTCCCGCACGTCGGCCTTGGTGAAGCCCGCCTCCACCAGGGGGAACACGGCACCGCCCTCGGCCGCGGCCCGCTGGCCCGGCCTGTGGTCGCCCAGGTCGTCGAGGTTGACGCCGAGCACCACAGTGGCCGCCCTCTCCGCGGCCAGGGGCCCGGCCACCCGCATGAGCTCGGACTTGCAGTGGTAGCAGCGGTCGCCGTCGTTGGCCGCGTAGGCGGGCGAGGCGAGCTCGTCGGTCTGCACCGACCGCCAGCTCAGGCCCCACTCCGCGGCCAGGGCCTCGCAGTCGTCGCGCT
>VAXP01000089.1 GCA_005884125.1 Actinomycetota bacterium | reverse complement strand
CGCAACATGTCCTCGGGATGGAGTGGAAGTCACGGCCCGAGCGGCTCCGGGGAGGCGGAAGGGCAGCACGTTCTGGGCGTTCCCGCTTCGTGGATACATCCTCCCCGCCTTGAGACAAGGGCTTTCCGGCATCCCGTGCATTGGTGGAAATGGCGTCGCAGAGTTCGCCGGGAGGCCCCTGTTGCACACGAGCTACACGAGCAGCCGGACAGCTGATCGACCAGCGCGTGCTGTGCCGATCTCGTGAACGGGGAAGAGGCGTGAGAGCACGGCCAGCACCCCGTTGTCTCGTTGTCAGGCACCAGCCGACCTGTCGTGGCTAGCTGGCCGGTGGACCGCACCCAGGGTGGGCCGTCCACGTCAGCGATGGGCGCTCCGATTGAGGGCCGACGAGGCCGCTGACGCGCGTCGTGAAGGCGCCCGCGTCCCTCATAGGAGGTCCTACCGACACGACGAGTGGCGTACCAGGCGGGACGGAGCGCCCCTGTGATGGAAACGGACCGCCCGAGGCCCAGGTTCGATACAGGTCGGTGATATCGATGAGAACGGTGCTCGACGACGTCGGGGTCACGGTTGCGAGTCCCCGAGGACGGTTGTCCAGCAGGGCGCTCGGTCCCCCGCTGGTCGCGGCTGGTACGTGCCCGGCAGCGAGCGACAGCGCGGCAGACGGGTACACCGCCACCGTCGCTTGCGAGGGACCCTCGACCGCCAGGGTGTGGAGCCTGAGTTGTACGTGCTCGACGCACTCGGGCGACGCTGCGACGAGCGGGAACACCATCAGGGTGCTGACGAAGAGACCATGGCCGAGGACGGAGGGAATGTCCTTGGCAATGACGAGCGCCCGCGGATCGGGCTGCACCGCTGTCTGGATGCCGGCGCCGCCGGACCACGTTTCTTGCAACACGAAGGTGCGTATCGCCGCTTGCTCGCCGGAGGGCAGGCTGACGGCGGGCACGCTGGCGGATGGGACCCGCGCCGGAGGACGGTTGGCACCTACACAGGCCGTGAGGGTCGCGAGAGCGGCGATCGAGATCATGAACCGGCACGCCGGTGCCCGCCGCCGAGCGTCGAGGACAAGATCTCCGCTGGCCAAGAGGTGGGACCGCCGTGCGCCCGGGGCCGGTGGGTTCGTGACCCGCACACCGCCGGTCAACCTCTCGAGAGGCGAGGCTGGATTGGTCACGGATATACCTCGCCTGAGCATCGCCCCAAAGCGGGGCGTGGCACCCATCGGAACAGAACCGTTCGGGTATGAGTTCGACCCAATCGACCGGTTTCCCTGCTGGCGATTTCCGGCGGGAAGAAGTGATGTCGTCGTAGCAGTCTCGCCACGCGAGCTCTGTGAGTTCCAGGAAGTCCAGCACCAACTTCGGCCCGGTGCTCGCCGAGGGTGGCAGACAATCCATCTCGCCGTTCGGCCCGGCTCATTGCCACCTGGCCAGCCTGGGCTATGGCATGTTGAGGCAGCCCCCAACGTCCGGAAGGTGATGCAGCGCCGTACGGGCGCTAGGCACAATGCGTGGAGTTGCTCGCTAGGTTTCCGCGAGTGTCGATGGTTGTGCTCGTTCCCGGCTATGGCGGTCGGCTTCGGCCTGTTGAGCGTTGGCGCATGACAGTGGCTTTGCGGACACTTGCCGTGCATGGCGGCGGCCGGCTTGTCGTGAGCGGGCATCAGGGCGAGGCCCAACGACTCGCCGCGCTCGCTCTTACTCGCACACCGTCTTCGCGCGAGTCTTTGCACGAGTGTTGACAGAAATTCTTCGCGCGTACCGTCTGGATCGGTGAGCGGGCCTTCCGCCTGAGGTGCGGCCGGGCCCGATGCTGCAGCGCCCCGGCCAACGACGTCCGACGTCAGCTCGTCACGGAGGGTGACTCCACCCGATGACCGCAAGGCCTCCGTCACCTCCGGGCCCTACCTATGCGAGCTGACCGGCATCCTCACTTCAGGTCCGAGCGACCAAAGGTGCGAGCTCGCGTCCCCCGCGAGCCGACCCGCGAGTTCACGCTGGGCGGCCGCGCCCTACCAGGGAGAGATTCTCTGCCACACTCCCTGGAACGGGCCGAAGGTGAACCACGCCCGTTTCGTCGACGTCCACGACCTCGGCCACCGCGACAGCCGTTCCGCGGCCGGCCACCACGAAGGCCGGTGTCGTCCATGGTGTTCCAGTCGACGTCGATGTCGATCGGCGTGGTCACGTCTGCACCTCGTCGGGACGAAAATGCGGGTTCCGCTGAAGTTCATTATCGCACCGCGCCAGGCGCTCGACGTGCGGAGTGCATCACGTGCCAGGTCCGCCTCGGAGAGCACCCCACCCCGAACGACGACGAGCGCGTCGTCGGCCAGACGCTCCCGCCGCCTGCGGAGCGGGCTCACTCCGTGGAGGCAGTGGATGCAAACGCGTCGTCCAGGCGGCGGCCGGCCTCTTGATGCTGCTCCGTCACCGTGAAGGTGTAAGTGTTGAGCGTCACGCCGATGTCGGCGTGACCGAGGCGCTCCTGCATGACCTTGTCGTCGCCGACGACCACTCGCCCGACGGACTGGGCCGTATGCCGCATGCCCTTGGGCGTGATCCGGGGAACCCCGGCCTCTTCGATCAACGAGTCCATGAGCCGGGCGAAGTTGTTGGGATCGATCCAACCCCCAAGGGCTGTGGTGAACACCAGACCGGTCTCCCGCCAGGCATCGCCCACGAACGCAGCTTCGGCGCGCTGCGCGTCTCGGTGGGCGTCAAGCACCGCGGCCGTCGCGGCCCCGAAGGTGACAACCCTCTCGCTCGTCTCGGTCTTGTGCACCTTGAGCACGGGACGGCCACGCTCAATCGCCAGTTGCTGCACCACCCGGAGCCGGCAGCCCTCAGTGTCGAGGTCCTCCCAGCGCAAGCCGAGCACCTCTCCCCTGCGCAGTCCGGTCACCAGCGCCAGGTGGAAGGCGGCTCCGAGCCGGTGCCCACACGTAGCGGCGACAAAACGCCTGGCCTCCTCGAGCGTCCACCCGAGCCGCCGATGCGTGCGGTCCCGGCGGGGCGGCTGAGTCCGGGCGACCGGGTTGCGTGGGAGCCGGCCGCGCTCGACAGCCTCCTGGAGGGCCATGGACAACACCTTGCGCACCAGCCGGGCCGAGGTAGCGCCGAGGCGGGGCTTCTTCCCCTCCCGCGCCACGGTCAGCTCGCCCACCCAGGCGTCGACGATCTCCGGGGACAGGTCGCCCAGACGCACCGCACCCAGGGCCGGCACGATGTGGCGGCGCACCGCCCACCTGTACTGGTCGAGCGTGCTGGGCTCCACCCGTCCCGACTTCGAGGGGAGCCAGGCTCCCTCGAGGAACTCCTCGATCGTCTCCGTCTCCGAGCCTGCTCGGCCCTCGGCCAGCTCCTTCCGCCGGGCCATAGCCGCCCTCTTCGTGTCGAAGGTGCCCAGCTGCCTGACCCGGCGGCGGCCGGAGGTCGGGTCGTAGCCGCCCTGGCGCACCACCCACTTGCCCCGCTGCCGGTGCACCTCGGGCTCGCCGACCTTGACCCACTCCATGTCAGCAGGATCGTACCGGTGCGGTGTGACTCCTGCATACATTCTGCATACATCGCCCGGAGACAAGAAGAGCCGGTGCTCGCCGCACCGGCTCTGACCAGGTCTTTTACTGTCGGGCTGGCCGGATTTGAACCGGCGACCTCTTGACCCCCAGTCAAGCGCGCTAACCAAGCTGCGCCACAGCCCGTGTGCTCGATGGTAGACCCGCCCGGTCAGCCGACGCGGTGGACGACCCAGACCACCCCCTGGTAGGCCCGGAACCCGAGGTACACGACCAGCGCGGAGAGCATGACCTTGAAGTGCCACGGGGCCCTAGGGGGAGCGGCGATGACCCGCCCGCACGACGGGCACTCCCCGCCCGTGCCCAGGCTGGGCGGGTTCCAGAACCGGCTGCAGTCCTCGCACCACGGCACGATCGCCCTACCCGGGCTCGGAGCGGTCCCGAGGACCGGCGACGGCCACCCGGCTGGGCACGGGATGGGCGACCATCTCCGTCACCAGGGCCGAGGCCGCCAGCACGCGCTCGAGGGACACCCCCGTCTGCACCCCGAGGTCGTCGAGGAGATGCACCAGGTCCTCGGTGGCCAGGTTCCCGCCCGCCCCCGCGGCAAAGGGCGAGCCCCCGATGCCGCCGGCGGCGGTGTCGAAGCGGGTGACGCCCCGCTCGAGAGCGGCGTAGGCGTTCACCAGGGCGGTCCCCCGGGTGTCGTGCAGATGCAGCCCGACGTCCGGGCCCACAACCTCGAGGAGGTCGTGGACCCGCCTGGGGGTCGCCATACCCGTGGTGTCGGCGAAGGTCAGCGACATGGCGCCGACCTCCTTGAGCCTCTCGCCCAAGCGGTTGACCTCGACGGGAGCGATGTCGCCCTCGTAGGGCGAGCCGAAGGCGCAGGACACGACCGCGTCGACGGGAAGAGCGCGGGGCGCGACCCGCTCTGCGATCTCGGCCACGGCGGAGACGGACTGGTCGATGGTCATGTGCACGTTGCGCTCGTTGTAGACGGGCGAGGCCGACACCGTCACCGTCAGCCCGTCCACGTCCGCGTCCAGCGCCAGCTCGGCTCCCTTGCGGTTGGGAACCAGGGCGAGGTAGCGCACCGTCGGCTTCCGCCGCAGCGCAGCCATCACCTCGGCCGCGCCGGCCATGGCCGGCACCGCCCGGGGGGAGACGAAGGAGACGGCCTCGATCTCCTGCAGCCCGGCTTCGGCCAGGGCATCCACCAGCGCCGCCCTCTCCTTGGGAGCAACGGGCTCCTCGGCCTGCAGGCCGTCCCGGGGGCCCACCTCTCGGATGCGAACGACGGCCGGTAGCGCGGATCTCCCCACGACCGTCCTCACACCGGCGGCACGCCGTGGCGCCGCTTGGTGAACCTGCGGTCCTTCCCCTCGGCCATGGCCAGGCGCCGCACCAACTCCCCTCGGAGCTCCTCGGGCTCCACGACGGCATCGACGACCAGGTCCGAGGCCAGGCGCAACAGGTCGACGTCGGCCTCGTACTCGGCCCGGCGCTCGGCGACGAAGGCGGCCCGCTCGGCCGGGTCCTCGATGGCGGCGATGCGGTTGGCGTAGACCGCGTTGACGGCCGCCTCCGGTCCCATCACCGCGATCTGGGCCGACGGGAGAGCCAGGCAGGCGTCGGGCTCGAAGGCGGGTCCTGACATGGCGTACAGGCCGGCGCCGTAGGCCTTTCGAACCACCACGCAGATCTTGGCCACGGTCGCCTCGGCCACCGCGGTGATCATCTTGGCTCCGTGGCGGATGATCCCCTGCCGCTCAACCTGGGTGCCCACCATGAAGCCGGGCACGTCGGCCAAGAACACCAGGGGAACGTTGAAGGCGTCGCAGCACCAGATGAAGCGGGCGGCCTTGTCGGCGGAGTCGACGAAGAGCACGCCCCCCTTCTGTTTGGGGTTGTTGGCCACGATGCCTACCGGGCGACCGTCGAGCCGGGCGAAGCCCACGATCAGCTCCCGGGCGAACAGGGGCTTGATCTCGAGGAACGAGTCCTCGTCGACCAGGGAGTCGACGACCAGGTGCATGTCGTAGCCGGCCCGCTCGTTGGCCGGGATCACCGCCGCGGTCAGGGTGGTGGCGGGCTTGCCCGGAGCGGTGGCCGGCGGGCGCTCGCGCCAGTTCCCGGGCAGGTAGGAGAGGTAGCGCCGGGCCAGGTCGATGGCTGCGGCGTCGTCGGCCACCAGGTTGTCGCCGCACCCCGAGATGGTGGCGTGCATGCGGGCCCCGCCCATGTCCTCGAGCGTCGTGCGCTCCCCGATCACCATCTCGGCCATACGGGGCGAGCCCAGGTACATGGAGGCGTTGCCCTCGACCATGAACACGACGTCGCAGAAGGACGGGATGTAGGCCCCGCCCGCGGCCGAGGGTCCGAACAGGCAGCAGACCTGGGGCACCCGGCCCGACAGCCGAATCTGGTTGTAGAAGATGCGGCCCGCGCCCCGGCGCCCGGGGAAGAGCTGGACCTGGTCGGTGATGCGGGCGCCGGCGGAGTCGACCAGCCACACCACGGGCAGCTCGTGGGCCAGGGCGTACTCGGTCAGGCGCACGATCTTCTCCACCGTGCGGGCTCCCCACGACCCGGCCTTGACCGTGGGGTCGTTGGCCATCACGCACACGGCCCGGCCGTCGACACGCCCCCGCCCGGTGACCACGCCGTCGGCCGGCAGGTCGTCGCCGGGGGCGGTGGCGTTGGCCAGCAGGCCGTCCTCCACGAACGAGTCGGCGTCGAGCAGTAGAGCGAGGCGGTCCCGCACGAACAGCTTGTGCTGGCGGGCCAGCTTCTCGCTCTCCTTGGCCAGGTTGCCCTCCAGCGCCCGCCGGTTGGCCCCGATCAGGTGGTCGGCGCCGTCCGCCGTCGAGCCGTCGCCGGCCCCGCCGTCGGCGGCGCCCGGGCCTGGGATCGGAGCCGCAGAGGACCCCTCCCCTCGTCCGCTCACGTCCGGCGTATGGCCAGGATGGCCACGTCGTCGGAGAGCGGGTTGGAGGCGAAGTCCCGGGCCGCCTCCAGCAGGCTCTTGCACAGGGTGTCGACGTCCTGGCCCGGGTCCCGGCGCAGCACCCCCGCGATGCGTTCCTCGCCGAAGAGCTGCTCGCCCGAGCGGGCCTCGGCCAGCCCGTCGGTGTAGAGCAGGAGCACGTCGCCCGCGTCCAGGCCCACCTCCCGGCTGGTGTACGAGGCATGGGGGTCGAGGGCCAGCAGGGGGCCGGTGGCCCGCAGGGGCCGGACCTCGCCGTCGTGCCAGTGCCAGGCCGGGGGGTGACCGGCCGAGGCCACCCGCAGGGTGCCGCCCGCCTGGTCGAACACCACCGCGCACAGGGACACGAGCTCATCCGGGCGCCCTTGGGAGGACAGCACGGCGTTGAGCTCTTCCACCGCCTGGGCCGGGTCCCGGTACTGACGCAGGAAGACCCGCAGCAGGTACTTGACCTGGAAAGCGGTGATGGACGGCTCGATGCCCCGCCCGGCCACGTCGCCGATCACCGCGACCAGCCGGCTGGGCGTCGTCGGGTACAGGTCGTAGAAGTCGCCGGCCATGGCCCCGGTGCCGGGCTCGTAGACCTGGCCCACCTCGAAGCCCTCGATGACGGGCAGCTCCTCGGGGGCCAGGCGGGCCGACCATCGCAGCGGCGCCAGCTCCTCCTGGGCCAGCACCTCCTCAGCCCTGCGCTCGATCAGGGAGCGCTCCTCGGCGAGACGGGCCGCGGCCAGGAAGCGGGGCGCGTAGCGCAGGGAGATGGCCACAGGCACGAGGACGAGCAGGAAGGGAAGGTCGGCCAGGTCGCGATCGGTCAGCGAGGTGGCCAGGGCCGACACGGTGAGCAGCCCGTAGAGGACGGTCGTGTGCACCTCCTTCTGGAAGGCGGACCGGGCCAGCTCCAGGGCTTCCTGGCCGGTCCCGTTCACCTGCACCTCCCGCTCCAGGCGCATGCGGGCCCGATTGAGGCGCCGGCTTGAGCGGCCCCACACGTAGGTGGCGGCGCCGCACGCGAAGGAGACGGCCAGAAGGGTGGGGCGGTGGACGATCACGGCGCCCGCGAGCGCGGCGGCGAGGGGGCCGGCCATCGGCGCCACGCTACCGGGCGGCCGTCGCCGCTCCGCTGCGACGGCGCACCCGCAGCTTGAGCGGAGTGGGACCAAAGGCGAAGTGCTCGCGGATGCGCCGCTCCAGGTAGCGCAGGTAGGTGGGGGGCAGCGACCGGGTGGCGAAGAGGGTGAAGGTGGGGGGGTCCACCGCGCCCTGGGTGGCGTAGAGCACCCGGGCGCCTGGTGCGGCGTGGGCGGACTGGGCCAGCTGCAGGACCCGGTTGAGCTCGGCCGTGGGCACCCGGCGGTGGTAGGCCTCCATCGACTGCCCCAGCGCGGGCAGGAGCCTGTGGACACCCAGGCCGCTCTTGGCGCTCACCCGCAGGACGGGGGCGTAGGCCAGGAACCCCAGCCGGTCCGCGACCTGACCGACGACCGCGGCGCGCTGTTCGGCGTCGAGAAGATCCCACTTGTTGAGCAGCACCACGATGGGGCTCCCGGCCGCGTCGACCCGCTCGGCCAGACGCTGGTCCTGGTGGGTGACGCCGTCGGTCGCGTCCACGACGAGCAGGGTCACGTCGGATCTGTCGATGGCCTGCAGCGATCGCACCAGCGAGTAGTACTCCGGCCCCTCCCCCACCCGGGCCTTGCGCCTCATCCCGGCCGTGTCCACCAGGCGTAGAGGGCCCTCCTCGGTATCCAGGACGGTGTCGATGGTGTCGCGGGTCGTGCCCGGGAGGTCGTGCACGATCGAGCGCTCGTCGCCGACCAGGCGGTTGAACAAGGTCGACTTGCCCACGTTGGGCCGGCCCACGATGGCCACGCCGGGAACGTCGAGGCCCGGTGGCGACTCGGCCCGTCCGCCCGCCCCGCTCGCTCCCACCTCTGCGTCCGCCGGCAGCAGGCGCACGACCTCGTCCAGGAGGTCTCCCGTGCCCCGGCCGTGCAGCGCGCTCACCGGCCACGGGTCGCCGAGCCCGAGGCGGGCGAAGGCCCAGGCGTCGGCCTCCCTGCTCTGGGCGTCCACCTTGTTGGCCACGACGACGGCCGGAGGCCCGCCCCTCTGGAGAAGAGCGGCCACCCGCTCGTCCTCGTCCGTCACCCCCACCACGGCGTCCACCACCAGCAGCACCACGTCGGCCTGGCCCACGGCCCGCTCGGCCTGGGCGCTCACCTGGCGCTCGAGGGAGGATCCGCTGGCCAGCCAGCCCCCCGTGTCGACCACGGTGAAGCGGCGGCCGGCCCAGTCGCCCACCACCTCCTTGCGGTCGCGCGTGACGCCCGGGCGCTCCTCCACGATGGCCTCCCGCCGTCCCACGATCCGGTTGACCAGGGTGGACTTGCCCACGTTGGGGCGGCCCACGATGGCCACCACCGGCAGCCGGGATCCGGCGTCGGCCTCCTCCCTCACCGTCGTCACCGGAGCGCTCCCCCACCTTCGCGGCCGCCGAGCAGGGCGCGGCGCAGCGACAGGCCGTCGCTCGCCACCACCTCGACCTCTCGGGGCAGGTCGGCGGGAGACAGACCGTCCAGGAAGCGCCCCTGTGAGAGGCACACGTCGGGGAGCAGGTAACGGTTGGCCGTGGGCTCCCGGGCCAGGGCCCGGGCCACGTCGGCGCCACCGAGGAGGCCGGCCACGGCGATGTTGCCCCCGAAGAGCCCGTTGGGGACGGCGACGACGCGCACCTCGGTACGGCCCAAGCCGGCCAGGCGACCCAGTAGCGGCTCGATCACCGCGGCTCCGTACTCCCCGGTCAGGATGGCCACCGGCCGTTCCCCGCACAGCTCGCCTCCCCCGGCGTCCGCGCCGCCCGAGCCCCCCGAGGCGCTCCGGGGCGCCCGGTAGCCGGCCGCGGGGGCGCCGTCGACCCAGGCGAAGAAGCCCGCACGCGCCCCGTGGGCCCGCGAGGCGTCACCCAGGAACGCTGCCTCGAAGGAACGGGCGATGCCGATTCCGTTCTCGTGTTGGGGGAAGCCCTCGTAGGCCTCGGCCTCGGGGAAGGGGCGCCCGCACAGCAGGTAGTACTCGTCGGCCGCGAACACCACGCGCCGGCCCAGCCCGGCGCGGAAGACTTCCTGCCACTCCTCGACGGTGTCGACCACGTCGGCCGCCTCCTGTCTGGTGTGGACCCGGAGGCCGGGCTCGCTCGTGTGGCGGCTGACCCCGAGGGGCACCACCGCCACCGTGCTCAGCTCGGGATACTCGTCCAGCACCCCGGCCAGTGTGTCGTGGAGCACCTCACCGTCGTTGGTGCCCGGGCAGCACACGACCTGGCCGTGGACCTCGATGCCGTGGTCGAGAAGGGCCCGCAGCCAGCGCAGGCTGGTCGCGCCCCGCCGGTTGCGCAGCATGTCGGCCCGCACCTCGGGGTCGGTGGCGTGGATGCTGACGAACAGGGGGCTGAGGCGCTCCTCCACCACCCTCTCCAGGTCGGCCTCGGTGAACCGGGTGAGGGTCGTGAAGTTCCCGTACAGGAACGAGAGCCGGTAGTCGTCGTCCTTGACGTAGAGGCTGGGGCGCATGCCCTTGGGCAGCTGGTAGATGAAGCAGAACTCGCAGTGGTTGTCGCACGTGCGCACCTGGTCGAAGAGGGCNNNATGTCGAGACCGCCGCGGCGCACCTCCAGCTCGAGGTCGGCCTCGTCCACCAGGAGCTGGTACTCGATGACGTCGCGCGGCAACCGGCCGTTGAGGGCCAACAGCTCGTCACCGGGCCGCAGCCCCGCCCGGAAGGCCGGTGACGAGGCGTCGACGGCCACCACGCGGGGTACCGACATGGGTCAAGGATAGGGCCGGAGCCCCGGTAGCCTTCCTTCCGTGGACGTCGAGCGCGTGCTCCTGGCGCAGCCCCGCGGCTTCTGCGCAGGCGTGGAGATGGCGATAAAGGCCCTGGCCTGGATGGTGCGGGTCTTCGAGCCCCCCGTCTACTGCTACCACGAGATCGTCCACAACCAGCTGGTGGTGGACCGCTTCCGGCGCCTGGGCGTGGTCTTCGTGGACGACGTGGGCCAGGTGCCCCCCGGCGCGCCGGTGATGCTCAGCGCCCACGGCTCGGCTCCCGAGGTGGTCCGCCAGGCCCGGGCCGGCGGGGGCCTGGTCGTCGATGCCGTCTGCCCCCTGGTGACGAAGGTGCACCACGAGCTCAAGGTGCGCGCCTCCAAGGGCTACACCGTGCTCTACGTCGGACACCAGGGCCACGACGAGGCCGTGGGCACCATGGCCGTCGCCCCCGACGCGGTGCGCCTGGTGCAGGGCGACGGTGACGTGGAGGCGCTCGCCGACCCCCAGACCCCGGTGGCCCTCCTGGCCCAGACGACGCTGAGCCACGACGAGTGGGCCGGCATCAAGGACTCGGCCCTGGCCCGCTTCCCCGACCTGTGGATGCCCGGCCGCAGCGACCTGTGCTTCGCCACCACCAACCGCCAGACCGCCCTGAAGGCCATCGCCGGCAAGGCCGACGCCGTCGTGGTCATCGGCTCGGCCAACTCCTCCAACACCGTCGCCCTGGAGAAGGTGGCCCGGGCCGCCGGGTGCCCCCGGGTGCTGCGGGTCAACGGTCCCGACGAGGTGCCCGAAGACATGGCCGGCGTCGTCGGGGTCACGGCCGGGGCCTCGGCCCCGGAGGAGGTGGTGAGGGCCATCGTCGAGCGCCTCCGGCCTCGCCACGGCGTGGAAGCGGTCGAGGTGACGACCGAGGACGAGTACTTCCCTGCCCCCCCCGAGCTCCGGGACCTGGCGCGCGCTTTGGCCGCAGCGCTGTCGCTGGGGTTGGGCGCGCCGGCGCCGGAGGCCTCGCCCCTTCTGGAGGATCGCTCGGTGGCGGCCAGCGACGTGCTCGACGCCCTGGCCGGCTGAGGCGGTCCCCCTGACCGGCCGGCTGTCCCGCCTGCTGGCCCGTCGCCCTCACCACGGCCACCCCGACGACGGTCACCACCCCCACGACGGCCGCCCCCACCGCGGTCACTCTCACGACCCCGTCCGGCGCAGCGACGCGGCCCTGGCCGCCAGCACCGAGGGGATCCGGGCCCTGTGGATCTCACTGGCCGGCCTGGGCCTGACCGCCCTGGTCGAGCTGGCCGTGGTCCTGGCGACGGGCTCGGTGGGCCTGCTGGGAGACACCCTGCACAACCTGGCCGACGCCCTCACGGCCGTGCCCCTGGGCGTCGCCTTCCTCCTGGGCCGGCGCCCTCCCAACCGCCGCTACACCTACGGCTACGGGCGGGCCGAGGACCTGGCCGGGCTCTTCATAGTGACCGCCATCGCCGTGTCATCGATCGCCGCGGGCTACGAGTCGGTGCTGCGCCTGCTCCACCCCAGGACGGTCCACGGGCTGGGCGCGGTGGCGGCCGCGGCCATCGCCGGCTTCGCCGGCAACGAGGCCGTCGCCTCCTACCGCATAGGCGTGGGCCGGCGCATCGGCTCCGCCGCCCTGGTCGCCGACGGCCGCCACGCCCGCACCGACGGCCTCACCTCCCTGGCCGTGGCCGCGGGAGCAGGCGGGGTGGCCCTGGGGTGGCGCCAGGCCGACCCCGTCGTGGGTCTGGCCATCACCGTCGCCATCCTGGCCGTCCTGCGCACCGCCGGGCGCGACGTCTACCGCCGCCTGATGGACGCGGTCAGCCCCGAGCTCGTCGCCCAGGCCGAGTCGGTGGTGGCCGGGGTACCCGGCGTGGAGGACGTGGGCGAGGTCCGGGTGCGCTGGATCGGCCACGACCTGCGGGCCGAGGTGCGCCTGGTCGTGGACGCCGAGCTCTCGGTGGTGCAGGCCCACGACATCGCCGAGCTGGCCCACCACCGGCTACTGCACGAGGTGCCCCGGCTGGGCGACGCCCTCGTCCACGCCGATCCCTGCGGCCACGACGGCGTCGACCATCACCGCCAGACCGCCCACCACGGCCCCCCGGGAGCCGAGCCCGGCCTCAGCCCTGAGGGCCCCGGCCCTCGACACGAGAGCGGGCCTGGTCGAGCAGGCCCTGCAGCTCGTCCTGGAGGACCCGGGTGAGCTTGTGCACGGCCTGGCGGGGGGCGCGGCCGCCCGGGCCCGGGGCCGGGGCCTCGATGGGGGGCCCCACCACCACGTGCACCTTCACCGGCTTGATGAAGCGGGCGCCCCTGGGCATGGCCGCCTCGGAGCCGGCGATGCCGACGGGCACGATGGGCACCTGGGCCCGTATCGAGAGGTAGGCCGCGCCCTCGTACAGATCCTCGACCGCGGTGCCCGAGCGCCGGGTGCCTTCCGGAAACACGACCAGGGCCTCGCCCTCGGCCAGGACCTCACGGCAACGGCTCAGCGCTTCGCGGTCGGCGTGGCCCCGGTGCACGGGAAAGGCGCCCAGGGCCGACCACAGCCAGCCGAAGGGCCGCAGCTTCCACATGGTGTCCTTGCCCATGTAGCGCAACCGGCGCCTGGTGACCGCGGCCACCAGGGGCGAGTCGACGTTCGAACGGTGGACGGGGGCGAGGATGAAGGCACCACGGGCGGGGACGTTCTCCGCCCCCTCCACCGTCTCCCGCCAGAACAGGCGGCAGAACCCGACCACGACGGACCGGACGAAGGCGTAGAAGGCGAGGTCGAGCCTCACAGCCGGGCCAGCACCTCCATGACCTCCTCCACCACGTCGTCGACCGACCTTCCCGTCGTGTCCATGACCAGGGCCCCCTGGGCCACGGCCAGCGGCGACGCCGGCCGCGTCGAGTCGATGCGGTCACGCCGGGCCAGGTCGGACGCCACCGCGGCGTGGTCGCCGTCGAGGTCGTCCTGGACCACCCTCCTCCTGGCCCGCTCTGCCTCGGCCGCGGTGAGGAAGACCTTGACCTCGGCGTTCGGGAACACCACGCTGCCGATGTCGCGGCCTTCGACCACGCCCCCGTCGTGGGCCTCGGCCCAGACCCGCTGCCGGCGCACGAGCTCGGCCCGCACCTCGGGGTGGACCGAGACGGCCGACACCACGGCGGTCACCTCGGGCCCCCGGATGGCGGCGGTGGCGTCCACGCCGTCCACCGTGACCCGCTCGCCGACCTCGAGGTCCAGGGCGCGGGCCAGGGCGCCCAGCCGGACCCCGTCGCCGGGGTCGATCCCCTCCCGCAGGGCGGCGAAGGCCACGGCCCGGTACATGGCGCCCGTGTCGAGCCGGGCCACCCCCAGCCGTCGGGCCAGGGCCGCGGCCACGGTGGACTTGCCCGCTCCCGCGGGGCCGTCGATAGCTATGACACGCACGCCTGCAGCTCCTCGGCGAAGCCCGGGTAGCTGGATGCGACCGCGTCCCACCCCTCGACGCGCGTGGCGCCGTCGGCCACCAGGGCGGCCACGGCCAGGGCCATGGCCACCCGGTGGTCCCCGTGGGAGCAGACGGTGGCGCCCTGCAGCGGCGCGCCCCCCGAGCCCGCCACCACGAAGCCGTCTTGGAGGGGTTCCACCCTGGCCCCCATGGCTCCCAGCTCGCTCGCCATGGTCGTCACCCGGTCGCTCTCCTTGACCCTCAGCTCCGACGCGTCGCGGAAGGTGGTCACCCCGTTGGCCACGGCTGCGGCCACGGCCAGCACGGGGATCTCGTCGATCAGCCCGGGGACCTCATGGCCCCCCACCTCGGTGGCCGACAGGGGCCGGTGCCGGGCCCGTATGCGCCCCCGCCTGCCCGCGGTGCTCTCCCCCGTGACCTCCACCTCGAGGTCGGCCCCCATCCTCTGCAGCACGTCGATGAAGCCGGTGCGACCGGGACCCAGATAGACGTCCTCGATCACCATCTCGCTACCCGGTGTGATGCAGGCGGCGACGACCCAGAAGGCGGCCTGCGACGGATCTCCGGGTACGTCGATCTCGAAGGGGGTGAGGGAGGACTCGCGCAGGCGCACCACGCGCGCGCTACCCACGCGCTGAACCCTGATGTCGGCGCCGCAGGCGGCCAGCAGCTCCTCGGTGTGGGCTCGGGTGGCGACGGGCTCGCGCACGACGGTCTCGCCCTTGGCCCCGAGACCGGCCAGGAGCACGCAGGACTTGACCTGGGCGCTGGCCACCGGGGGCGTGAAGTCGATCCCCGTGAGGGACGCGCCCCGCACCACCAGAGGGGGGAGGCGCCCACCCTGGCGACCGTCGACCAGGGCGCCCATGGTCCGCAGGGGGACGGTCACCCGGTCCATGGGGCGGTTCGCCACCGAGTCGTCGCCCTGGAGGACGGTCAACCAGGGCAGGGGGGCGCAGAAGCCGGCCAGGAGTCGGATGGAGGTGCCCGAGTTGCCCACGTCGAGGACCCCCTGGGGCTCGTGCAGGCGGCCGACGCCACCGGTGACCCGCTGGCCCTCCACCTCCGCGCCCATGGCCTCGACCGCGCCCCGGGTGCGGGTCACGTCCTGGCCCGGGGACAGACCCCTCAGGGTCGAGGTGCCCTCGGCCCGGGCGGCCAGGAGCAGGGCCCGGTGGGAGATGGACTTGTCCCCCGGCACCGTGACCGTGCCCCGCACGGCCATGCCTGAGTCGAGCTCCAGAGCCTGGATGGGTGCGGTCTCGTCCAATCCGTCACCCCAGGGGCTGGACCGCGGGCCGAAAGCCGCGGGCCAGCAGGGCGCCCCTCACCAGGTCGGCGGCGCCGGCGTCGATCACGACGAGGAGCACGCCCCTGTCCCCTTCCGGGGAGTGGGCGATCTCCAGGTCCCAGATGTTGACATCGAGCTCGCCCGCCAAGGTTGTCACCTCGGCGAGCACGCCGGGGCGGTCGGGCACCGGCACCCGCACCTCGACCAGCTCCTCGGCCCGGGCCGCGGCCCGGGCGGGAAGGCTGCGACGGGCGGAGCGGGCCCGCTCCAGGGCCGACAGGAGACGCTCCCGGTCGCCCCGGGCGACGACGTCGCGGACCTCGCCCAGCGAGGACACCAGCCGGTCCAGGGCCGAGACGATGGCGTCGCGGTTCTCGGCACAGATGTCGGGCCAGATCCCGGGGTGACCGGCGGCCACCCTGGTCATGTCCCGGAAGCCACCCGCGGCCAGACGCAGGAGGGGGCCGTAGTCCTCGGCCCCGTCGGCGGCCATGGCCATGAGCGTGGCCGCGGTCAGGTGGGGCACGTGGGAGACCACCGCCACCAGGTCGTCGTGCCTGTCGGGCGCCACCGCCACCACGTCTGCGCCCAGCGAGGACACCACCGCCCGCAGCCTGGTGTACGCCGCGGCGTCGGTGCCCGCGGTGGGGGTCAGGACCCACGTCGCCCCCTGGAACAGGGCGGCGTCGGCCCCGTCCACGCCCTCCTGCTCGGAGCCGGCCATGGGGTGGCCGCCCACGAAGCGGGGGTGGTCCACGGCCGCGACGATGGGCGCCTTCACGCTCCCCACGTCGGTGACAATGCCCCCGCCGGCCAGGGCGGTGCGGGCCACCTCGGCCACGGCGGAGACGGGCGTGGCCACGAAGCTGATCTCGGCGTGGGGGTCGTGGCCTTCTGCGTCCAGGGCACCGAGCTCCACCGCACGCCGGGTCCGGGCCCCGTCGGCGTCCACGCCCGTGACCCGCCAACCCCGGGCCCGCAGGGCCAGACCTATGGACGCCCCGATCAGGCCCGTCCCCAGGATGGCGGCCCGGCCCGGCCGGTCGCCCCTCTCGCCCCTCTCGGCCCTCTCCCGCTGGGCCGTCTGCCGCTCCGCCGTCTCCCGCGCCGGCTCCGTGGCCTCATTCCGGGAGGTCATCGCGCAGCCCCCGGGCTCCCTCCAGGTAGACGTGGTGCAGCTCGGCCCGGCTGCGGTCGGTGGTGAGGTGCATGAGCACACGGATGCAGCGTCGGGTGGAGCCTGTGACGCTCAGCTCCTGGGCGCACAGGAGGGGAACGTCGCCCAACCCGACCGTCCTGGCCGCGGTCGCGGGGAAGGTGGACACGACGTCGGGCGTGGCCGTGAAGATCACGCTGATGAGGTCGTCCTTGTCGACGCCGTTGCGCTCGAGCATGGCTGTCACCAGGGTGACCACGCGCGCGTTGACCTGCTCCTGGTCGTCCTCATCGACGGTGGTGGCGCCTCGCAGCGCCCGCACGGCGGGGGGCATCGCAGGCGGATGCTACCGGGGCGCCAAATCGCCGCCCCCGGGGCCTCGGCCACCGCCGCCGGCCCTCCCGGCCCCGTCCTGGGGCCGTCCGCCTGTCGCCCGCTCCAGAGCCCGCACCTCGGAGACGGCCAGTGGTCGCCACTGCCCCGGGGTCAGGTCCCGGTCGGCCAGGGGTCCGATGCGGGTGCGCACCAGGCGCAGGACGGGATGGCCGACGGCCTCGCACATCCTCCTCACCTGACGGTTGCGGCCCTCGTGGATGGTGATGCGAAGGCCACGGTCGCCCACCCGGCCCACGCGCGCCGGCGCCGTGCGCCCGTCCTCCAGCTCGACGCCTTGGCGCAGACGGCGCAGGGCGTGGGGCGAGGGCACGCCTTGGACCTCGGCCAGGTACTCCTTCTCCACGCCGAAGGAGGGATGGGTCAGACGGTGGGCCAGCCCGCCGTCGTTGGTGAGCAGCAGGAGACCCTCTGTGTCGGCGTCGAGGCGCCCGACAGGGAAGACCCGGGGCAGCCGGGGCACGAGAGCCACGGCCGTGGGCCTGCCCTGGGGGTCGGCGGCGGTGGTGACCACGCCTCCGGGCTTGTTGAGCAGGTAGTAGACGGAGCCGGACGCGGTGCCCAGGGCGTGGCCGTCGACCTCCACCCTGTCGCGCTCGGCGTCGATCCTCTGGCCCAGCAGGGCCACGGCGCCGTTGACCCGCACCCGGCCCGCCTCGATGAGCTCCTCACAGACCCGCCTGCTGCCCACCCCGCAGCGGGCCAGCACCTTCTGGAGGCGCTCCCCCGGCCGCCCCTCACCGGCGGGCTCGGCCGTCACCCCTCTGCCGGGCGCAGCCCCTGCTCGAGCGCCTCCATGGCCTCCGGTCCGGGGACGAAGTCGCCGAGCGGAGGCAGATCCTCGACGGTGTCGAGGCCGAGCCTCTCCAGGAACAACGGCGTGGTCCCGAACAGGACGGCCTGTCCCGGGCCCGGGTCGCGCGCCACCTCGCCGATGTAACCCCGATGCTGGAGGGTGCGCATCACCGCGTCAACGTCCACACCCCTGATGGCCGCCACCTGGGCCCGGGACACGGGCTGCTTGTAGGCGACGATGGCCAGCGTCTCCAGCGCGGCCGCCGACAACCTGACGGACTGGCCTTCCAGCACGAAGCGCTCCACGTAGGGGTCGAGGTCGGGGTGGCTCTGGAAGCGCCAACCCCCGGCGACGCGCACCATGACGAAGCCGCGGTCCTCGGCCTGGTAGGCCGCGCCCATCTCCGCGCACATGGCCTCCACCCGCTCCTGGGGCAGCTCCAGCACCTGGGCCAGCAGGTGGGTCTCGATGGGCTCCTCCGCCACCATGAGGATGGCCTCGACCGCCCTGCGCTCCTCCTCGGCCATCAGCCCTGGTACTCCTCGATCGTGAGCGTCTCCACGTCCTCGCCGAGCCAGCGCACCCGCAGCTCGCCGAAGTTCTCGCCCTGGTCGAGGTCGACCAGGCCCTCCTTGTAGAGCTCGAGCACGGCCAGGAAGCGCACGATGACGACCAGGGGCTCGGCCCCGTCGCCGTTCAGGCTGCGGAACGTGGTCTCCCTCACTCCGGGGAGCTGGGCCACCAGCTCGTCGACCGCGTCGCGCACGCTGAGGCGGATGGGGGCGACGTGCTCCAGGTCGACATGGGGGACGGGCTTGGCCGCCACCGCGTCGAGGAAGGCCTGGCGCAGACGCTCGGGCTTGACCCCGGCCAGCAGGTCGGGGGCCAGGTCCAGGAACCGCTCCTCCAGCCCGGCCCGCCGGGGGTGGGACAGCTCGGCCCTGCCCGCCTGACGGAGAAGGGCCTGGGCCGCGTCCTTGAACGTCTTGCACTCCAGCAGCCGGGCCAGGAGCAGGTCGCGCTCCTCCCACAGGGCCAGCTCTTCCTCCAGATCGCCGTCGTCCCGCCCGGGGAGCAGGCGGCGGGTCTTGAGCTCGACCAGGGTGGCGGCGATGAGGAGGAACTCGGTGGCCACGTCCAGATCGACGGCGGTCATCTGGGCCAGCTCGGCCAGATAGGCGTCCACGATGCGGCTGATCGAGACCTCGTAGAGGTCCACCTGCTCCTGGGCGATGAGGTGCAGGAGGAGGTCGAAGGGGCCCTCGAAGACCGGCGTCGTGACGTCGTAGGGCACCAGGCGAGAATACCGGGGGGGCCGTTCCGAGCGGCGCATACGATGGCCCGGTGACCCGCGCCCTGTCGGGCATCCAGCCGACCGGCGACACCCACCTGGGCAACTACCTCGGCGCGGTGCGCCACTGGGTCGCCGACCAGGACGTGCACGACTCCTACTACTGCATCGTCGACCTGCACGCCCTCACCATCCCCCGTGACCCGGGCCAGCTCAGGGCCAAGACGCTCGAGACGGCCATGATCCTTTTGGCCGCGGGCCTCGACCCCGCCCGCTGCACTCTGTTCGTGCAGAGCCAGGTGCCCGAGCACACCGAGCTGTCGTGGCTGTTGGAGTGCGTGGCCAGCATGGGTGAGCTGCGGCGCATGACGCAGTTCAAGGACAAGACGGCCAAGGGCGGTGAGACCGAGGCCCGCGTCGGCTTGTTCACCTATCCCGTCCTGCAGGCCGCGGACATCCTCATCTACGACGCCGACCTCGTCCCCGTGGGTGAGGACCAGCGCCAGCACCTCGAGCTCTGCCGCGACCTGGCCCTGCGCTTCAACCATCGCTACGGGGACACCTTCGTTGTGCCCGAGGCCCTCATCCGCCCCCTGGGGGCCAAGATCCAGGACCTGCAGGAGCCGGCCCGCAAGATGTCCAAGTCCTCCGAGTCCCCCCAGGGCACCCTGCTCGTGCTCGACCCCCCCGACGTCATGAGGCGCAAGATCCGCCGGGCCGTCACCGACCCGGGCACCGAGGTGCGCTTCGACCCCGAGGGCAAGCCCGGGGTGAGCAACCTGGTGCAGATCCTGGCCGTGGCCACCGGCCGCCCGCCCGCCGAGGTGGCCGCCTCCTACGACCAGTACGGACCCCTCAAGAACGACGCGGCCGAGGCCGTGGTCGAGCTCCTCCTGCCCCTGCAGGAGCGCTACCGGGAGCTGGCCGGCGACCCCAAGCGCACGGCCGCCATCCTGGAGGAGGGCGCGGCCAAGGCCCAGCGGGTGGCCTCGGCCACCCTGGCCCGGGCCAAGGACGCCGTGGGCCTGCTCCCCCGGGGCCGGGTGGTGGGCTGATCCCTGAGAGGGCTCAGTCGCCGTCGGGCTCAGTCGCCGTCGGCGGCCTTGAGGGCCGCCGCGACCTCGGCCTCGATCGTCCAGCGCTCGGGCCCGAGGTGGTGCTCGGCGGCCCAGGTGACGGTGAGCTGGTCGCTGCCCGCGCCGGCCAGGAGCACCCCGCCCAGGGCGGGGTGACGGGCGTAGCGGCCGATCCTCCCCTGCGGTCCCCGGCGCCCGGCCCAGCCCTCCACCCTCTCCCGGCCCAGGCCCAGGATGCCGAGGGTGGCCACCACCCGGCCCATGGTCCCCAGCCCCGACTCGACCTTGCCCACGTCGTGGAGCAGGGCGGCGGCGACCACGGCCCGCCGGGGCGGGCGCCCCTCCCCCAGCGCCGCCGCCAGGCGGCGGGCCACGGCCACGGCGTGACGCCGGTCCGGGCCCGACATGCGCCCCCACAGCCGGGCCTCGTCGTCGCTCAGGTGGGCCAGGGCCCAGGATTCCTCGCCGGCCCCGGGCCCGCCCGGGGGCAGGGAGCCCAGGAAGCGGCGCACCAGGTGGGGCAGGCGGATCCGGGCCCGCCACCTCGGCGCCGGTGCCCGCCCGCTCACGTGAGGAGGCGCCCCCACAGGTGGATGGCGGGGTCGAACACCCGGGCCAGGAAGCCGGGGAGGAGGAAGACCACGGCGAAGAGGAGCACGAAGGAGTACCGGCGCAGGCGCAGGTAGCCGGGCCAGAGGGAGGCGGGAAGGAGGCGCTCGAGCACGGCCGAGCCGTCCAGCGGGGGCAGGGGGATGAGGTTGAAGGCGGCCAGGATCACGTTGACCAGCCCGAAGAGGAACAGGGCCCGGTTCAGAGAGCTCAGGTGGGGCACCAGGAGCGATCCTCCGGACACGAACAGCGAGACGTGGCGGGCGTAGCGCAGGACCAAGGCCGCGGTCACGGCCAGGCCGATGTTCACCGCCGGCCCGACCAGGCTCACCATCAGGCCCTGGTTGCGGGGGTCCCGCAGCCGGCGGACGTTGACGGGTACGGGCTTGGCCCAGCCGAACGGCGGCGCCCCGGTGAGCAGGAGGATGGCGGGCAGGATCACGGTGCCGAAGGGGTCCACGTGGGGGATGGGGTTGAGGGTCAGGCGCCCGGCCCGCTTGGCCGTGTCGTCCCCGAAGAGCAGGGCCAGGGCCCCGTGGGAGACCTCGTGGAGGATGATCGAGGGGATGAGCACGGCCAGCCACAGGAGGGTGTCGGCCCGCACCACGTGGCGGCGCACCACCAGGATGAGGACCAGGCCGACGAGCACGGCCAGCACGGCGTTGTCCCGCGAGGACCGGGGCCGGCTGCTCATGGGCGTCCCCGGGCGTCTGTGGGCGCGCCCGCCGCCTCGGGCTCGGGGGTCAGCGCTTGGAGGCGCAGTCGATGCACTGACGGGCCGCCGGCATGGCCTCGAGCCGGGCCTCGGTGATCGGCTTCCCGCACGTCTCGCAGATCCCGTAGGTGCCCGTCTCCATCTTGTGCAGCGCCCGCTCCACCTCGTCCAGGGCCTCCCGGAGGCTGGCCGCCAGCGCCTCCGCCTCCCCGCGCTCGGCGGTCACCTGGCTGGAGTCGGCGAAGTTGGGGTCGTAGTTCAGCCGGCCCCCCTCGTCGCCAAAACCCATCTCAGCCAGCTGGCGGCGCAGGTCGTCCCGCTCCTGCTCCAGCTGCGCGCGCTGACTCGCCGTGGTGGCGTCACCCCTGGACATTTGCCGTCACCTTACCCGCCTTCCGCATCCTGGCGCGCGGGTGGGCCTGCTCGTAGACCTGCCTCAAGCGCTCGGCCGAGACCCGTGTGTAGACCTGGGTCGTGGCGATGGAGGCGTGCCCGAGAAGCTCCTGCACGACCCTTATGTCGGCCCCGTGATCGAGCATGTGGGTGGCGCAGGAGTGGCGCAGGACATGGGGGGTGAGGCGGTCCCCCAGCCCCACCCGGTCGCCGTGCTTGCGCACCACGCCCCATGCCCCCTGCCTGGTCAGCCGACCACCGCGAGCGTTCAGGAACACGGCCTCGGCGTCCCCCCGGCGGGCCCAGCGGGCCGGGGCCATGGCCCCCCGGCCCCCCGGTCCGAGCCAGGCGGCCAGGGCCTCCCGGGCGCAGCGTCCCACCGGCACCACCCGCTCCTTGGCTCCCTTGCCGAAGGCCCGCAGCACCCCCTCCTCGGGGGCCAGGTCCCCCAGGGAGAGCCCCACCAGCTCGGAGATGCGCAGCCCCGTCCCGTAGAGCACCTCCAGCATGGCCCGGTCCCGCCGGGCCGTGGGGTCCTCGCCCGCGGGCGAGGCCAGGAGGCTCTCGACCTCGGCCTCGGACAGCGCCTTGGGTAGGCCCATGGGGACGCGGGGACGGCCCACGTCGGCGGTGGGGTCGGAGGTGGCCCTGCCCTCGTCCAGGCAGAAGCGGTGCAGGCTGCGCACGGCCACCAGGGCCCGGGCCACCGACGCCGGGCGCCGGCCCGCGGCCCGCAGGAAGGCCACGTAGTCCTCGACCACGGCCTCCGACACCTGTCCCAGGGCCAGCTTGCGGGAGGCGAGGAAGGCCTCGTAGGCCTCCAGGTCCCCGCGGTAGGCGGCCAGGGTGTTGGCGGAACGGCCCCGTTCGACCGCCAGCCAGGAGAGCAGCTCCTCGGCGTCTCGGCTCAGCCCGGGACCGGTCACGCCAGGGCGCCGAAGGGGTCGGCCACCTCCCGCCCCAGCGCCTCGGCCACCGCCGGGTTGGTGACCCTCCCCCCGGCGATGCACAGCCCGAGGCGGAGGGCGGGATCGTCGGCCACCGCCGCCCTCACCCCACGCTGGGCCACCTCCAGGACGTAGGGCAGCGTGGCGTTGGTCAGGGCGTAGGTCGACGTGTGGGGCACGGCCGCGGGGACGTTGCCCACGGCGTAGTGGATCACCCCGTGGCGCTCGTAGACGGGGTGGTCGTGGGTCGTCTCGTGGGTGGTCTCCACGCAGCCACCCTGGTCCACGGCGATGTCGACGATGACCGAGCCCGGCTTCATGGCCCGCACCAGGTCCTCGCTCACCACGATGGGCGCCCTGCCTCCGGCCACCAGCACGGCCCCGATCACCAGGTCGGCCTCCACCACGGCCCGCTCCACGCTGCCCCGGTTGGAGGCCAGGGTCATGATGCGGCCGCGGTGGATCTGGTCGACCCAGCGCAGGCGGTCCAGGTTGCGGTCGAGCATGAGGACCTCGGCCTCCATGCCCTGGGCGATCCAGGCCGAGTTCCACCCCACGTTCCCCGCTCCCAGCACGACCACCCGGGCCGGGCGCACGCCCGGCGCCCCGCCCAGCAGCACCCCCCTGCCCCCCGCCTCCCTCTCCAGGTAGTGGGCTCCGATCTGGCTGGCCATGCGCCCGGCCACCTCGCTCATGGGGGCCAGCAGGGGCAGGGCCCCCGTCTCCAGCTGCACGGTCTCGTAGGCCAGAGCGGTGGTGCCCGCGGCCAGGAGGGCCTCGGCCACGGCCGGGTAGGCGGCCAGGTGGAGGTAGGTGAACACGATGAGGTCGGCCCGCAGGTGGCGCAGCTCGGAGGGCTGGGGCTCCTTCACCTTCACCACCAGCTGGGCCGACCAGGCCTCCTCTCCGTCCACCAGCTCGGCGCCCACGGCCTTGAGCTCGGCGTCGTCGATGGCCGACCCCTCCCCCGCGCCCCGCTCCACCACGACGCGGTGGCCGTGGGTGACGAGCTCGCGCACGCCGTCGGGGGTGAGGGCGACGCGGTTCTCTCCGGCCTTGGTCTCGGCCGGGACGCCGACGATCACGCGCCGTCCCGCCCGGTCAGGAGAGCGCCTCCCGGGCCAGGCACAGCCCGATGATGGTCTTGGCGTCCACGATGTCGCCGCCCCGCACCAGCCCGGGTACCTCGTCCAGCCCCACCCGCACCACGGTCATGTGTCGTTCCTCGACGCTGTGGGCTCCCCGGGCGCAGGGGTCGAGGTCCAGGGCCAGGTAGACGAAGGAGTGCTCGTCGCAGAACCCGGGCGAGTTGAAGAACTCGGCCAGCTTCTCGAGCCGGCCGGCGCGCATGCCCACCTCCTCCTCCAGCTCCCGGCGGGCCGTGAGCTCGGGCTCCTCGCCGACCACGTCGCGCTTGCCCGCCGGTATCTCGAGCAGCTCACGGTCGACGGCGGCGCGGTACTGGCGCACGAGCAGCACGGCCTCCCCCTCCTCCACGACCGGCACCACCGAGACGGCGCCGGGGTGGTGCACCACGTCGCGCTCGAAGGTGTCGCTGTCGGGCGCGGCGAAGGTGGCAGTCGCCACCGAGATCAGCGGGCCGCGGTAGCGCTCCGCCTCAGAGAGCTTGCGGAACCCGCTCAACGTCGAGCAGGCGGGGCGACCTGCCCTCGGCCCGGGCCACGGCCGCGCCCACCAGCTCCCGGAACAGGGGGTGGGGGCGGTCGGGACGGCTCTTGAACTCGGGGTGGGCCTGGGTCCCCACCCAGAAGGGATGAACGGGCAGCTCGATGAACTCCACCAGACGGTCGTCGGGCGAGGTGCCCGAGCACAGCAGGCCGGCCTCCTCCATGCGCCTGCGGTAGCGGGGGTTCACCTCGTAGCGGTGGCGGTGGCGCTCGTAGACCAGGGTCTCCCCGTAGGCCTGGGCCACCTGGGACCCGGGCTGGAGCCGGGCCGGGTACACGCCCAGGCGCATGGTCCCACCCAGGTCGACGACCTCGCGCTGTTCGTCCATGAGGTCGATCACGGGATGGGGCGTGGTGCTGTCGACCTCCCGGGAGTTGGCGTTCTCCAGCCCGGCGACGTCCCGGGCGTAGGAGATCATCATGACCTGCAGGCCCAGGCACAGCCCCAGGCAGGGGATGGCGTGCTCACGGGCGTAGGCGGCGGCCGCGATCTTGCCCTCGATGCCCCTCTCCCCGAAGCCGCCGGGGATGACCATGCCGTCGAGGTCGCGCAGGCGGCCATCGGCCAGCAGACCGGTGACCTCCTCGGCCTGGATCCACTCCACGTGGACGCGGGCGCCGTGGTGGAACCCCCCGTGGCGCATGGCCTCCACCACCGACAGGTAGGCGTCGGGCAGGTTCACGTACTTGCCGATGAGCCCGATGCGCACGGTGCGCTCGGCCGCGTCGATCCTCTCCACCAGGCGCTCCCAGGCCGACAGGTCGGGACCGTGCTCGGGCCCCTCGAAGCGGAGGAGGCGGCACACGTAGCCGTCCAGCCCCTCCTCGTGGAGGACCAGGGGGATCTCGTAGATGTTGCGGGTGTCGATGGCGGACACCACGGCCTCGATGGGCACGTCGCACAGCAGTGAGATCTTGCGCTTGAGGCCGTCGGAGATGGGCTTGTCGCTGCGGCAGACGATGACGTCGGGCTGGATGCCCCGGCTCCGGAGCTCGGTGACCGAGTGTTGGGTGGGCTTGGTCTTCTGCTCACCCGACGGCCCGATGAAGGGCACCAGGGTCAGATGGATGTAGCACACGTTGTCCCTGCCCACGTCCTTGCGGAACTGACGGATGGCCTCGAGGAAGGGCAGGATCTCGATGTCGCCGACGGTTCCGCCGATCTCGGTGATCACGACGTCCACGTCGTCGCTCGTGAGGCGGCGGATGCGCTCCTTGATCTCGTTGGTGACGTGCGGGATCACCTGCACCGTCTTGCCGAGGAAGTCCCCCCGGCGCTCCTTGTCGATCACGGCCCGGTAGATCGAACCCGTGGTGGCGTTGGAGTCGCGATGCAGGCTCTCGTCCACGAAGCGCTCGTAGTGACCCAGGTCGAGGTCGGTCTCCCCGCCGTCGTCGGTGACGAAAACCTCACCGTGCTCGAAGGGGTTCATGGTCCCGGGGTCCACGTTGATGTAGGGGTCGAGCTTCTGCATGGTGACCCGCAGCCCTCGGGACTTGAGCAGCCGGCCCAAAGAAGAGGCGGTGAGCCCCTTTCCCAGCGAGCTGGCCACGCCACCGGTCACGAAGATGTGCTTCGTCACGGCTTCCTCCTGGGGGGCGACACGGGCCACCGTACCGCAGGCCCCCTCGGCTCCGGGGGACCGCCGAGTTTGCTCCAGGGCGTAGGGGTTGGGCCCGGGTGTCAGTCCCGGGCCCGTGTGTCAGTCCCGGGCCGGGGGCAGCCGACCCAGGCGATCGGCGGCCCGCAGCGGTGGGATGGCTTCGATGACCCTGGTGAAGGACACGACCTCGCTGGCCATGTTGGCCGCGGCCAGCGCGGCCAGCACCCACAGTCGGGTCGAGAACCCGCAGGCTGCGACCACCCCCGCCCCCATCACCGCGCCCAGGGCGTTGGCCCCCGTGTCTCCCAGCATCACCCGCTCGTGCAGGTCGTCGCGGAGCAGGGCCAGGCCCGCTCCCGCGACCACGGCCACCGAGGCGGGGACGGAGCCCGACGCGGCCGCGACCAGGGCGACGAATGCCGCCCCCGCGACCTTGAGGGTGCGGCCCGGGGCCCGGTCGAGAAGGTTGGCCAGGTTGGCGGCCAGCGCCACCAGGGCGGCGTCGGCCAGGAGGGCGAACACGCCGTGGCCGGCGCCGTGGGTCGAGCCCCGTCCCGTCCTCGACTCGGCCAAGGCCGCGGTGACGAGCGCCACCGCGGCTCCGCCCACGAGCTTGACCCCGCCGCTCGTCAGCTGTCCGTGAGACAGGGCCGCGACGTGACCGCGGAAGCCCCGGGGGTGACCCCCGCCGGCGAGGTCGTCGAGCAGGCCCATGAGGGCGAAGCCGGTGGCGGCCACGAGCACCGCGGCGCGAGGCGCGGAGGGCACCACCGCCCCGCGACCGGCGGCCCCGGCCAGGACCCGGCCCGCCTCCACCGCCAGCACGGTCAGAACCAGCACGACTCCCCCACCGGTCGGCACCCCCCGGTCCCTGTAGTTCGTCCTGACGAAGCCGGGCTGGCGCAGCAGGGGCCGGGCCAGCAGCCACACCAGCCGGCCGGTCAGGAAGCCGGCCAGCAGGCCGGTCAGCACGCTCACGCCGACACCGGGGCCCGCCCCCGCTGCGAGCGGGGGACCTCGGTCGTGACCAGCTGGGGCTCCGGGTCACCGGCTCGCACCGCGACGAGCACGGCCAGGGCCGCCAGCTGGGCCAGGAGGAGGGCACCCGTCGCCATCCCGTCCCGGTGGAGGGCCACGGCCAGGACGCCGGCCAGGAGCAGGGCCCAGCCCCCGGCTCGCTCCGGCCCCCGACTACGGACCTCGGGGTCGAAAGCCGTCTGCGTCTGCGGCCGAATCGCCGTCGGATCGACCGGAGAGGGACCCGGGACGACGACCGTGGCCACGGCGACGACCGCCCCCAGGGCCACCGCCGCGGGGACCAGCCAGGGCGAGCGCCACCCGAACACGTCGGCCCCCACGGTGCGCACCGCCGTCGCCGCCATCGCCCTCTGGAGCAGACCGGCCCCGACCACCAGGGCGGCCAGAAGGGGAGCGGCGCACCACAGGGCCCTCCGGGCCCCCCGCCCCCCCAGGTGCCCGCTCACGGCCACGGCCCCGGCCACCACGGCGATGGCCGCGCCGAGCGGGTCGTTGCCCAGGGCGGGCAGGGCCAGCACGGCCGCGGCCACCAGGGCGGCCCCGGCTGCGACCCGCGCCCCTCCCCCGGTGGCGCAGACCACGAGCGCGCCTCCGATCACCGCGGCGGCGGCTACCGCGCCGGCGCCGGGCGCCCCGCCGATGAGGGCCGACCCGGGTACCACCAGCCCCCAGGGTCCGCCGGCGCGGGCCAGGGCCAGCACCAGCGCCCCGCCCCCCAGCGCGAGCCAGCCGGCCGCTCGCACCGCCCGCCTGAGCTCGAGCCGGCCGACCCGCCCCACCACCAGGGCGAGGGCGATCACGATCATCAGCCCGGCCGCGGCCGAGGCGAGGCCGGCCCCGCCCCG
>VAXP01000073.1 GCA_005884125.1 Actinomycetota bacterium | reverse complement strand
GGACAGGCCCTCGATGCCCAGGGCCCGCATCCCGGTCAGGGCCTCCGGGGCCCGACCCTCGGGGACGGGGAAGGCCACGTAGACCCAGTCCAGTCCCAGGGCGGCGAAGGCGGCGTTGTGCAGCACCGGAGACAGCGAGTGGCGCACGGGGTCGCCGATGACGCCGGCGACGCGGGTCGTGCCCCCGGGCCCGGTCACGGGCGTCCCCTCAGCGCAGGCCGCGCTGGTGGGCCAGGGCGATGTTGCGGTTCTGCTCGTCCAGGGTGGTGGCGAAGGCGTGCTTGCCCGACGCCTCCACGACCACGTAGTACAGCCAGGGCCCGGGCGTCGGAGACAGGGCCGCGGTGAGGGCGGCCCGGGTGGTGGTGGTCAACCGCACCCCGGCCCGGGGCCAGGAGGCGGCCGAGCTGGCTGGACCGGTGGGCCGGACGGGCTTGGCTGGCGACGCGGCCTTGGCCGAGCTGGTGGTCAACGCCACCCCCGTGGGCATGGCGGGCTCCGGCCCCGGCGGCGGATCCGAAGCCCTGCCCGGAGGCCTCGACCCCTCCGACCTGGGTCCGGGCCAGCTGGTGGTCGATCTGATCTACGAGCCCAAGCTCACCCCCCTCCTGCGGGCGGCCGGGTCCCGGGGCGCGACCACCGCGGGCGGGCTGGGGATGCTGGTGCACCAGGCCGGCCATGCCTTGCGGCTCTGGACAGGGGAGGAGCCCCCCCTGGCCGTGATGGAGGCGGCCGTCACGGCCCGGCTGGCCAACTGAAGTCATGGGGCGGACCTGCCGAAAGTAGGCATAGTCCACCACGCCCGGAGGGTCACTGTGTCGCTGCACGGAACGCTTGAGACATTCGCGCTGCCGGACGTGCTGACGCTGCTGTCGAGCACGGGCAAGACGGGTGAGCTGCGCGTCAGCGGTGAGCGGGGCGCGGGTCGGGTGTGGTTCGACGGTGGCTCGGTGGTGGACACGGCCGTGGGCCAGGCCGCGACGTTCGTGGACGCCCTGTTCGACCTGCTGCGGCTCAAGAGCGGCACCTTCAGCTTCGACGCCGACGCGGCCCCGCCCAAGCGCCGGACCCCCGAGCCCGTGGCTCCCCTGCTGGAGGAGGCCCAGAACCGGCTGGCCCAGTGGCTGGAGATCGAGGCCGTGGTCCCCTCCATGGCCTCGCCCGTGCGTCTCGTGCCCGAGCTGGGCAAGGAGCGGGTGAGCCTGCGCGACGCCCAGTGGCGCCTGGTCGTGGCCGTGGCCGGCCACCGCACCGTGGGCGAGGTCCTGGCTGCGCTCAGCCTGGGCGAGTTCGACGGCTGCAAGGTGGTGAAGGACCTGGTCGACGTCGGTTTGCTGGCCGTGGACCCCGCCCCCGTGCAGGAGGCCGTGCCCACGCCCGCCCCCGTGCCCGAGGCCCAGGAGCCCGAGCCCGTGCCCGGGCGGGAGCCCGAGGCGCCCGAGCCCGCGGAGGTTGCCGCTGCGGATGAGCCGGCACTGGCGGACGCTCCCGCCCAGGCCCGGGGCGAAGAGCCCGAGCGGCCTGCGCTGAGGGGCAACGCCAAGTCGAGGAGGGCCAGGGCGGCGGCCGCGGCGGCAGCCGAGCCCACGGCCGCGGCCACGGCCGAACCGGAGGCGGCCTTCGACGAGGGCGACTCCCGGGCCATGGCCCAGGCCCTGGTGCGCCAGCTGGCCAGCCTGGACGACGTCGAGGCT
Organism: Actinomycetota bacterium; assembly: GCA_005884125.1. Taxonomy (GTDB): domain Bacteria; phylum Actinomycetota; class Acidimicrobiia; order Acidimicrobiales; family AC-35; genus AC-35. Next base: position 3,312 of record VAXP01000073.1, on the reverse strand, counting down.
CCCAAGAAGAGGGCCAAGGGCGGAGAGGCCGAGGAGGCCGCCCCTGAGGCGGTTCAGGACCAGCCTGCCGGCGGAGCGGAGTCAGAGGACGAGCCCATCAACCGGGGTCTCCTTCTCAAATTCCTCTCCTCCGTGCGCAACTGAGCCTCCAACCGCGCCCCGCGCGTGCCCTGACCCCCGACGATTCCCGCTCATTCCCGCGCGTATCGTGCCGATGTGACGAGCAGACCTATGTCTGAAGGAGATCAGCTCGGATCCCTGCTTCTCGCGGGTGGGCTCCTCACGCGGGAGCAGCTGGACGACGCGCTCGCCACCCAGCGGATCACGGGCAAGTCGCTGGGACGGGTTCTCATCGACGGGGGCGCGGTCACCGAGGCCGACCTGGTTCGCACCCTGGCCTCCCGGATCGGCCTCGAGTACATCGACCTGTCCGACTATCCCGTCGACGCCGCCGCCGCGGGCTCGATCAGCGCCGCCCTGTCCCGGCGCTACCAGGCCCTCCCCGTGGCCTGGGAGGACGGCCGGATGGTGCTGGCCATGGCCGACCCCAGCAACGTCTTCGCCATCGACGACATCCGCACCATCACCGGCGCCGACGTCAAGGTGGTGGTGGCCACCCGGGCCTCCATCGATGCCGCCATCGACAAGTTCCACCGTCTCGACACCGAGGCCCAGGAGGTCTCGTCCCAGGCATCGAGCGAGCTGGAGGCCGAGGAGGACCTGGCCAGCATCAAGGAGGTCGTCGAGGACGCCCCCATCGTCAAGCTGGTCAACCTCATGATCACCCAGGCCGTGGCCGACCGGGCCTCCGATATCCACATCGAGCCGGGGGAGAAGGACGTGCGGGTCCGCTACCGCATCGACGGCGTGCTCCACGAGTCCATGCGGCTCAAGAAGAACATCCAGTCCGGGGTCATCTCCCGGCTCAAGATCATGGCCGACATCAACATCGCCGAGCGCCGCATCCCCCAGGACGGGCGGGTCACGGCCACCATCGGGGGCAAGCCCGTCGACCTGCGGGTGGCGACCCTGCCCACCGTGTACGGCGAGAAGGTCGTCATGCGGATCCTCGACAAGTCGACGGCGGTCCTCAAGCTCACCGAGCTGGGCTTTCTGGAGAACAACAGGGAGCGCTTCGAACGCTCCTTCCGCAAGCCCTACGGGACCATCCTGGTCACCGGGCCCACCGGCTCGGGCAAGTCGACCACCCTGTACGCCACCCTCAACATCCTCAACGAGGACAGCAAGAACGTCATCACCGTCGAGGACCCGGTCGAGTACCGGCTCCCCGGCATCAACCAGGTCCAGGTCAACAACAAGGCGGGGCTGAGCTTCGCCGCCGCCCTGCGCTCCATCCTGCGCTCCGACCCCGACATCGTCCTGGTGGGCGAGATCCGGGACCGGGAGACGGCCATCATCGCCATCGAGGCGGCCCTGACCGGCCACCTGGTGCTCTCCACCCTCCACACCAACGACGCCGCCACCACGCCCACCCGCCTGGTCGAGATGGGCGTGGAGCCCTTCCTGGTGGCCAGCGCCCTTGACTGCATCGTGGCCCAGCGCCTGGCCCGGCGCCTGTGCGACAAGTGCAAGCAGGCCTACCAGCCCGTCCCCGGCGAGCTGGAGGCCTCGGGCTGGTCGCTGGAGGCCGACGTCGACGGCCTGGGCGAGCCCGAGACCCTCTACCGGCCCGTGGGCTGCTCGGCCTGCGGCAAGACCGGCTACAAGGGCCGCTTCGCCCTGCACGAGGTCATGGAGGTGACCGAGGAGATCGAGCGCCTGATCGTGGAGCGGGGCCACTCCGAGGACATCAAGAAGGTGGCCGTGGCCCAGGGGATGCTCACCCTGCGCCAGGTGGGCCTGGCCCACGTCCGGGGCGGGATGACCTCGGTCGAAGAGGTTCTGCGCGTCGTCGCCTGACCGGCCCGGGCTATCCGGACGGCCACGGTCCGTGCGGGAATTGGTGCGAAAGCTGGCGCAGAGTGCTCAGGCCGGACTCCGGAATGACCGATACAGCCGTCATGCAAGCTCCGTCGCGCCGTCTCGGGGAGTTTCTCGTCGACCGCAAGGTCCTGTCGCGTGACGTGCTCGAGCACCTGCTCGAGCGCGAGGCGGCCGAGAACGTCCCCCTGTCCAAGCTCCTCCTCTCCGAGGGCCTCGTAGGGGAGAAGGACCTGGTGGCCGCGGTGGCTGCCCAGGTCGGGTTCCGCTTCGTGGACTTCGACCAGACCCCGGTCAACCCCACCCTGGACCGCATCGTGCCCGCCGAGATGGCCCAGCGCCACCTGGCCGTGGCCGTCGACCTCGAGGGCAACGACCTGCTGGTCGCCATGCTCGACCCCAGCGACCGCCAGGCCGTGGGCGACCTCGAGCGCTCCACGGGCTTCTCCATCAAGCCCGCCATCGCCGTGCGCAGCGATCTGCGCCGGGTCATCGCCGCCATGTACGGGGGCGAGGTCGCCGACGAGGCCCGCGGCGCGGGCCCGGCCGAGACCCTGGCCGAGATCCCGATCGACGAGGACATCGCCGTCCCCGTTGGGGCGCCGTCGGTAGACGCAGGTGGCTCCCTGGTCGACGACCACCTGCGGGGCGAGCTGCACGTCAACGACCTGCTCGAGCGGGTGGTCGATCTGGGTGGCTCGGACCTGCACCTCACGGTGGGCCTGCACCCCTGCGTGCGCGTCCACGGCGACATCAAGCCCCTGACCGAGTTCCCGGAGATGAACGGCTCCGAGATCCGTCGCATGGTCTACGCCATCCTCACCCAGAAGCAGCGTGAGAAGTTCGAGAACGAGCTCGAGCTGGACACCTCCCACGCAGTGCCCGGCGTCGGCCGCTTCCGCGTCAACGTCTTCCTGCAGCGGGACTCGGTGGGCTCGGTCATGCGGGTGATCCCCTACGAGATCAAGCCCCTGGACGAGCTGGGCCTGCCCCCGGCGGTCAAGCAGTTCGCCTACATGCCCCGGGGCCTCGTCCTCTTCACAGGTCCCACCGGGTCGGGTAAGTCGACCTCCCTGGCGTCGCTGGTGGACATCATCAACTCCGAGCGACCCTGCCACATCATGACGGTCGAGGACCCAATCGAGTTCCTCCACAACCACAAGATGGCCATCGTCAACCAGCGCGAGGTGGGCGAGGACACCCAGGGGTTCGCCCAGGCCCTCAAGCACGTCCTGCGCCAGGACCCCGACGTCATCCTCGTCGGTGAAATGCGCGACCTCGACACCATCTCCACGGCCCTGACCGCGGCCGAGACCGGCCACCTGGTGTTCGGCACCCTGCACACCCAGGACGCTCCTCAGGCCATCGACC
>VAXP01000088.1:17805-46391 GCA_005884125.1 Actinomycetota bacterium | reverse complement strand
TGACGCCCAGAACCTCGGCGATGCTCGAGCCGAAGCCAGCCAAGGGAAGGCGGCATCCCTCCTCAGCATGACGTCCTCGCCTGCCGGAGGGTACGGCTTGGTGGATGAAGTTGGACGCGTCTTCAACTTCGGGCCCGGCGAGTTCAATCTCTCTTTGCCGCAGCCGAACCCTTCCCAAGTCCGCGAGTTGCTGGCCAGCCCCCGCAGCGGCGGTGGCTACTGGATTCAAAGCGCCGATGGCAGCGTCTACCCATTCTCGACGGCGACCTCCTTCGGCGACGTCTACGAGTCCACTACCAGTGGAGGCGTCGCCTCTCTCGCCTTCACCTCGACGATCCCCGGTCCCTCGTCGGTGTTCGCGGTAGCGAGCCCCGGGCCGGAGGCCGTCTTCTCGCTGCAACTCCACGGCCAGTGGTTGCCCGGTCCACCCGCGGGCGTGGACGTGGTCACCACCGCCCCCACCACGACCGTCGGAGACCCGGTCAAAGCCGAGGTATCCGTGTTCGACGAGTTCGGCAATGACGTGGCCGATGGCACGGGGGTGGTCCTGGACGCCGGCGGCACCGGTGGTGAGACGCCCCGCTCGGCCGGCGCGGCCGCCGCCGGTGGCGTCGCGAGCTTCACGTTGACCTCGACTCGTCCGGGGACCTCGACACTGACCGCCAGGGTAGGAGCGGTGGAGGGCAGCGCTCAGGAGGTCTGGTCACCCCGGCCCGGCTACTGGTTCGTGGCCGCAGACGGGGGCATCTTCAGCTTCGCCGCGCCCTTCTACGGATCGGGGCTCGTGAGATCGCGCGTCGTGGCCATGGTGTCGTCGCCCACCGGTCACGGCTACTGGCTTCTGGGCAACGACGGCCAAGTCGCAGCCAAAGGCGACGCACTGGGCGTGGGGGCCGCACCTGGCCGCCTCAACCGGCCGATCGTGGCCATGGCCGCCGAGCCATCGGGCCGGGGCTACTGGTTGGTGGCTTCTGACGGCGGCGTGTTCAGCATCGGGGACGCAGGCTTCTACGGCTCAACGGGGAGCATTCACCTGAACCAGCCGATCATCGGCGCGGCGGCGACTCGGTCGGGTGGCGGCTATTGGTTCGTAGCCGCGGACGGAGGGATCTTCAGCTTCGGCGACGCTGGCTTCTACGGCTCGACGGGGAGCATTCACCTGAGCAAGCCCATCGTGGGCATGACTGCGACCCCGTCCGGGCAGGGCTACTGGCTTGTCGCCTCCGACGGCGGCATCTTCAGCTTCGGTGACGCCCAGTTCCACGGCTCCACGGGCGCGATCCACCTCAACCAACCCATCGTGGGCATGGCAGCACCCGACCTGGGCGGCTACTGGCTCGTCGCCTCCGACGGCGGCATCTTCAGCTTCGGTGACGCCCAGTTCCACGGCTCGACTGGCGGCATTCATCTCAACCAGCCCATCGTCGGGATGGCCAATTGAGCCACCACTTGGTGTGCCCCTGACCTACTTGCGGTACGGAACGTGTCTGAGAGGGTGGGGCGCTAGGCGAGCCGCCAGGCCGCCCGACGCGGCGGGTTCTTCGCCGTGAGTGGCCAAAGATCTAGATCTGAGGGTCGGCGGGACTCGCGGGCGGAGATCGGTGGAGAGTACAGACGCGCCGCGCGAACGTCGGCTCCTCCAGCCGCGTCCGAGCGTCGGAGCGGCGCGTCGCGAGCGTCCACGAGTCGTCGCACCGGGCGGACCTGCTCGTAGACGACGCCGGAGATCTGGTGGCCGCCGGCAAGGAATTCCGGTGGCCACCAGCCCGGAGAACTCGTGGCCGCCAGCCCGGAGAACTCAATGGCCGTTGACACTATGCGCGTCGGTTGCGCCGCCATGCTTCCATCGTCGCGACGAACTCCGATGCCGTGGCAGGCAGCACGGTCGTCGGTATGAACACGTCCCCAGGCCAGAGCCTCTGGCTCATGGCGATCCCGATCCGCTTCCATCGTCGGAGGCCATCGATGATCAGAGTCGGCTCACGCAGCTTCACCGCAACGAAGTCTTGGCCAGCGACGGCCACGATGCTGATGTTCGCGACTTGGTTCCAGGGGACGAAGCCGACCGCGAGAGCCGATGCGTGATCGGTGAAACCCTCGGCGCTGAACACCACGGCGGGCCGAGGACTGACCGCACGGTGAACGGCGTACAGCAGGCAGATCGGGAAGAACAGAAGACCGGGTACACCTCCGTACCGCAGCGGCCCGATGCGGGATTGCAGTACCAACCAGAGGCACAAGACCGTCATGGCTAGGCCGAGGCCGACGAGGAGCCAGCGCCGTTGCCATGGCGTCTCAACTACGAGCTCTCGCAGGTCCTTGTCCACCACGTAGAAATGATGCCCGAGAACGCGTCTTGAGCCGTCCGAGGCGAGCCGGACTACACGCCCGGGGACCGCCGGGTACCGCCGCTCCGCGTCATTTGGAGGGCATCCGATAATGCGCGAACAGAATATTCACGCGAGCAGTTTCCGGAGCCGTCCCGAACGGCGCTTCGTGCGAGACGAGGTGGGCAATGATGACCTCGCCGATCTCGAGAGCGCACGACCGTTACCCCGTTGGTCGGTGGCTCAGAATTGGTTGTCCCACTCGTCGGGAAGCTTCGGGACAGAGAGACGGCGCGGCGGGGCCCATCGGGTCCAAGCCTCCTGGTCGAACGGCCAGGCTCGGCGTTCGATCGCCTCGATCGCAGCCTCGCCTGCGGCGCGAGCCTGATCCGCGTCCAGACGGCTCATCGTGCCGACCTCCACGGCCCAGGCGAGTTCTTCCTCGTCCTTCCACTGCCAATGGCTGAGGTCATCGGCGACGGTGAGGTCAAGGACGTCGTCGCGGCTGTCGAAGCCGATGGGCGTCCGACGCCAAGGCCGCTCCAGATTCACGTACCAGCCCTGGTACCTCCGGCGGTGCTCGTCCCAGTGTCGGAGCACGGCGAACCCAGAGCCGACCGGGTGCACCCGGGCGGTTGAGGGGCCGGCGAAGGCACGGTCGTCGTGGCGGCCCTCCCAGCCCCCGGGCAGCATCTGGCGACCGGCTGGCCCGCTGCGCTCGCCACTCCGGCGCTTGCAAGGTGCACCCTTGGGTTGGAACAGAGCGGTGAAGCTGGGGCCGTCCTCGAGGACGACGGCGGCAAACACGAAGCCGATCTCGCCTCCCGGTCGGGAGCGCCACACGACCTGCGCACCGGCATCCCAGCGGTTCATGCGAGCCGGGCCGGACCTGGTCCACAACACCCGTCAACGCCCATCGACGACGTCTCGGCCCCCTACCGGCTGGGGCCGAGACGAGCGCCAAGGAATGCCTCGGAGGCGTCGAACTCCTCGGGGGGAACCCCACGATGGGGTCCGGGCTGGGCATGCAGTCGCTTGTCCTCGGACCCGATGGCGTCGAAGAGCGCCAGTCCCTTCTCCCGCGCCACGAGCTCGTCGTGCCATTGGAGCAGGAACAGGACCGGGCAGCTCACCGCCGCGGCGTCTTTGACGATCGGGTCTTCCGAGTCCCGGGGTCCCGAGAGTCCGACGACCGCGGCGGCGATCTGCGGGCCTCGGGCGATGAGCGGGATCCCGAAGCGTGCCCCCATCGACAGGCCCCAGTAGCCGAGTGGGCCGGTGCCGATCCCTGGATCGTCCCGGAGGGCGGCGACGGCTGCCTCCCACTCGGCTATGACCTGGTCGACGACCTCGGGCTGCCACCAGCCTCGATCCTGGCCCGGGACGTGGCGCTCACCGTGATTGGGCCCCTCGAGGGCGACGGCGGCGTAGCCGAGGTGGCGCACCAGTCGCCGGGCCAGGCGCACGACGTAGTCGGAGCGCATGTTGCTGGCACCGCCATGGCCGATGAGCACGAGCGGTCGCTCCCCAAGCGAGGCCTCCGGCGTCCAGACCAGGCCCGGAACCTCCTCGCCGTCGCACTCGACGCGGAATGGGCGCTCGAGCACTCTCCGCTCCGTCGAGGCCCCCTCTTGCCACCTCACCCCGCGGCCCTCCCGGTCGTCGGTCTCAGACGCCGAGCGTAGGCGGAGTCTCGCTCAGACATTTCCGGATAGGTCCGCGCACAGACATGACTCTCCAGGAACGGCACTTCTGCGTCATCTGAGGAGCGTCCTGCGAACCCAGCAGCCTCAGGGCCGAACATCGGAGATCAGGGCGCGGATGAGTTGCCAAGCCCTCCCTGTCGAAGGCGAGCCACTCGACACCTCCGTGTATCGGGATGTCTTCGGAGTTACCGTCGCTACGCCGAGCAGCGCAAACAACACGCCGGCGACCGTGGGAATAAGCGCCAAGGTCAAGATCGTGCCCCCGCCGGAAGACGCGCCCGCTGCGACGGCCACCGCACCGACGACCGCAAGAGCCAGGCCCAAGAGCAAGATCCGCAGGCCCCAGACTGCGACCCGCCACGATTGAGACCGGCGAAGGGCCGTCAACTCGTCGTCACCGTTCACGCAGGACCGATTCTCCCCGACCTGCGGCTTGTCGGCATCCTGCGGGATTCGGCAGGGAGCGCATCTCCCGGGTACGGCACCTATCGCGCTCGTCGAAGATGCGGGCCGAGGCGATCGCGACGTGTCGTTATGGGCGGGGGCGTACCAAGTAAGACGCCGCGTAAGCGGATGTCAGTCGCTGGGCCGGAAAAGACGATTCCGGTCCAGGTCGATTCCGTCGTCCTGGTAGCCCAAGGACTCGAGTAGCTCAAGTACGAGGCGACGGACCACGACACCCTCGATGCGCGTGGAGGAGGCAGCAGGTGGGTCGAGTATTGGTATCCCCGTTCCGCAACCCAACTCGACTACCTGCTCACCGCCAGTAACGAACGCGTCGGCCTTGCGCGCCCAGTCTTGGCGAACGTCGGGGACGACACCGGCGGCCCAATCATCCCAACGAGAAGCGAGCACGTCATAGTTGCCAGGGTCGTCGTAGTTGTAGGGACCAAGTGCGTCGGCCATCAGGCCGGAGGGTACCGGCACGCCCCCCGTAGCGCGAGTCCCAGCACTCAGGTTCACTTGGTTGGCGGGTCTTCAAACCCGAAGTCTCCCGCCCGTATCGTGGCGACAGTCTCATCTGCGATCCGTCCAGCTTCCTGTCGGTCACCTGATCCGAGCGTTGCCCATGGTGCCCCGCGAACTATTTGCTCCACTTCAACCCGGTACTCGCCGCGGTGACGAGGGCGGCGGTTGCCTGGTTCCAACTCAGGTCGGGAACGCCAACGGGTCGCAACTTGACTGTGTAGCGCTCACCGGCGGGCGACTCAGCCGTGAGACGACGTGACGCCCGTCGCCTCGGCATGGCGTCATCATGCCCCGGTCGGGATCAGCCCGACGACCGCACCCCGCCCATCGAAGGCGAGGCCTGGAGCCCAGGCGACCTCCCAGCGGTTGCCCTCGGGGTCGGAGATGTACCCGGAGCGTCCTCCCCAGTCCCGGTCCTGAGGCTCAGCAACGGAGCGAGCGCCAGCACCGACGGCCTCGGAGAACACACGGTCGACCTCGTGGCGGCTGTCGACGTTCAGCGCCAAGGTGACGCCGTTCCAGGTCCCAGGAGGGCGTGGCGCCAGGTCCGGGGCCGCCTCAGCCTGCAGCAGGTCGGCCGGGTAGAGAGCGAGGAGGACGCCGCCGAGTAGGAAGGAGGCGAAGCCGTCGTCACTGTCCGGGCGCTCCTGCCAACCCATTGAGAGGTAGAAGCGGCGAAGGCTTGGCAGGTCGGCGGCGCCCAGGGTGACGACGGAGAGCCGGGCGGGGATCACGCCTGAGATCATGCCCGCGGGCGTGGTCAGCCTCCGTCAGGGTTCGGGGATCCTCCATCTGGATCACGGAACCACTTGATCCTTGGTTGCCTGTTCAACTCCCTGAGTCGCCGCATGTAGAGCTTCCCGGCCCACACGTACATCGCGCCCGACACGGTGATGCCTTCGACCACCGATGAGAGGCGGGAACCGCGCGCAGCGGCCACGATGGTCGCAACTGACGACACCACACCGGCGAGAAGGTAGAGCTTCCGCTCGGGTGCTCGGTGGTCCTGTCCTGGTCCTCGCGGTCGCCTATTCCACCTGTCAGGGTTCCATGGTTCCTGGCCGAGCAGTTGCCGACGAGGCTCCCGCCGGAGCATCAGCACCACGAGGGGGAGGACCGGTACCCCTACGGCCACCGGCCAGATGCCTTGCACGGCCCACCAGCTTCCGATGCCGACGCCGAAGACGAGCCACACCGCCAAGATCACCCAGGCGCGCTTGCGCGTCGGCGGCGGCCCCAGCGGCGTCGACCACCAGGACTGCTCTCGCTTCGGTCTGTCCGCGGGCACCACCAGCCATGATGCCCGCCCTCGGGCTACAACGCATCCGGTGGTATGTCGCTCATCGGTCGCTCTTGGCGATGCGCGCCCACTCCGCGTCGATCTCTTCCTCGGAAGCCTGGGTCACCTCGACGACCTCGCGGGCGTCGAGCGGTGGGTCGGTTCTGCGCCGGAGCACGAAGCCGCCGTGAAGAACGCTCGTCGCCAAGATCCTCGTGCCATCCCGGAGCGTGAGGGTGAACAGGCGCGGGCCACGCGCGGAGCCGTCTAGCGGAGGTCTGAGGGCATGGGGGAGGCGCCTCTTGGGGCGAAACATCCAGAGCGTGATGAACAGCCAGGCAACCCCAATGGCTATGACGAGACCACCGAAGGCGGAGAGCAATACGTCCTGGTCGCTCAGCGCGAGGGCAAGCAAACCGCCGCCGAGCACCATGGTCATCGCTGCTATCTGGAAGAAGCGCAGTCGCGGAGCTACTTGTGGCCCCGGTGCCGGTCCTCCTCCTGTGCCCGTGTGGCGCAAGTCATCGGCATGGAGTCGTCGCACCCTTCCCTGTGACCCTTCGGGACCTTCGAGCCGCACGCGCCACAGCAGCCCGAATGTGAGCCAATCACGGCCTAGGAGCACGCCTCCCCGGTCGCTTCCCCATGGTCGGACTTCGACCCGCTGGCCTACCTTGAGCCGGTCCCCCGGAAGACGCTGCCGTACCCACACGAGGTACACAATCGAGGAGATGGCGCCGACACCCAGAGGGACGATGAAGAAGGCCCTGACCCAGCGCGTCCTCGACCGTCCAGCTTCTCGCCAACGCTCCCGCGGCAAGCCGTAGGCGCTCAGGGCCGCGACCCAGGGCAAAATCAGCAACGGGATCAGCACCAGGAAGACTGCGAGCGCCACGGGAGCGAGGACTCCGACCACGGACACGGCGACAAGGGCTGCCAACACCTTGACGAGCGTCGGGGCCTTGAGGGCTATCCCTTATTGCTACCCCAGTAACCCTCAGTGATGCGGCTGGGCCCTACTTCTTGGCGCCGCTCACAATGCCGGGTACCGGGACCACGCGTCAGTTCGGAGGCATCCGATAATGCGCGGACAGAAGATTCACGCGAGCTGCGTCCGGAGCCGTCCCGAACGGCGCATCGTGGACGTTGACGCCGGAGACGCGTCACCACCGTCGACTGGCTTGACGCTGTCCCATCACTTGCCTGAGACACCGCCGGGGATCGTCGTGCGAATGTGCTGTCGGTACAACTGGCACATCCTTACCCAATCGGGGTCGTACACGCCCTTGTGATGGGGGTGGACCCCGTCGATGTAGGGCTGGGGTTCGAGCGTTCCGTCGAGGTGCCGTCCGAGACCGTCGAGCATGCCGTGGAAGCCAGCGACGAAGCCAGGACGCCATGGCGTGTCAGGCCCGGCCGGAAGATCGCCGCCCGGGTCGCCAACGGGGACGATGGACTGGTCCTGGCGGAACCCAGGCGGGAACGATTGAACGAAGACCAGCCGCGTGCCCCCTGTGACGGTCTCGAGTTCGAAGCGCATGCCGCCGTAGTCGACCACCCGCGGCGGGTCGAACTCCACGATCACTCCCTCCATCGCCACTCCGTCGGGGTCGGCGAAGGTGAAGGACCACGACCCACCGAGCCGGGCCTCGACTTGGCACACCGGCAGCATCCAGGCATCCAGGTGCTCGGCGGTGGTGACCGCCTCCCACACCCGCTCGATCGGGTGGGGATAGGTCCGCTCGTGGCGCATGGTGTAGCGGTCGACGAAGGTGGCCAGCTCGTCGGTCATTGTCTGCTCCTCCTCTTGCCCTCCATCGTGTCGAGGTGGCGGCCCAATGCGTCGAGACGCCCGTCCCATAGCCGGCGCTGGGCTCCGATCCAGTCCTCGAGCTCGACCAGGGGCGCGGTGTTGAGCTGGTAGATCCGCCGCTGTGCGTCACCGCGAACGGTTGCCAGTCCTGACTCGCGCAGAACTCGCAGATGCCGGGAGATGGCGGGCCGGGTAACCGGGAACCGGGCGGCTATGTCGCCCGCGGTGCGGTCGCCGCTGGCGAGGAGCTCCACGATCTGCTTGCGGATCGGATCCGCCAGTGCCGCGCACGCCTCCACTGGGAGTAAGCGTAACGTGGACGTTACGTAAAGTCAAGGTTACTAAGCAAGCGGCGTGAGTTCGCAACTGACGCAGCAGCGATGTGGGATCGGCCGTGGCCAGAAGGATCTCGGGCTCTTCGCTCTGAGGTGGGCGGGCAACGCCAGCGGAAATCACCGACGGAGGGCTCGGACGCCCTCGAAGGAGGTCGGCTGATGGCGTGGATCATCGAGCGCACCACCCGGTCAGGCGAATGCCGCTGGGACGTGCGATGGAGGGTGAGCGGCCGCACGGTTCGGGAGACGTGCGGCTCGGCATGGGAGGCGAAGAACCTCCTCGAAGAGAAGAGGGCCCGGGAGGCGAAAGGCCGCCACCGCGTCGACCGTCCAGACGGGCGGAAGGGGTTCGAGGACTTCGCCCGGCGCTGGCTCGACACCCGCCTGGTCAGAGGTCGGCCGCTCTCGCCCACCACCCGCAGCGGATACGAGGGTCTCCTGCGTCGCAACCTGCTCCCCCACTTCGGTTCCGTCCCGCTCCGGCACATCACACCTGAGGCCGTGCGCGCCTGGTACACGGACCTCACCGAGGCCGCCGGGCGGGACCAGGCGTCAAAGAGCTACCGGCTCCTGCACGCCATCCTCAACACGGCTTTGGACGAGCTCGACGTCTACGACCGCAACCCCTGCCGCATGAAGGGCGCCGGCACGGAGGAAGCAGGCGAGCGGCCCCTCGTGGACGTGGCCACCGTGATCGCCCTGGCCGACGCCATCTGCCCGTCGCTGCGTGCCTTCGTCCTCCTGGCCGGCTTCGGTGGCCTGCGGACTGGCGAGCAGCTGGGCCTGCGCCGCCAGGACGTAGACCTCGACCATGGGGAGGTCTGGATCCGGCAGAACGCGGTCAACGCCCCGGGCCAGGGCCGGGTCGTCAAGGCTCCCAAGTCCGAGGCGGGCACCCGGCGCGTCACCATCCCCACCATCGCCCTGGACGCCCTCAAGGGCCACATGGCGACCTACGCGCAGGCCGGGCCCGAGGGGTTCGTGTTCACCAGCCGCCGTGGACAGCCGATCAACCGCCAGGAGCTGTCGCGGCGCTGGCGGGCGGCGGTAGGCGCCGTCGCCACCGCCCCCACCGGGCTGCACCCCCACGATCTTCGACACCACGCCGCCACCCTGGCGGCGCGCATGCCCGGGGTGACCCTGGCCGAGCTAATGGCCCGCATCGGGCACAGCTCGCCCCGCGCTGCCTTGCGCTACCAGCACGCCACCGCCCGGCGCGATCGTGCCATCGCCTCGTTCCTCGATGCCGAGATCGCCGCTGTGGCCACGCCGGTGACTGGCTAGAGGGCCCCCAGAAGCGCCGGACTCGGCGACGACGTCGGAGACGAGTCACGCGGGGTCTGCCTTCGCGGATGTCGACCCACCCGCGCGGGGCACCACATGTGCGGCGTCGCTGGGGACGGGTGAGCTCGTCGCGTCCGTACCTGGCAGTCCTACTCGAGCCATCCCGTCGCCATCCGATCGGCCCCGACCGGGACTACGCGGTGACGCCGTGGGTGCGGACGACCACTACTCCAAATTCATCTGTACCGATCGGGGTACTCGAGAGGATTCTCTAATCAACTTGACCGCAGTAGAGCGCCCACCGCGCAACGATAGAGAAAGGACAGACATGTAACCCGCGCCATTTCCGCGCCATCGAATCTGAGACTCGGTCCGCTCGTCGACGCGGAAAGCGCCTCTGACGTGCGAGAACACCTCGAGGCGGCGAGCGGAATCGAACCGCTGTTGAGGGCTTTGCAGGCCCTTGCCTAAACCACTCGGCCACGCCGCCGCGCCCTGGTCGACCAGGACGCGCGGATCCTACCGGCCGGTTCCCGTCGATTCGGCCCTGTCCTGGCTCAGCGTAGGCACGAGCGACTCGATGGAGGCGCGGGGGAAGCGCCGGTGACCCCCCAGGGTCACGATGTGGGGCAGCTTGCCGTCCTCGGCCCAGCGCACCACCGTCTTGGGCGAGACGTGGAACAGCAGCGCCACCTCGCCTACGCGGAGGTAGTCCCGCTCCTTCCGCACCCGATTGACTGTCGACATCGCCCCTCCGATCTGCCCTGGCGACGCTCGATTCGGCGGCTCCGTCAGGTTCAACCGTTTCCCTGACCCATTGTCTGGTGGCCGCCGGTCGCCCTCAATGACCCGTCCGGGCCATATCCGCGCGCGCGCGGACTATTCGCCAGGGTGGGTTCGCGCCTCCTCCTTCCGAAGGAGGCGGTTCCGTCCCCAGGCCGATGTGCGCCCTGGGGGACGCCTTCTACCCTTCCTCCATGTCCTGGAGCGAGGTAGCCGAGCCGCGTCCCGGCCGCCGCCCGAGCTGGCCTCGCCGGCGCTCGAGCGACGGGCAGCTCCTAGGCCTCCTGCTGCTGGGGTTCGGCGTGGCCGCCCTCCTCCGGGAGAGCGGCGTCTTCCTGATCAAGTGGGAGGCCATACTCGCCGGCCTCCTGGTCGCACTCGGCGTTGGTCTGGTTCTCACCGCCAATACCGGCCGGCGGGTCTGGCCCATCATCGTTGGAGTCGTCCTCATCCTCTCCCTGTCGGCCCGCTCGCCGTCCCTGCACTTCCCCCTTCCCACGGGCTCCGCCATAGGCGACCGGGCGGTGCTCGTGCGCGACGCCGGCCAGCTGGCCCCGTCCTACAACCAGGGCGTGGGCAACCTCACCGTGGATCTGGGCCAGCTCACCCTCGACCCGGCAACCACAAAGGGGGTGAGGATCCATGAGGGCATCGGCCAGGTGAGGGTCGTCGTGCCTGCCGGAACCGGAGTGGAGCTGAACGTCAAGATCGGGATCGGTCATGCCACGGTGCTCGGCGTCCCCATGGGCCACGGCGTAGGCGTGCGAACGCGATACCAGACCCCCGGCTACGCGGGCGCTGAGCGCCGGATCTCGCTGCAAGTGAACGTCGGCATCGGCGGCCTCGAGGTGGTAGAGGCGACCAGTGCCGGCCCCTGAGTACAGGCCGGTGCGGGTCGTCGCCGGTGTCCTCTACATAGTCGTGGGGACGGGCTTCCTCCTCGAGAGCATGGGGGTGTGGAAGGTCAGGCTCGTAGACCTGTGGCCCCTGGGCCTGATCGCCGGGGGAACGGTGGTGCTGCTGGGCCGGGCCCGCAGGGTGAAGCTTGACGAGGACCGCAGCGCCCAGCTGGCCGTGGCCGAGGAGCGAGTGCGCATCGCCCGTGAGCTGCATGACATCGTGGCCCACAGCGTGAGCCTCATGACTATCCAGATAGCCGCGGCCCGCAAGGTCGGCGCCCGCCAGCCCGACGCGGCCGAACGGGCCCTGGCCGCGGCCGAGCGCACGGGGCGCCAGAGCCTGGACGAGCTGCGCCGGATCCTCGCCGTGCTTCGGGGGGCCGACGCCTCCATCGAGGCGGCCCGCCCCCACCGCGAGCCCGGGGCCGCGGCAGGGGACAACGGGCGCCGTCCCCTGCCTGGGCTGAGCGACCTGGAAGGCCTGGTCTCGGGGCTGCGCGAGGCCGGCCTCAACGTGAACCTCACCGTCTCCGGGAGCCCCCCGGAGGCGTCGGCCGGGATAGGGCTGGCCGTCTACCGGGTGGTGCAGGAGGCCCTGACCAACGTCATACGCCACGCCCGGGCCGGCCGGGTCGAGGTCGAGGTGACCTACGCCCCCGACTTCATCGTCATCTTCGTGGACGACGACGGCGCCGCATCCAGCGGTGGGAAGGGCGGGGAGGGCCACGGTCTGCTGGGCATGAAGGAACGGGTGGCGGCCGTGGGCGGCTTCGTCCACGCCGGGCCCCGGTCGCCCGGTCCGGGATGGCGGGTCCACGCCCGCATCCCCCTCGTGCCGGTCCTGGCGTGATCCGCATCCTGGTCGTCGACGACCAGGCCCTGGTGCGCTCCGGTTTCCACCTCATCCTCGACAGCGAGCCCGACTTCGAGGTCGTGGGCGAGGCGGCCGACGGCCAGGAGGCCATCGACCTGACCCGCAGGCTTCGTCCCGACGTGGTGCTCATGGACGTCCGGATGCCACGAATGGACGGCGTCGAGGCAACCAGGACCGTGGTGGCGGACGGGGCCAGCCGGGTGCTCATCCTCACCACCTTCGACCTCGACGAGCACCTCTTCGCCGCCGTCCGGGCCGGAGCCAGCGGCTTCCTCCTCAAGGACGTGCCCCCCGACGACCTGGCCTTGGCCGTGCGGGCAGTGGCCCGAGGCGACGCCCTCATCGAACCCAGGATGACGCGCCGCCTCCTGGAGGAGTTCGCACGCCAGCCCAGCGCCGACCGGGCCCCCCGCACCCCGGCGGGCGTGGGCGAGCAGCTGACGGCGCGCGAGCTCGAGGTGTTCCAGGCCGTGGCCCGTGGTCACTCCAACGCCGAGATCGCCGAGGAGCTCTACATAAGCGAGACGACGGTCAAGACCCACGTCGCCCACATCCTCACCAAGCTGGACCTGCGCGACCGCATCCAGGCTGTCGTGCTGGCCTACGAGTCGGGCCTGCTCCCCCCGGGCGGTTGAGCGCCGCCCGCCGGTGTCGGGTCGTCCCCTCCCGTCGGATGCGATGATCGGGGCGTGCCGTCGCTACCCATGGGCCAGGTCATAGGGCTCCTCGCCCAGGAGGCGCCCGAGCGCCCCGCCATCACCCACGAGGGCCGCACCATCAACCGCCTCGAGCTGGAGCGGCGCACCAACCGCCTGGCGCGCGCCTATGCCGAGCTGGGCGTGGGCCAGGACGACCTGGTGACCATCGCCCTTCCCAACGGCATCCCCTTCTACGAGGCCTGCGCGGCCATCTGGAAGCTGGGAGCCACGCCCCAGCCCGTCTCCGCCGTGCTCCCCGACAGGGAGCGCCAGGCCATCGTGGAGCTGGCCGACCCCCCGTTGGTTGTAGGGGTGGCGCCGGGGACGCACGGGGACCGCCCCGCCGTGCCCGCGGGGTGGGAGCCCGACCCCGCTCTGAGCGACGAGCCCCTCCCCGCTCGCACGCCCCGGTGGTGGAAGGCGCCCACGTCGGGGGGCAGCACGGGCCGGCCCAAGATCATCGTGGCCGAGCAGGCGGGCCTGGCCGATCCCGCCGAGCCTCCCTTCCTGATGCAGCGGGACGGCACCCAGCTCGTACCCGGGCCGCTGTACCACAACGGGCCCTTCGCCTTCTCCACCCGCGGGCTTCTCTCCGGCAACCACATCGTGGTCATGACCCGCTTCGACCCCGGCCTGACGCTGGAGCTCATCGAGAGGCACGGTGTGGACTGGGTGCTGCTGGTGCCCACGATGATGCACCGCATCTGGCGCCTGCCCGACGAAGAGCGGCTCTCCCGGGACATGTCCTCGCTGCGGGTCGTGCTCCACCTGGCCGCCCCCTGCCCACCATGGCTCAAGGAGGCGTGGATCGGATGGTTGGGCCCCGAGCGGGTCCACGAGCTCTACGCCGGCACCGAGGCCCAGGGCGCCACGTGGATCACTGGACAGGAGTGGCTGGAGCACCGGGGATCGGTGGGCCGGCCGTCACGAGGCTCGCAGATGCGCATCCTCGACCCCGACGGACGCGACCTGCCCCCCGGCGAGGTCGGAGAGGTGTTCATGCGTCCCGCCGCTCCCACCTACCACTACATCGGGGCCGAGGCCCGGGAGCGGGACGGATGGGAGTCACTCGGGGACATGGGGTGGATGGACGAGGACGGGTACCTGTACCTGGCCGACCGCCGCGCCGACCTCATCCTCTCCGGCGGGGCCAACGTCTATCCCGCCGAGGTGGAGGCGGCGCTGGAGGAGCACCCGCAGGTGCGCTCGTGCGCAGTGGTGGGCCTGCCCGACGAGGACCTGGGCCAGCGCGTCCACGCCGTGGTCCAGCTCGACGGCCCGGTCACAGACGACGAGCTGGGGCGCCATCTGGCCGAGCGCCTGGTGCGCTACAAGATCCCTCGCACCTTCGAGCGGGTGGACGAGCCCGTGCGCGACGACGCCGGCAAGGTGAGGCGCTCGGCCTGGCGCGACGATCGCAGCGTCAGCCCTGCTCCGTCCCGACCTGCTCCGTCCTGACCTGTTCGGCCTGTCCGGGCGGGGGAATCCGGCGCAGGGCGGCGGCAGCCGAGCCGGTGAACACGAGCAGGACGATGCCCAGGGCGTCCAGCCCCGGTGTGGCCCCAATGGGCAAGGCCACCGGGATCAAGGCGCCCAGCACCCACGCCAGCTGGAAGCGGGTCTCGTAGCGGGCGAAAAGCCGGCCTCGCGCCAGCTCGGGGGCGTCCCGCTGCACGATGCTGTCGAAGGCCAGACGACCGCCGCCCGTCGCCGCCCCTACGGTCAGCCCCACCGCGACCAGGGGCCAGCGGCCGTGGGCCAGGCCCGCGGCCAGCGCGGCCAGGGCCAGGGTCCCCAGGCCGGTGAGCACCACGGCCTCCTCCCGCACCCGCTGGCGCAGCCAGGGCGCAGCCACCGTACCCACCAGCCCGCCCACCGCCGCCCCCCCCACCACCAGGCCGTCGAACCAGGACGGGGCATGGGAGCGCTTCAACGAGAAGGCCAGCAGGAAGATGAGGAACCCGCCCGCGCCCCGCACCACCCCCATGGCCGTCCCGGCGAGGGCCACGCTCGTGGGAGCCGTCGCGTCGTTGTCACCGGCGGCGTCGCCTGCCTGGCGCTGGGCCCGGGGCAGGGGCACCCGCAGGGCGGTGACCGCTCCGATCAGATAGGTGGCCGCGGCCAGGACGAGCGAGGCGCGGGCGTCGATCACCCGCACCGCCCCCGCGCCCATCAGGCCCGCGGCCGTGCCCGCCAGCAGACCCACCCGGGCCAGGCGGGCATTGGTCTCCACCAGCGAGCCACCGGGGGGGACGAGCGCGGGCACGACCGCGTTGCGCACCACCGCGCACGTCTTGCCCAACACCAGGATCCCGAAGGCCTCCGGGTAGAGCAGGAGCCGGTGCAGGTCGCGGACCATGAGCAGGGCCAGCCCGCAACGACCCAGCAAGGTGGCGGCCAGGAGCACCCGGCGTCCCCGCACCACCCGATCGACCAGGGGCCCGACCAGGGGCGCCACCACCGCGAAGGGCGCCATGGTCAGGACCAGGTAGAGGGCCACCCGGGGTCGGGCCGACGAGACGGCGAC
This sequence comes from Actinomycetota bacterium, assembly GCA_005884125.1. Taxonomy (GTDB): domain Bacteria; phylum Actinomycetota; class Acidimicrobiia; order Acidimicrobiales; family AC-35; genus AC-35. The sequence continues at coordinate 30,897 of VAXP01000088.1, read as the reverse complement.
GGTGAAGAAGAGCGAACCCGCCAGCGAGACGGTGACCAGGCCGTCGCCGGCCAGGCCCTCGGCGTGGGCCCTGGTGAACCGGGCTCTCGCCGTGCCCCACGGCACCCGTTGCTCCTTCTCCTCCACCACGCCATTGTCGCCCCGCCCGCCCTACCCTTCCCGCATGCTCGACGGCTGTCGAGTGCTGGCCGCGGCTCTGGCCCTGTCGGCCGTGGGCGCGGGTTGCGGCGACCCCAACCGCTCGGCTGGGCCGCTGGGCTACGCCCGGGCCGCGTGCGGTCAGCTACGCACGGCCGAGGCCGCCTTCAGCCGGGGCGACACCGTGGCCCTGCGCCGGGCCATGGACGCGGCCGTACGCGACAGCGGCCTGGCCGCCCAGGGGGACTCGGGCTGGCGCCAGCTGCACGAGGCGGTACGGCTGCTGCGCCAGGACGTCGTGTACGGCGGGCAGCGCCCGATCCAGGAAGCCGACTGCGAGCGGGCTAACAACCCCTGACGGCCCGCTCAGCGCGGACCGGGGCGGGCCGAGCCCGACGCCGGGCCCAGCCCCGCCCGCCGGGCCGAGGATGCCAGGACGGCGCCGGTGACGACCAGGCAGACCAGGGCGACGACGACGACGGCCGCGGGGATAGAGCTGCGCTTGTGGGATACGGAACGGGCCGGCCCGACCCCCACCTGACCTGCGGTGGGTACCTGGCCCGCCGCCGTGGTCGGCGTCGCCGCCGCGGCCTGAGCCGGGACCGCGCCCGGCCGGTTGATCCTGGGCGCGACCACGGTGGGAAGGGGGCTGGCGGGGGCGGGCGCGGCTCCCCCGCCGCGCTGGCTGGCGGCCGCTTGGGTGGTGGCGCTGGTCGGGGCCGTGGACGGCGTGGTGGGCTTCGGTCCGGGCTGGGCCACGGCCCGGGCCACGGCCAGGCGCCCGTGGCAAGTCGGGCTGTTGGCGCCGCAGGACAGCGGATCCACCGTGGCCAGGAGGCGGTCGACCGCGCCCTGGGCCGTGTAGCCCCTGGCCAGGAGCAGGGCCAGCCCCCCGGCCACGTGGGGTGTGGCCATGGAGGTGCCGGCCATGTAGGCGTAGGTGTTCTGAGCCCCCGACTGCCAGTAGGTCGACAGGATGTCGTCCTGCTGGTTCAGCCCTGCCGCCCCCCCGGGGGCGAGCACGGTCCACTTGGCATTGCCCAGGGCGCTGGAATAGAAGGCAACGTGGTCGTTGCGATCGGTGGCGCCCACGACCACAGCGTCGAGGTTCCCGTAGTCGGCGCTACCCAGCCCCAGACCCAGCGAGGCGTAGTTGCCGGCCGCCAGCACCGAGACGGCGCCGTGGGCCCAGGCGTACTCGATGGCGTCGTGCAGGAACGGGGTCGCGCCCGTGTGCAGGATGTTGGACGTCTGGCCTCCGATGCTGAGGTTCACGACCTGGGCCCCGTGGTCGACGACCCAGCGGATGCCGGCGGCCACGTCGTCGTCGTAGCCGCTGCCGCTCGAGTCCAGGGCCTTGGCCACCACGAGCTGGGCCCCGGGCGCCACCGAGGCCACGCCCTTGCCGTTGTTGGTCACGGCCGCGGCTATGCCGCTCACGTGACCCTGGTCGTCCTGGCCCGAGCCCTTGCACCGGGCGGGGTCGCCGCCCGTGCCGATGCAGGTCGTGGCGGCCGCGACCTTGCCGGCCAGATCCTCGTGGCCCAGGTCGACGCCGGTGTCGACCACGCCGATTCGCACGCCGGCGCCGGTGCTGACCGGCCACGCCCCCGACGCGCCGACGATGGGCAGGGCCCACTGCTGGGGAAGCCCGGGGTCGTTGGACGCGGGGGCACCCGCCGCCGTCCCCCCGGCGCCGGCCGACGCGACAGTCGACAACAGGGCCGCCGCCAGCACGGCGCGGAACCAGCTGTGGTGCCCGCGCACGCTCCCATGGTCTCACGGCCCGGGCGCGGAACCAGCGCGGCCGGGCCCCGCGCGCATCCCACCATCGGGCCAGCAGGAAAGCCCCAACCGGGCACCGGGCCGCGGCGCTGCCCGTGGCCCTGACCGGCGCCGACCAGCCGGCGCCGCCGCTACGGTTCGCCCGTGCTCGACGTGGAGGTCGAACGGCAGGAACAGGGCCTCCTGGTGCGATGGACGGTGGAGGATCGGGCCCCCGGGGTCGGGGAGGGCCCCTTCGTGGTGTCTGTGGGCGAGCACCCCGACGCCATCGACCACGCCCACCCCGTCGCCGTGGTGGCCGACGGACGTGAGGTGCTCCTAGGGGGGCTCGATCCCGGAGTGCGCCACTACGTGCACGTCGGCGTGGAGGGCGAGGCCGGCGTGGTGGCCGCCGAGCGCCTCGTCCCCTTCGAGGGCACCCTCAACTTCCGGGATCTCGGCGGCTACCGCGGTCTGGGCGGGCGCAGGGTGCGCTGGGGGATGGTGTTCCGTTCCGACGCCCTGTCGGAGCTGACCGACGCCGATCTGCGCCTGCTCTCCCGGCTGGGCCTGCGGGTGGTGCACGACTTCCGTTGGGACGTCGAGCGCCGGTCGGCCCCCAGCCGCCTGCCCGCCGACGCCGGGCTGCGGTCGGTGGTGCGCACCGTGGGCAGCCCGCCTGCCGGTCAGGTCGAGGTCCTCGACCTGGTGATGGCGGGCAAGGTGGACGACCTCGGCGTCGAGTTCATGGTCGAGCTCTACGGCCAGATGCTGACCGAGGCAGCCTCGACCTTCGGCGCCCTCCTGACCAGCCTGGCCGAGCCGGGCCAGCTCCCGGCCCTGTTCCACTGCACCGCGGGCAAGGACCGCACCGGGATCGCGGCCGGGCTGCTGCTCAGCCTTCTGGGAGTGCCCCACGAGACCGTGCTGCACGACTACGAGCTGTCCACCCGGTACCGCTCGAACCGGCGCATCTCCGAGCTCAAGCCCAAGCTGGAGGCGGCAGGAGTCGACGTGGAGCGCGTTCGTCCCTTCCTCAGCGCCCAGCGCGAGGTGCTCGACACCAGCCTGCGGGTGCTGGAGAACGAGCACGGCTCCATCCTCGGTTACCTGACCGGTCCCGCCGCTGTCTCCCGGCCGACCATCGGGCGCCTGCGGGATCTGCTCCTGGAAGAAGGGCCCGGGCGCGCTGCGGCCCCAGGCCAATAGCCTGGGGCCGCGGCGCTCGAGCGGGGACCGTCATCGACCCTCGCTCAACTGGACAGCGGGTTAAGGCAGCTCCTGATTGCCGTGCGGGCGGGTTAGGTCGCTCGGGCTTCCCGAGCTGGTGGCTCCCTTGTGTCCGCTGTCCGAGTTGTTGGGCGACCCCGGGCCGTTGGGAGAGCCAGGGCTCCCCGGCGAGCCGCCCGCGTCCTTGGCGTGGCCGTCCCCGGGCGTGCCCGGGCCCCCGCCTCCGTTGCCGCCCCCGCTGCCCTTGTCGCCCTGCCTGGTGCCGGCGGGCGAGCCGCCCCGGTCCGAGCTCCCGGACTTGTCCGGTCCACCCTGGGACCCGGTGGTGGCGGCCGTGTTCCCGGTGTCGCCGCCCCCCTTGCCCCTTCCCTCGGTCTCCCCGCCCCGCTCGCTCTGGGCCTTGGCCTTGTCCGTCTCGTTCACCGCCGGGCAGGCGGCCTCGTGGCCGGCGGCGCGGGCGCAGGCGGCCGGCCCGGTGGCGCCGGTGGAGCCGCTTGTGGCACGGCCCGTCGTGCCCTTGTCCGTGCTCGACCCCGCGCCCCGGGCCGGCGGAGCCGGCTCGTGGGGCTCGGCCGAGAGCGGGAGGCGCAGGCCGGTGCCGTCGTGCACGGCGTCGGCCACTCCGCCGGAGAGGGCGGCCGCGGCGGTGAGCCCGCCGAAGAGGGTCACGGCTCCGAGCCCCGCGCCCGTGGCCAGCCTCAGCCGGCGCGACCAGCCCAGCCTCCGGGGCGCGAGCGCGGGACCGGCACCGAGCCTCGCCTGCTCGGAGGCCGCGGCGGCCATGGCTGCCAGGGTGGCCTCCCGACGGGCGGGATCGCCCACGGCCTGGGCCCCGCGGGCGGCCCGCAACAGGGGTACGACCCCGGCGAAGTCGGCGGGGACCCCGTCCTCGCCCGCGGCGCCGGCCAGGATGCGATCGGCCATGTCGCGATCGACCCTCCTGTGGCGTCCCATCGACCAGGGCAATCGCCGCAGGGACCGCACGCGTTACACCTCGCCGTCGGTGCCGGCCCGGGCCAGACGGGCCAGACGGGTCAGGGCCCGATGCTGGATGACGCGTACCGTCCCCGGGCGCTTGCCCAGGATGGCCGCCACCTCCTCCACGGGCAGGTCGGCGACCACCCGCAGCAGCACGACCTCGGCCTGGGGCGAGGGCAGGGCGGCGATCCTGCGGAGGGCCTCGGCGCTGGACAGCGCGTCCACGGCCTCGGCCTCGGTGTCCCCCGCGCCGACCACTTCGTCGAGTTTGGCCGTTTCGACGGGCTCGGTCGGGCGCCGGTGGCTGCGGCGCCAGAGGTCGCTCAGGCGGCGATAGGCAATGGTGAAGACCCAGGCCCGCAGCTGACGCTCGTCCCCGTCGAACCTCGAAAGGCCCTCGGCCACGGACACGAAAACCTCGGAGGCCAGGTCCTCGGCCTCCCTGGGAGCGCGCCCGGCCATGAAGGCGAGGACGCGGGGGTGGAGCTCGACGTAGATCGCCTCCAGGGCCCAGGGGGCGCCAGCCCGGGCCGCGTCCAGCAGCCCGGGAAAGCCCGGCCCGAAGGCGGAACGCTCGGAGGTGACCGCAGCGCCCACCGTTGTGGCCGAAAGCGCCCGCCGCCGGGCTGCCCGCTCTGACAGATCCACGCCGGCAAAGGGTACGGAGCGCGGCAGCACCGACGCACTCCGGGAGGACTTGGGCCCGGTTACCGTGCGCCCATGCCCAAGCGGGGGGTGGTGCCGGCCGGGGACAGCCCCACCGGGGGCAAGGGGGCCGGGGGTACGTCGGGGCGGGGCAGGCGGGCGGGGACGGGCGCCGATTGGGGCCTTCCCGGCAGCCAGCTCAGCCGACGGGCCGAGCTCTACGCCACCGCCTTCGGTGTGGCCGCCCGCTACGGGGCGGCCCGGGCCCTCCCGTCCCGGCGCCGAGCCGCGGCGCTGGCCCTGGCCCACGAGCGGGGCGCCCACGACCTCTACGCCAGGGCCGTGCACCTGAGGGGTGGCTTCCTCAAGCTGGGCCAGTTCGCGTCGGCCCGACCCGACCTCCTGCCCCCCGTCTACGTGGAGCAGCTGTCCCGGCTGCAGGACCGGGTGCCGCCCGCCCCCGCGGCCGCGGTGCGCCGCATCGTGGAGGCCGACCTCGGTCCCGTGGAGGAGGCCTTCGCGTCCTTCGACGCCGGTTCGGCCTCGGCCGCGTCCCTGGCCCAGGTGCACCGGGCGACCAGGCGGGACGGGCGGGTGGTGGCCGTGAAGGTGCAGTACCCCAGGGTGGCGGAGGTCGTCCCCGAGGAGATGCGCGACACCCGCCGCATCCTGCTCCTGGCCGACCGCCTGCTCGGGTCGCGGGTGCCGGGTCTGCCCACCATCGCCCATGCCCTGGAGACCTCGGTGCTGGAGGAGCTCGACTACGTCCGCGAGGCGGACAACGTCGACCGCTTCGCCGCCAACTTCTCCGGCGTCGAGGGCGTCGCCGTGCCCGGTGTGCACCGGGACCTCTCCCAGGGGAGGGTGCTGGTCCTCGACTGGCTGGAGGGCGAGAACCTGGCCCGGGCCCTGCGGGTGGTCGACCGGGAGGTGGCCGAGGAAGCGACCCGGCTCCTCATCGACGCCTACCTCAAGCAGATCCTGGACGACGGCTTCCTCCACGCCGACCCCCACCCCGGCAACTTCCTGCTCATGGCGGGCGGGGACGGGCCCAGGCTGGGTCTGGTCGACTTCGGCGCCTGCGTGGAGCTGCCCCGGGAGACCCGGGAGGGGCTGCGCGACCTCTACCGGTCGGGTCTCGAGGCCGACGCCGGGCTGGCGGGCGAGGCGCTCGACCGCCTGGGGTTCCGGACCCGCTCGGGCGACGTCGGCTCGCTGGTGGCGTGGGCCAGCCTGTTCTCCTTCGAGGACGGCGACGACGAGCTCAGCCGCCAGGCGGCCTGGCAGCGCCTGATGGCCGCGGCCAGGGACGACCCCGTCACCCGGATCCCCGCCGAGCTGGTGATGGTGGGCCGGGTCCTCATAGTCCAGACGGGCCTGGTGAGCCGGGTGCGCCCCCGCTGGTCCATGGCCGACCTGGTCGCCTCCCACCTGAATCCGACCCGCTGAGCTGGGAATCTGCCCCGGCGACGGGCCTCCGGTCCGGGGTGGGCGGGCCATGCGTCAAAATGGAGGCATGACAGACCCGACCGGGGCCGACTCGCCCACCGCCCTGAGCGAGGAGGACCGCGCCTGCCGGCTGGAGGAGCTGACCTCCCTCATCGACCTCATCCGCCCGGCCGTCCAGTCGGACGGGGGCGACCTGGTGCTGGTCGGCGCCGACGTGGAGACCGGGGTGGTCGAGGTGATGCTCCAGGGCTCGTGCAGCTCCTGCGCCATCAGCTCCACCACGCTTCAGGCCGGCATCGACCGCATCCTGCGGGACCGCCTCCCCTGGGTCACCGAGGTGAAGGGCGACGTGGACGACACCATGGACCTGGAGGAGAGCGCGGCCCTGGGCCGGGGCGCCTACGTGCCCAAGTTCTAGACCGGAGCGGTCACTAGAACAGCCCCAGGGCCGAATCCAGCGACCACGTCTGCCAGGCGTGGGCGCCCAGCACCACCACGGCGCAGAGGATCATCATGCTGTTCTGCCCCTGCTCGGCCCAGTCGTGGATCATGAGCACGAAGTAGGAGAGGTTGAGCAGGATGCTGGCGATGGCGGCCGCGGGCGTGAGCAAGCCCAGGACCAGGCCCAGCCCGATGGCCAGCTCGCCCAGGACGACCGCGTAGGCCATCACCTTGGCCCGGGGCGCAACGACGGAGTCGAAGGCCCGTCGCACGAAGGGCCAGCGGTGCTTCTCGGCGACCGACGCGGCCCACTGGATGCCGCTCTGGCGATCGAACCAGGCCGCCTTGTTCTTGTGACGGAAGCTCTCGACCCACCACAGGCCCAGGCCGATGCGCAGCACGGCCAGCCAGTGCGGCGCCGACAGCCAGGTCGTGGTCACGGCGACGACCGCGCCCTGGCCCTCAGTCCTCCTCTATGGAGATGGCCTGCTTGGGGCACGACCGCACGGCCGAGTCGATCTTGGCCCGCAAGGACTCCGGTGGACGCTCCTGGAGTATGTAGAGGTTGTCGTCGTCGCGGACCTCGAACACCTCGGGGGCCAGGCCCATGCACACGGCGTTGCTCTCGCACAAGTCGTAGTCCACCACGACCCTCATCGGCGACCCTCCGTCGTCAGGCTGGGCCGCAGTCTACGGGCATCGTCGCGCTGCGAAGAGGAGGGCGGGCCTCAGCCGATGCGCAGGGAGCTGGACGGCAGGCGCATGAGCTGGCGGTGGGCCTGGTCGTGGCGAACCCGCTCGGCCGCCTTCTGGCGGCGGAGGTAGTCGTAGCGCTCGGCCTGCTCCGCGCTCCACGCCCCTCCCGACCGCATTTCCTCCAGGTCGTGGATCTCGTCGGAGATGGCCGCGTGCCGGGCCGCCGCCGCCAGCAGCTCGTTCCCCAACCGGCGACGCAGCCGCAGCACTGGCGTCACGCCATCGTCGGGCTTCTCGCGCATCTATCCCCCAGCTGCTTCCGCCCCGGTCGCCCCGGCGCCCCTAGTCAACCACAGCTCCCCCCCGGCGCACGGGAACCAGGGAAGGGGCGACAATGGCCGCCATGCCGGATCCGTCACAGTGGCACGAGCCCGCCCGTGACGTCCCCGTGATGGGGCGGCCCGACGTCCTTGTGGTGGGCGCGGGCTCGGCCGGTATCGCCGCGGCTTTGGCCGGCGCCAGGCGGGGCGCGGAGACGTGGCTGATCGAGGCGTCGAGCTTCGTCGGGGGTCTGGCCACCCTGGGCCTCATCAACCTGCTGCTGACCATGGACGACGGCAACGGCCACCAGGTGGTGGCGGGTCTGTGTCAGGAGTTCGTGGACCGCCTCGAGGCCCGGGGCGAGGCCCGCTTCCCGCCTCCCGAGCAGTGGAACGCCGAGGATCCCGACGCGGTGGACCGTTGGCGGCGATGGGGCCTCATCTGGGGCGCGCCCCCCGAGGCAGTGCGCTACTCGGTTGCCTTCGACCCCGAGGCGTTCATCGACGTCGCCTACGAGACGCTGGCCGGGGCCGGGGTCCGCCTCCGCCTGCACACCTGGTGCGCGGGCGCGTTGGTGAGCGACGGGGCTGTGCAGGCGGTGATGGTGGAGTCCAAGTCCGGCCGCCAGGCCATCGTGCCTTCGGTCGTGATCGACGGCACCGGAGACGGCGACGTCCTCAAGGCCGCGGGCGCATCCATGGAGCAGGTGACCGTCCCCCCATACCTCTGGTTCCGCGCCGGGGGCGTGGACGAGGAGATGCTTGCCGCCGCGCCCCCCGGTCTGTGGTTCCGCACCACCGGGCGGGGCCGCGTCCTCGTCCCCTGGGGACCGGCTCCCGATCGGGTCGACCCCTGCGATCCCGACGACCTCACCCGGGCCCAGCTGGCCTGCCGGGAGGCGGCCCGGGCCAGCTTCGACGGGCTGAGGCGGGACGTGCCCGCCTTCGCCCACGCCTGGATCGACGACTACGCCCGCATGCTGGGCATCACCGAGAGCCGGCGACTGCAGGGCGACTACGTGCTGGAGAAGGGCGACGGCGACGTGCGCTTCCCCGACTCGGTGGCCCGGACCGGCCACTGGACCAGGCGCCACGTCGTCTACGACATCCCCTACCGGTGCCTCACCACCAGCGCGCTGGGCAACGTGCTCGCAGCCGGGCGGTGCATCTCGACCACCCGCTACGTGCACCAGGCCACCAAGGAGATACCGGCGGCCATGGCCACCGGGGAGGCGGCGGGGGCGGCTGCGGTGCACGCCCTGGGCTCGCAGGGCCGCGTCCACGCCGTCGACGTCGACAGCCTGCGCAAGGACCTCAGCGGATCCGGGGTCGTCGTCGGTGGTCCCGACCACGGGGGCGGGGCGCCCGGCGCCGGCATCTGACGGACCGTCACGGGGGTCGGGTACAGTGCTGACGAGACGTCAGATTCGGAGGGCCCGGTGGCGGAGCTGCCCAAGATCATCAGCGTGGACGACCACGTGGTCGAGCCCCCCCACGTTTGGACCAGCCGCGTGCCCGCCCGTTACCGGGACCAGGCTCCCCGGGTGGAGAGGCACGGCCTGGGCTCAATGACATACATCGGCGGCCGCTACCAGATCGAGCCCGACGACAACGGCGATCCCTGCGACTGGTGGGTGTACGAGGACCTCATGGCGCCCCACAAGCGCCACGTGGCCGCGGTGGGCTTCGACCGCGACGAGATGACGCTGTCGGCCATCACCTACGACGAGATGAGGCCGGGCTGCTACGACCCCAAGGCCCGGGTCGCCGACATGGAGCTGAACTGGGTGGAGGCCTCGCTGTGCTTCCCCACCTTCCCCCGCTTCTGCGGCCAGACCTTCCTCGAGGCCAAGGACCACGACCTGGCCATGCTGTGCGTGAAGGCCTACAACGACTGGATGGTGGAGGAGTGGTGCGGCCAGAGCGGGGGCCACCTCATCCCCCTGTGCCTCATCCCCCTGTGGGACGCCGGCGAAGCCGCGGCCGAGGTGCGGCGCAACGCCGACCGCGGCGTGCGGGCCGTGTGCTTCTGCGAGATCCCGCCCCACCTGGGCCTGCCCAGCGTGCACGACCACGACGGGCACTGGGACCCTTTCTTCGCCGCCTGCGAGGACACCGCCACGGTGGTGTGCATGCACATCGGGTCGTCGTCGAAGATGCCGGCCGCCTCACCCGACGCTCCCCCGGCCGTGCAGGCCACCCTCAGCTTCAACAACGCCATGGCCTCGCTCAGCGACTTCCTGTTCTCGGGGGTGCTGGTGCGCTTCCCCCGCCTGAAGCTGGCCTACTCGGAGGGCCAGATCGGCTGGATCCCCTACATCCTGGAGCGGGCCGACGACGTGTGGCGCGAGCACCGGGCCTGGGGCGGCGTCAGGGACATCGTCCCCGAGCCGCCCTCGACCTACTACTACCGCCAGGTCTTCGGCTGCTTCTTCCGCGATCGCCACGGGCTGGAGTCGCTGCACCGGGTCGGGATCGACAACACGACCTTCGAGACGGACTATCCCCACACCGACTCGACCTGGCCCGAAACCAAGCGGGTGGCCGAGGAGATGATGGCGGGGCTGGCGGACGACGTAATCTCCAAGATCGTCCGGGGCAACGCCATACGCATGCTCGAGCTCGACCTCGCCTGATCCTGCGATCGGGGAGCCGGCTCTCCCAGCACACCGTTCCCTCCCGGCAGGAATCCCCGCCTGGACAGCCGCGGCTGTCGCCTGGCGGTGCCCGTTCCTTAAGAAACCTGAAGAGGCGGAGGATCTACGTGGAGGAAGCAAGGGGTGACCCTGCCCGAGCAGTGGGGGGAGGGCCGCACACGCGGGACGTGCCGTTCCGCCGGTTCGTGGAGCAGCTGCCGATCGGCGTGCTGGCCGTCGACGCGCCGTGCTCGTCGGTGTACGCCAACGAGGCGGCCCGCCGCCTCCTGGGCGAGCAGCTGGTGCCGGTCCGGGAGGAGGACGAAGACGGTGCGTCCCCACCGCAGGGGCGCTACCTCGTCTACGTGGCCGGGACCGACGAGCCCTACCCCGACGTGCGCATGCCCATCGTGCGTGCCCTGGAGGGGCACGCCACCGTGGTGGCCGACATGGAGCTGCGCAGGGACGGCTCGGCCGTGCCCATCGAGGTGTGGGCCGGTCCGGTGTTCGACGAGGCCGGCCGCATCGACCACGCCATCGCCGCCTTCCAGGACATCTCGGCCCGGCGCCAGACCGAGGAGGAGCTGCGCCACGCCGCCTTCCACGACCCCCTCACCGACCTGGCCAACCGCTCCCTTTTCGAGCAGCACCTCATCCAGGCCGGGGCCCGGGCCCGGCGCAACAACTCCATGTTCGCGGTGGCCTTCATCGATCTCGACGGCTTCAAGGCCGTCAACGACCAGCTCGGCCACCGGGCCGGGGACCAGGTCCTGTTGGCCACCGCCCGCCGGCTGCGGGGGGCGGTGCGGGCCAGCGACACCCTGGCCCGCATAGGTGGCGACGAGTTCGCCGTGCTCCTGGAGGGGCTGGAGGAGCCCCACGAGGTGGACGTCGTGGCCCGCAGGCTGGCCGACCACCTGCTCGAGCCAGTGCCCCTGGACCACGACCACGAGGCCCGGGTGACGGCCAGCGTGGGCCTGGCTCTGGGTACCGGGGACACGGCCGCGGCCGAGCTCCTGGCCCGGGCCGACCACGCCATGTACAGGGCCAAGTCGGAGGGGGGCGAGCGCTACACCGTGTTCACCAACTGAACGCCTGCCCGCCGCGTCTGGGCGGGTTCAGAGGAGCTTGGCGTCCAGGGTGATCTCCGTCCCCGTCAGGGCCTTGGAGACAGGGCATCCCGCCTTGGCCCCCTCGGCCTCCCGCCGGAAGGTCTCCTCGTCCAGGCCCGGAACCTCGGCCTCGGTCTGCAGATCGATGCGGGTGATGCTGAAGCCGGCGTCGCCCCGCTCGATGTGGACCCGGGCCGTGGTGTGGACCCGGGTGGGTACGTGACCGGCCCGGGAGAGGGCGGCCGACAGGGCCATGGAGAAGCAGCCGGCGTGGGCCGCGCCGATGAGCTCTTCGGGGTTGGTCCCCGGGCCGTCCTCGAAACGGGAGGTGAAGGAGTAGCGACCCTCGAAGGCCCCGCTCCCCAGGCGCATCGTGCCGGACCCCTCCTGAAGGGAGCCCTCCCACTGCGCTTCGGCGCTGCGCATCGGCATCGACGTCTCCTTTTTTCGGGAACCCATGGCGCCCACGCGAGGTGGGCACGGGCACCCTACCCAACCCCCTCTATCCCGGCAGCTCCCCCCGGCGCAGGCCGGTCGGGTCGAGCACGTCCCTGATGAGGTGGAGCTCTTCGGGGGTGGGCCGGCGCGTATCGGGGACCTCGTCGGGGACGACCAGTTCGAAACCCGTGGACGCGACCACGTCCTGCACGGTGACGCCGGGGTGCACGGAGCGCAGGCGCATGGACCGCTCGGGGGTGTCGAAGTCGAGGACGGCCTTGTTGCTCACGACCACGCGGATCTCGTGGTGACGGCCGATCCACTCTCCCGCCCGGGCCGCCCGCTCGTAGCCGATGCCCGACACCATGTCGACGTGCTCGACGAATGATCGCGTCGAGTGGTTCGGGACCCAGTAGCTGGTGGGGTGGTTGACGGTGTTGCCCGGCGCCCCCCGCACCCCGATGAGCTGGGCCTTGGGCCGGGCCCAGTCCCCGATGCAGGAGATGTTCTGGTTGCCGTGGCCGTCGATCTGGGTCGCCCCCATCATCACGTGGCGGCGGCCCGACCACACCGTGTCGAAGACAAAGCGGTAGCGCATCCAGCCCTCGACCACCTTGGGATGGTTCCCGGGCCCCACCGGGAGGTCGTTGGCGACCAGGTAGGCCTCGCCGTCGGTGAGCAGCAGGTCGGGTTCGAAGGTGGCCCGGGCCAGCCTGGCCCCGAGCGTGGGGATGATCCCGATGGGGCTGGCCAGGATCTCGCCGTCGCCCCGCCAGGCGTCGGCGCAGGCCACCACGCAGACCTCGTCTCGGGTGACGTCCTCAGCCACGGGCCGCCACCGCCCGCCGGTAGTCGTCGTCGCCGGCGTCGAGGTAGCGCGCCTTGAAGGCGGCCCAGGCCTCGGCGCCGGTCCCGGCCCCGGCGTACTCGGCCTGGAAGGCCTCGTCCCGGCCGTAGTCGGGCTCGCAGGAGGTGAAGTGGGCCCCGCCCGGGGCCTCGACCACGCCGTCGACCATGGAGCGGTTGATCACCAGGCTCTGCACGGGCCCCTCCGAGAGGAGGTCCTCGGTGGCCACCACCCGCTCGCAGGACACGAAGCGGCGGCGGGCGGCCATGCAGAACAGGTCGTCGAAATAGGGGTCGGGCCCGAGGAACTGCCCGTTCCCACCTGCGTCGGCGCGGTTCATGTGCACGAGCGCCACGTCGAGTGACAGAGCAGGCACGGCGACGAGCTCCTCGCCGTCG
>VAXP01000088.1:301-17791 GCA_005884125.1 Actinomycetota bacterium | reverse complement strand
CCGGCTGGGCAGGAAGGGCAGGCGCAGGGCGGCGGCGTAGAGGCCCCACTGGAGCATGCCCTCGTCCACCTCGGTGGCCTGCACCGCGCCCGACTGCCGTGCCGCCCGGAAGTGGGGCTCCAGGGCGATGGTGTCGAGCGAGACGAAGCCGTAGACCACCTTGCGCACCTTGCCCGCGGCGCACAGCAGACCGACGTCGGGCCCTCCGTAGGACACGACGGTGAGGTCGCGCAGCGAGGAGCGCACGATGGCCCGGACGAGGGACATGGGCTTTCGTCGCGACGCCCAGCCGCCGACGCCGACGGTCATCCCGTCCCGCAACTCGGCCACCACCTCGTCCGCGGTCAGCCGCTTGTCCGTGGTGGCCCCCACCGCCGTCACCGCTCCGTCTCCCCCTGGCCATCCTCGCCCCGCTGGCCCTCGACGAAGGCCTGCCTGGCCTCGTCGCCGATGCCGGCCAGGTTGAGCTCGAAGGTGAAGCCCTGCTCGAAGCGATAGCTGCGCTTGACGTCGACGGGGTCGATGCCGTTGAGGGACTCCTTGGCCCGACGCACGATGGTCGCCCCCTTGGACGCGATGGTCGCGGCCACCTCCCGGGCCGCGGCCCGCAGCTCGGAGCGCTCGACGACCTGGAGCACGGAACCGAAGCGGTGGAGCTCGGCCGCAGTGGCCGTGGCCCCGGTGTAGACCATGGCCCGCATCTTGTGCTGGGGCACCAGCCTGGCCAGGTGGGTGGCCGCGCCCAGGGCCCCCCTGTCCACCTCGGGCAACCCGAAGGTTGCGTCCGAGGAGGCGATCACCATGTCGGCGTTGCCCACCAGCCCCACGCCCCCGCCCAGGCAGTATCCGTGCACGGCCGCGATGACGGGGACCTCGCACTCGTAGACGGCGGCGAAGGCGGCGTAGCAGCCCCGGTTGGCCCCGATCAGGGCCGCGAAACCCTGGGTGCTCTGCATCTCCTTGATGTCCACGCCGGCGTTGAAGCCCCGCCCCTCGGCAGTCAGGATCACGACGCGCACCGCGGCATCTGCACCCAGGTCCCTGAGCACGCGGGCGAGCTCGAACCAGCCCGCCACCGTCAAGGCGTTGACCGGCGGGTTGTCCATCACGACCTCGGCGATGCCGTCGGCAACCGAGTGGGTGATGCCCATGGCCGCAGCTCCCCGCTTCCTCGTCGAGTGTTTCTGACCCTGCGTCAGCTCGCCAGCACGGTACTAGTTTCTCCGTCGTGGCCGGCCCTCTCGACCTGTCCGGGAGGGTGGCCATCGTGACGGGGGGGTGCCGGGGGATCGGCAGGGGCATCACCGAGCGCCTCCTCGGCGCGGGCGCCGAGGTCGTCATCTGCTGCCGCAACGAGCCCGAAGCTCTGCCCGCGGCGGCGGGGAGATCGGCCGCCTTCGTCGCCGCCGACGTGCGCGAGCTCGAAGCCATCGAGCGGGTGGTGTCCTTCACCGTCGAGCGCCACGGCCGCCTCGACGTCCTCGTCAACAACGCGGGCGGGTCGCCGCCGGCGCCGGCGGCCACCGCCTCCCCCCGCTTCTCGGCCGCCATCGTGGCCCTCAATCTCCTCGCCCCTCTCAACTTCGCGCAACGGGCCAACGCGGTGATGCAGGACCAGGCCGAGGGTGGGGTCATCGTCAACATCGGCAGCGTCAGCGGCCTAAGGCCCTCGCCGGGAACCGCGGCCTACGGCGCGGCCAAGGCCGGCCTGATCAGCCTCACGGCCACCCTGGCCGTGGAGTGGGCCCCCAAGGTGCGGGTGAACTGCGTGAGCGCGGGGCTGGTGCGCACCGGGGAGGCTCCCCTCCACTACGGCGACGAGGACGCGGTCGCAGCCGTGGGCGCCACCGTGCCCCTGGGGCGCATGGCCGAGCCCGGGGACATCGCCGACGTGTGCCTCTTCCTGGCCTCCCCCCTGGCCCGCTACGTGAGCGGGGAGAACGTGGTCGTGCACGGAGGGGGCGAGCGCCCCGCCTTCCTGGGCGCGGCTGCCCCCGTACCCCCGGCCTAGGGACGGGGCGGGGTGCGGCGTGGCTCTGCAATGCTGCGCCCATGACCGATCCTGTCGTCACGACCACCGCGGGGCGGGTCCGGGGCCGGGAGGCCGGCGGTGTGCTCGAGTTCCTGGGGATCCCCTACGCCGCGCCCACCGACGGGGAGCGACGCTTCGCCCCGCCCCAGCCCGTGGAGCCCTGGCCCGGCGAGCGCCCGGCGGTGGAGTTCGGCGCCATCGCCCCCCAGGCGCCTGGGGCCAGCGCCGCCTTCGTGCCCGCGGGAGCGGCCCAGGGCGAGGACTGCCTGTCGCTCAACGTGTGGAC
Source organism: Actinomycetota bacterium (assembly GCA_005884125.1). GTDB lineage: Bacteria > Actinomycetota > Acidimicrobiia > Acidimicrobiales > AC-35 > AC-35. The sequence continues at coordinate 15,473 of VAXP01000088.1, read as the reverse complement.
GCCGGGGGCCGACGCCGGCCGCCGCCCGGTGATGGTGTGGATCCACGGCGGCGCCTACCGGGGCGGCGCCAGCAACAGCCCCCTGTACGACGGGGCCGCCCTGTCCCGGTCGGGCGACGTGGTCGTGGTCACCATCAACTACCGGCTGGGGGCGCTGGGCTTCCTGTCCCACCCCGAGCTGGGCGGGGGCAACTGGGGCCTGCTCGACCAGATCGAGGCGCTGCGCTGGGTCGGGGCCAACGCCGGGGCCTTCGGCGGGGACCCGGACGACGTCACCGTCTTCGGCGAGTCGGCCGGGGCCGGCTCCGTCAGCGTGCTCCTGGCCGCCGAGCGGGCCCGGGGCCTGTTCGCCAAGGCCATGGTCCAGAGCGGCGCGCCCGTCACCCTCTCCGGCCGGGCCGCCACCCGCCTGGCCGAGCGCTTCGCGGAGGCGGCGGGGGTCTCGAGCGTCGAGGACCTGCGCCGGCTGCCCGTCGAGGTCCTGCTCAAGGCCCAGCTCGAGCTGGACGGCGAGCTGCCCATGGCCTTCCTCCCCTCGGTGGACGGCGTCCTGTTCACCCGCCCGCCCATGGACGCGCTGCGGGACGGGGCGGCCCAGGGGATCCCGGTCGTGGTCGGCACCAACCGGGACGAGTGGAAGCTCTGGGCCCCCGCCGACCCGCACTCCCGCGACCTCACCGACGAGGGCCTCCGGAGGAGACTGGCCCGGCGCCTGGACGGCGGGGTCGACGAGGTCATCGAGGTGGTCACCCGGGAGCGCTCGGCCCGGGGCGAGCCCACCGGGCCCAACGACCTGTGGTTCGCCATCGAGACCGAGCGCTTCTTCCGCGTCCCCGCCCTGCGCCTGGCCGACGCCCTGGTGGCCCACGAGCCCCGCACCTTCGTGTACCTCTTCACCTGGGGCTCTCCCGCCATGCGGGGCTGGCTGGGAGCCTGCCACGGGCTGGAGATCGCCTTCGCCCTGGGCACCCAGGGCCGGCCCGAGACGGCGGGCTTCACGGGCCAGGGCCCGGACGCGGACGGCCTGGCCGAGCGCATGATGAAGGCATGGGCGGGGTTCGCCCGCACCGGCGACCCCACCACGGCCGAGCTCGGCCCCTGGCCCGGGTACGACCCCCGGAGCCGGCCCACCATGGTCCTCGACCGCGACTGCAGGGTGGAGCAGGCCCCCATGGACGCGGAGCGGTCCGTGGTCGACCGTCACTCCTCGACCCAGGAGCCCCGCCTCGCCCCCTAGCGCACTGGCCCAGCTCAGCCCGTTGCGGCCGGCGTCACGGGTGCTGGCTGCTGACGCTCACCACCTCGCCCGTCATGTAGGACGAGTAGTCGCTGGCCAGGAACACGATGACGTTGGCCACCTCCCAGGTCTCGGCCGAGCGGCCGAAGGCCTCGAGCAGGCGCAGCTCCTCCAGCTCCTCCTCGGCGATGACCTTGGACAGGAAGGGATGGATGGCCAGGCTGGGCGCCACCGCGTTGACCCGTACCCCGGCCTCGGCCGCCTCCAGGGCGGCGCAGCGGGTGAGGGCCATGACCCCGGCCTTGGCCGCGGCGTAGTGGGCCTGGCCGACCTGTCCCCGCCACCCGAGCACGGAGGCGTTGTTGACGATCACGCCCGAGGCCCGGGGCAGCATGTGGCGCAGGGCGGCGCGGGTGCACAGGAACGTCGCGTTCAGGGTGACGTCGAGCACGGACCGCCACTGCTCGTCGGTCATGTCCACCAGCCGGGCCGTTCCCCCCAGCCCGGCGTTGTTGACCATCACGTCCACCCGCCCGGCCTCGGACACCGCCGCCTCCACCAGATGGGTTACGTCGGCATCCACGGTGACGTCGCAGCGCACCGCGGGCACGGGCGAGCCGGTGATCTCGGCCAGGCGTCCGGCCGCCTCGGCCAGGCGCCGTTCGTGGTGGTCGGACACGACCACCGAGGCGCCCTCCTCGGCGCAGCGCCTGGCGGTGGCGAAGCCGATGCCCGTGCCCGCGGCCGCGGTCACGACGACCACCTTGCCGTCCAGCAGGCCCCTCCCCCGGGGGTACTCCGGCGGGCCGGGCACGTCGCTCAGGGCTTTTGCGCCCGGACGATCCACATGGCGAAGAACTGGGACCCGCCACCGTAGGCGTGGCCCAGGGCCTGGCCGGCCCCGGCGACCTGGTGCTCGCCCGCCTTGCCCCTCACCTGGAGGGCGGCCTCGGCGAAGCGGATCATGCCCGAGGCCCCGATGGGGTTGGATGAGAGCACGCCCCCGGAGGGGTTCACGGGGAGGTCGCCGTCGAAGGCGGTGGCGCCGCTGTCGGTCATCTTCCAACCCTCGCCCTCGGCCGCGAAGCCCAGGTTCTCCATCCACATGGGCTCGTACCAGCTGAAGGGGACGTAGATCTCGGCGCAGTCGATCTGGCCCCGGGGATCGGTGATGCCGGCCTGGGCATAGAGGTCGGCGGCGCAGTCCCGTCCCGCCCGGGGATTGACCGCGTCCCGCCCGGCGAACATGGTGGGCTCGCTGCGCATGGCCGTGCCCACGATCCAGGCCGGGTCTGGCGAGCGCCCGGCCGTGGGCTCGTCCACGAGGACCATGGCGCAGGCGCCGTCGGAGGACGGGCAGGTCTCGAGGTAGCGGATGGGGTCCCAGAGCATGGGCGACTCGGCCACCTTCTCGAAGCTGATGTCCTCTATCTGGAGGTGGGCGTAGGGGTTGCGCAGGGCGTTCTGCCTGTCCTTCACCCCCACCATGATCCCGATGTGGTCGGGGGCGCCGGAACGACGTATATAGGACCGGATGAGAGGGGCGAAGTAGCCGCCCGCGCCGGCGAGCGTGGGTGGGGCGAAGGGCATGGGTCGGGACAGGGCCCACATGGCGTCGGACTCCGACTGCTTCTCGAAGGCGACGGTGAGCACCCGCTGGTGGATGCCGCCCTGAACCAGGCTGGCCGCGACCAGGGCGGTCGAGCCCCCAACGCTGCCCGCGGTGTGGACCCGCAGCATGGGCTTGCCCGCCGCGCCCAGGGCGTCGGCCAGGTAGAGCTCGGGCATCATGACGCCCTCGAACATATCGGGGGCCTTGCCGATGACCACGGCGTCGATGTCGCGCCACGTCATCCCGGCGTCCTCCAGGGCCCGGCCCGCCGCCTCCCGGCACAGCCCGGCGATGGAGACGTCGCCCCGGGTCGAGGAGTACTTGGTCTGGCCCACTCCCACCACCGCGCACAGCTGCCCGCTCACTGGTCCGCCTCGAGCACGCAGACCAGGTTCTGCTGGAGGCAGGGGCCGGAGGTGGCGTGGGCCACGGCCCGGCCGGCGCCGCCGTCGCTGACCCGGCCGGCGGCCTCGCCGATGCGCACCAGGCCCGCGCCCATCATCACGTTGGCGGCCAGGGCCCCGCCGGAGGGGTTGACCTCGACGTCGGGGCCCAGCCCCAGCGCCTGGCGCAAGATCACCTCCTGGAAGCTGAAGGGGGCGTGCAGCTCGGCCACGTCCACCGTGGCCCGGCCCACTCCGGCCCGCTCGCCGGCCAGGCGGGTGGAGGGCGAGTGGGTGAGGTCGCGCACACCGAGGCCGTGGGGCTCGATGCGGTGGTCGATGCCGCGAATCCACGCCGGGCGCTCGGACACCTCTCGAGCCAGCCCGCCGGCCGCGAGCACAACGGCCGCAGCGCCGTCGGATATGGGGGGGCAGTCGTGGCGGCGCAGGGGGGACACCAGGTAGGGCTGCTTCAGGAGCTCCTCGGGGGTGAGGTCCTGCGCCACCTGGGCCATGGGGTTGGCCAGGGCCGCCTTGCGGCTGCGGGCCGCCACCTCGGCCATCTCCCGCTCGTCGTGCCCCGCCTCGAGCCAGGCCCGGGCCTGGAGGGCGGCGATGCTGATGGAGTCGGGCCACAGCGGGGCCATGCAGTAGGGGTCCAGCTGCAGTGTCAGCACCTGGGGCAGGTCGCCCAGCGACGACTTGCCGAAGGCGTACACCAGGGCCGAGTCGACGTCGCCGTGCTGCAAGCGGACCCAAGCCTCGTACAGGGCCCAGGCCCCGTCCATCTCCACGTGGCTCTCCCTGATGGGCGGCCACGCCCCCACCGCGTCCAGACCCTGGACGAAGGCGAAGGGCACGCCGGCCAGGTAGTCGCAGCTGCCGGAGACGGTGAAGCCGATCTCCTTGCGGGGGACGCCCGACCGCTCGATGGCGGCCGACACCACGGGCATGAGGATCTCCACCTCGTTGGCGCCCTCCTCGGCCCGCACGGCGCGGGACTGGGCGAAGGCGACGACGGCCACGTCCCGCATCAGACGTGGTCCTTGTAGGTCTCGTAGTCGGCGTCGGGCTCCCCGCTGGGCCGGAAGTGCAGGATGCTCTCGAGCGTGGGCTTGCGCTGCTCGGGCGGGGCCCACACCGCCTCCACCCGCATGCCCATGTGCACCTTCTCTGCGTCCACCTCCTGCAACAGGTGGAACAGCCCGATGTCGGCACCGTCCAGGAGGATGGTGGCCGACACGTAGGGGAGCTTGATCTTCTGCCCGTGGAAGGGCACGTTCACCACGCAGAAGGTGGTCACCGTCCCCCGGTCGGCCACCTCCACCTCTTCGTCGGTGGGCACGCCGCAGGCGGCGCAGGCGCCCCGGGGCGGCACGTACACCTTGGCGCACTGTGGGCAACGCTGGCCGAGGAGCCGGCCCTGTTCGACACCCCGCAGGAAGCGGGAGGAGGCCCGCCCGGGCATGAAGTGGTACTCGAGATGGACCGGGGCCCGGATGCTGCGTACGGGCTCGTTGGGATCGGGCCCCGCCTCGGTCACGAAGGTGTCTCCGGCTCGAAGCAGGCGATGTCCTGGATCTCGCCCACCCGCCCCTCCCGCCACCGCACCCGGACCCTCATGCCCGTGGACATCCGCTCGGGCTCGCCGGCGTCCAGGGCGTGGAGCATGGAGGTGTCGGCTCCGTCCAGGCGAACGAGGACCCAGGCGAAGGGACGGTCCAGGGGGTGCAGGGGGCGGGGCGCGTACACCCAGGCCCAGGTGGTGACGACCCCGGCCTGGCCCACGTCCACCATCTCGGTCAGCTCCTCGCTGGTGAGCGGGTCGTACTCGGTGGGTGGGACCAGGACCCGGCCGTCGGCGGCCCGCACCCCCTGGATGCGCCCCTCCCGCAGCCCGGTGAAGAAGGCGCCCAGGACGGGGCCCACGGTGCGGGTGTAGGGGTACTCGAGGACGTTGGTGGCCACGAGGATCTCGCCGGCCATCTGGAACCTCCGGGGCGCGACCTGGGAAGCGGGACGCGTATCGAAACACGTTCTCGCGCCGGGCCGCAACCGCCTGGGCCCCCCGACGGCTCCTGGCCGGGCCCGCCGTGCTTGCCGGCGGAGAGGAACACGTTCTACCGTTCGCCGCCATGCAACTCGGGTTCTGGGCCCTGGCCCAGGAGCAACCTGACCACCTGGCCCTGGTCGACCCGGACGGCGCCGAGGTCTCCGCGGGCGACCTGCTGGCCCGGGTCAACCGCCTGTCCCACGGCCTGCGCCAGGCCGGGCTGAGACCGGGCGACGCGGTGGCCGCCGTGCTGGCCAACGGCGCCCCCATGATCGAGCTGTACCTGGCCGTCCTGCAGTCCGGCCTGTACCTGGTGCCCGTCAACCACCACCTGGTCGCGCCGGAGATCGCCTACATCGTGGGCGACTGCGACGCCAAGATGCTCGTCGCCGACGAACGCTTCGGCGAGGCCTGCGTCGCCGCGGCCGAGGAGGTCGGTGTCCCCAAGGAGGCCCGCTTCGCGGTGGGCGGCATCGCCGGCTTCGCCTCCTATGAAGACCTCCTGGCGGACCGGCCCGCCACCCCGCCCGGGGAGCGGACCACCGGGATGGTGATGAACTACACCTCGGGGACGACGGGGAAGCCCAAGGGCGTGCGGCGCCCGCTGCCCGGGGCCGCCCCCGAGGCCGTGGGGGTCGGTCTCGGAGGGCTGCTGCTGCTCTTCGGGGTGCAGCCCCTGGACCAGAACGTGCACATCTGCGGGTCGCCCCTGTACCACACCGCCGTCATGGTGTTCGCGGGGGGCTCGCTGCATCTGGGTCACACCGTCGTCCTCATGGACAAGTGGACCCCGGAGGGAATGCTCGAGCTCATCGACCGCTACCGGGTGACCACCAGCCACATGGTCCCCACCCAGTTCCACCGGCTCCTGGCCCTGCCCGAGGAGGTCAAGACCGGCTACGACCTGTCTTCCCTCCGCCACATGGTTCACGCCGCCGCGCCCTGCCCGGTCGAGGTCAAGCGGCGCATGATCGAGTGGTGGGGCCCGGTGGTGGACGAGTACTACGCGGCCAGCGAGGGAGGCGGGACCGTGGTCCTCCCCGACGACTGGATGCGCAAGCCGGGCACGGTGGGCAAGCCCTGGCCCATCTCCGAGGTGGCCATCTTCGACGACGAGGGCAACCGGCTCGGGCCCAACGAGGAGGGCACCGTCTACATGTCCATGCAGACGGGCGACTTCGAGTACCACAAGGACCAGGAGAAGACCCGCAGCAACCGCATCGGGAAGTTCTTCACCGTGGGCGACATCGGGTACCTGGACGACGACGGCTACCTGTTCCTGCGCGACCGCAAGGCGGACATGATCATCTCGGGGGGGGCCAACATCTACCCGGCCGAGATCGAGGGGGTGCTCCTGACGCACCCCCTGGTGGCCGACGCGGCCGTGTTCGGCATCCCCCACGCGGACTGGGGGGAGGAGGTCAAGGCCGCGGTGGAGCCGGCCCCGGGGGCCGAGGCCGGCGAAGAGCTGGCCCACCAGATCCTCGACCACTGCGCCGGGCGGCTGGCCCGCTTCAAGATCCCGAAGTCGGTCGACTTCGTGGCCGAGATGCCCCGTGATCCCAACGGCAAGCTCTACAAGCGCAAGCTGCGCGACCCCTACTGGGCCGGCCGGGAGCGGGCCATCTAGCCCGGCCCGCTCCGCGGGAAGTCCACCCCGCCTAGGGTCCGGCCCCGACCCCCACGCCCGTGTCCCCGAAAGCGAACACGTCGCCCTCGCCGTCGACCAGGTAGTAGCCGTGCCTGCCCGCGGGGGACGCCATGGCGACGACCTGGCCCTTGATTGCTCCCCCTCCGAGGCTTCCCCAGAACGGGGCGCCGAAGGAGAAGACGCCTCCGTCGGACGCGGCCAGCTGGTAGCCGCCGGAGGGGTCGGGGGCGATGGCGACGACGGGCGCGTTGAGCGCCTGCGCTCCCATCGAGCCCAAGAAGGCCGCGTCCCCGAAGGCGAACACCCCGCCGTCGGAGGCAACCAGCCAGTAGCCGAGCCCGTCGGGCGTGGCCGCCATGCCGGTCACGGGGGCATCCAGATCGGATGAGGAGTCGTCACCCAGGAAGGCGGCGACGCCGAAGGTCGTGACCGCCCCGGGGGCGGTGGCCAGCCAGTACCCGCCACAGGGGCCGGGCCCGCTCGAGGGGGCGAAGGCCACGGGCCCGGGCACGGCCGGAGGGCCGGCCGCCGTCGGGCACAGTGGGGCGGGCGCCTGGCCGTCCCTGGGCGACCCTGCGCCGTGCCGCAGGACGTCGATGTCGAAGGCGCCGATCGGTTCCTTGACGGCGCGGTAGGCCGCGTCCCCGCCGGGGAGGGAGACGTCCAGCACGACCCGACCGGAAGCGTCGACCTCGGTGAAGCCGGAGCCCCCGATGACGCCCCACCCGACCACCCCGCCCCCGTCGCCCGCAGCCCGGAAGCTCCCCATGGCGGCGCTGGGAGAGCCCGACGGTGTGCGGTACTGCCACAGGAAGGTGGCCGTCCCGGCCCCTGCGTCGATGGCGTACTCGACGCCCCGGGCCGCGTCGGCTCCCCAGGTGTGGTTGTCGAACAACGACACGTCGCCTCCGGGGAGAAAGCGGGCGTCGTGCTGCCCGTAGATCGTCCCCTCCGGGTCGCCGACGACGCTGAGGATCCGCGCTCCGTCGTGGCTGAACGGCTTCCCCCCGAGCTTCCATGCGATGGCGCCGGTGTCGCGGCGGACGAGGAAGACGGCGTCCGTGTTCCGGGCCGACACCAGGAGGTCGCCCCCTGCGTCGACGTCCAGCGAGTTCAGATGGAAGAGGTCGTAGACCGTTCCTTGGCCGCTGCTCGACGCCGCGGGCTCCATCGACTCGTCCACCCCGATGTGGTCCGAGGCCCGCCACTGCCACACCAGGTTGCCCGACCCATCCAGCTGCTCGATGACGCAGTCGGCGATGGTCTGGTCCGCCCCCAGCCCGAGCGGGGTCAGGTCGACGCCCGTCTTGAGGGGATAGGACAGCAGTAGCCAGCCCCCGTCGGGCAGTTGCAGGAGCTCGTGATGGTCGGTCGGGCCACCCACGGCGGCGATCTGCTTCGTGCCGCTGCCGTCGAGCTGACGGATGCCGAACCCGGGGTTGGGCGCGACCCCGAACCCGGCCGGGCCAAGGACGGCACTCCAAGCCACGCTCGTGGCCGAGACTCGCTCCACGTCGAGGGCCCCACCGGGGGCCGCCTCGTACCACACCGGGGTGCCGTTGGTGTCCAGGATCATTGCGTAGGGCATGGCACCGGGACCCACGATGGTGTTGCCCGTCAGGTACCACCCCGGCGATGGGTTCCCCGGCCGGCTCGCGGCCAAGGTTGGAAAGTCATGGGGCAGACACCTGATCCAGTAGAGCTGAGATGCGCCCCGGGAGTCGGCCGCCTGCAGGACCGCGGCCTGGCTCTCGACCAGAGAGATTGCGACGCTCACCTCGGCGCCGCTCTGCGAGCCCGCCTGCAGACGCCGACCCGGTCCCGCGCCCAGGCGCAGGGAGACGCTGTTGACACCGGGCTGGCAGCGCAACGTGTAGTCGTGAATGGGCGGGGCGAAGGCCGGCACCAGGGCCACGGGCGCAGCCTCGACCGACGCCAGGGGGCCGCCCCCGACGGGTACGACGACCTCGTCGGAGCCTCCCAAGGCCTGGGCCGGCCGACCCGCGCCGCCGACCATCCCGGCGGCGACGAGCGCCAGCCCTGTCGTCCAGGCGGCCGTCGCCCGGCCCATCCCCCCACCCCTCATCGCTGCGCCATCCCCGCCGATCGTTACGAATCGGTCCAACCCCACCGCTCCGCCCGGCCGGTGCCGGCGCGATCAACCGAGAGGGAACGCCCTCAAGCTGTGCTCAGCCTGGGATTGGGGTCAGCGGCGCGGCCCCGGTTCGGCGTCAGCGGCGCTGGAACCGGGCCGGTCGCTTCTCGGCGAAGGCCCGGGCGCCCTCCTTGGCGTCGTCCGTCGCGAAGACGGGCCAGCCGATCTCGAGCTCGATCTTCAGGGCCTCGTCCTCGGGCAGGCCCTCGGCGGCCCGGACCGAGCGTTTGATGGCCTCCACCGACAGCGGCCCGTTCTCACAGATCACCTCGGCGATGCCCACGGCCTCCTCCAGGGCCGTCCCGTCGGGGACCACCCTGCCCACCAGCCCCATCCGCAGCGCCTCCTGGGCGGTGACGGCCCGGGCCGACAGCAGCAGGTCCATGGCCATGGTGAAGGGGATCTGGCGGGGCAGGCGCACGGTCGATCCTCCCAGGGGGAACAGCCCCCGCCGGGCCTCGAAGATGCCGAAGGTGGCGCTCTCGGCCGCGACGCGGATGTCGGTCGCCTGGAGCAGCTCGGTTCCTCCCGCCACCGCGTAGCCCTCCACGGCCGCGATGAGGGGCTTGCGCAAGTGGTAGTGACGAAGCAGCGCCTTCCAGTGGAGATCAGGGTCGGCCTTCATGCGGTCGGCGTAGGGGTTCTCCTGCCCCTCGCCGCCAAAGGCCTTGAGGTCCATGCCCGTGCAGAACGTGCCCCCCGCACCCGTCAGCACCGCACAGCGGACCTCGTCGTCGCCGTCGATCATGGCCCAGGCGTCGGCCATGCCCACGAGCATGGCCGGGCTGAGCGCGTTCTTCGCCTCGGGCCGGTCCATGGTCACCACGACGGTCGCGCCGCGGCGGTCCACCCTGAGGTGCTCGGTCCCCGTCACCGTGCGAGTAGAACACATTTCAGTTTTTCCCCTCAACAGGACGTTGTCGCGGCGTTGCCCCGTCAGGTCAGAACGTGTTCTAATACGCGCCGGTGGAGTACAACCTGGCCGATCTCTTCGAGCACGCGGTCGACAGCTTCGCCCAACGCGAGTACCTGGTTGCCGGGGCGAAGCGCCGGACCTACGGGGAGATGGAGGCGCGAGCCAACCGGCTGGCCCACCACCTGGCCGCCCAGGGCGTCGGACCCGGGGACCACGTCGGCATATACGCCTACAACTCGGTGGAATGGGTCGAGACCCTCTGGGCCGTCTTCAAGATCCGCGCCGTCTGGGTGAACATCAACTATCGCTACGTCGAGGACGAGCTCCGCTACCTGTTCGACAACGCCGACCTGGTCGCCCTCGTCCACCAGCGCGACTTCTCCCCTCGCATCGCCGCGGTACGCGACCGGCTCCCCGGCCTGCACCACTCCCTGGTCATAGAGGACGGCAGCGGCGCCGACATCGGCGGCGTGGGCTCGGTCGACTACGAGCACGCCCTGGCCGGCCAGAGCGAGGCTCGGAACTTCGCTCCTCGCAGCCCCGACGACCTCTACCTCCTCTACACCGGGGGCACGACGGGGATGCCCAAGGGCGTGCTCTGGCGCCACGAGGACGTGTTCTTCGCCCTCGGAGGCGGCATCGACCCGACCAACAACCACCGGGTCGAGCGACCGGAGGAGCTGGTGGACAGGGCCAGGGCCGCGACGCCCCTGACCTACCTCCCCATCGCCCCCCTCATGCACGGCGCCACCCAGTGGGGCGTCATGGGCGGGAGCTTCAAGGGCAACCGCGTCGTCCTCGTGCCCAGGTTCGACCCCCGCGAGGTTTGGCGCCTGGTGGAGGCTGAGAAGGTGAACGCCCTGCTCATCACGGGCGACGCCATGGCCCGGCCCCTGGTGGAGGCCCTGGAGGAGCCCGGCGCCAGCTACGACCCGTCCTCGCTGCTCGCCGTCAGCAGCACGGCCGCCATCTTCTCCCCCTCGGTGAAGGACCAGTTCTTCGCCCACCTACCCAACCTGGTGATCACCGACGCCGTCGGCGCCTCCGAGAGCGGAGCCCAAGGCCTGGCCATGGTCTCGCCGGGAAAGACGGCCATGCGGGGTGGCCCGACGGTCACCGCCGTGGTCGACACCGTCGTGCTCGACGACGACCTGCGCCCGGTCGTGCCGGGTAGCGGGGTCATGGGCCGGTTGGCCCGCAGGGGCAACATCCCCATCGGCTACTACAACGACCCGGAGAAGACGGCGGAGACGTTCGTGACCGTCGACGGCGTGCGCTACGCCATCCCCGGAGACCACGCCACCGTCGAGGCCGACGGCACCATCACGCTTCTCGGTCGGGGCTCGGTCTCCATCAACTCGGGGGGAGAGAAGATCTTCCCCGAGGAGGTGGAGGCGGCGGTCAAGTCCCACGCCGACGTGTACGACGCCGTCGTGGTCGGGCTCGGGGACGAGCGCTGGGGAGAGAGGGTGGTGGCGGTCGTCGAGCCCCGCCCGGGTGCCATGCCCACCCTGGACGGGATCCAGTCGCACTGCCGGGCCCGCATCGCCGGCTACAAGGTCCCTCGCCAGCTGTGCGTGGTCGACCGCGTGCAGCGCTCCCCGAGCGGCAAGCCCGACTACCCCTGGGCCAAGGCCACCGCGGCCGCCGCCGCCAACCCGGAGTCGGCCCCGGCGGGAACCACCACCTCGACATAGGCCAAGGAGCTTGCGTGCGTACTCGTGTCTGTGACCTATTCGGCATCGACCTGCCCATCTTCGCCTTCAGCCACTGCCGCGACGTGGTCGCGGCCGTGAGCAAGGCGGGAGGCCTGGGTGTCCTGGGGGCCCTGGCCTTCTCCCCCGAGCAGCTGGAGATCGAGCTGCGCTGGATCGACGAGCATGTCGGTGACCGCCCCTACGGCGTGGACGTGGTCATGCCCGCCTCCTACGCGGGCGCGGGCGAGCTCGACCCCGAGCACATGGCCGAGGAGCTCGACCACATGATCCCCGAGCGCCACCGCCAGTTCGTAGAGGGGGTGCTCGCCCAGCATCACGTCCCTCCCCTCCCCGCCGACGAGGACAAGCCCGTAGGCCTGCTGGGCTGGACGCACGAGGGCGCCCGCCCCCAGGTGGACATCGCCCTGGCCCACCCCATCAAGCTCCTGGTGAACGCCCTGGGTCCGCCACCCAAGGACATCGTCGACCTGGCCCACGAGCACGGGGTCAAGGTGGCGGCGCTCGTGGGGAGTGTTCAGCAGGCCCAGCGCCAGGTGAACCAGGGCGTCGACATGATCGTGGCCCAGGGCCACGAGGCTGGGGGCCACACCGGCGAGGTGGCCACCATGGTCCTGGTCCCCGAGGTGGTGGATGCGGTCGCGCCCGTTCCCGTCCTCGCCGCGGGCGGGATCGGCTCGGGCCGGCAGATCGCCGCGGCCCTGGCCCTGGGGGCGGAAGGCGTGTGGACGGGCTCGATCTGGCTCACCACGGCCGAGAGCGACATGTCGCCGTTGGTGGTGGACAAGCTGCTCCACGCCACGTCACGCGACACCGTGCGCTCGCGGATCATGACGGGCAAGCCGGCCCGCATGCTGCGCACGGCCTGGACCGACGCCTGGGACGCGCCGGAGTCGCCGGGCACGCTGCCCATGCCCCTCCAGTACATGCTCACCGCCGAGGCTCAGCGCCGCATCGCCAAGTACCAGGTGGCCGAGCTGACGGGCATGCCCGTGGGCCAGATCGTCGGCACCATGAACGCGGTGCGACCCGTGCGCGACGTGATCTACGACCTGGTCGAGGGCTTCGTGGAGGCGACCGAGCACCTCAACGCCCTGTTGGGCGGGGCCGAGGGCGCGTCCCCAACCCCGGGCGCGACCCGGGGCTGACGCCGCCCCCGCGCCGGGCCGGGGTCCGATGCGTCAGAGGCGCTCGAGTCAGATGCGCTCGAGGATCGTCCCCGTGGCCAGCGCTCCCCCGCAGCACATCGACACCAGGGCCGTGCTGGTGTCGGACCGCTCCAGCTCGTGCAGGGCGGTGGTGAGAAGGCGGCTCCCGGTGGCGCCCACCGGATGGCCCAGGGCGATCGCTCCCCCGTTGACGTTCACCTTGGCGAAGTCGGCCCCCGTCACCCGGGCCCACGAGACCACCACGGAGGCGAAGGCCTCGTTGACCTCGAAGATGTCGATGTCGGCGATCGTCATGCCCGCCTTGGCCAGCACCTTGGGTGTGGCGTCGGCCGGGCCGTCCAGGTGGTAGTAGGGGTCGGAGCCTACGAGCACCTGGGCCAGCATCCTGGCCCGGGGCCGCAGGCCCAGGGATCGGGCCCGGTCCTCTGACATCCACAGCACGGCGCCGGCGCCGTCGGAGATCTGGCTGCTGGTGCCGGCGGTGTGGATGCCGTCGGGCATGACGGGCTTCAGCCGGGCCAGACCTTCGGCCGTGGTCTCCCGCAGGCCCTCGTCCCGGTCGACCACCTGGCGCTCCCCGGTCGGACCGTCGGCACCGAGCACGGGCGCCTCCACCGTCACCACCTCACGGTCGAAGCGGCCCTCGGCCCAGGCCCGGGCCGCCTTCTGCTGCGACGCCAGGCCCAGCTCCTCGATGTCCTGGCGGGTGATGCCCCGCCGCTTGGCGATGCGCTCGGCCGCCCCGAACTGGTCGGGCATGTCCCACGGGAACTGCTCGGGCTTGGAGGACCCGGGCCCGTTGAACACGTTCATGCCCAGGCCCACCCGGCTCATGGCCTCCACGCCGCAGCCGATCCCGATGTCTATGGCGCCCGCGCTGATCAGGTTGGCGACCATGTGGTTGGCCTGCTGCGAGGAGCCGCACTGGCAGTCGACGGTGGTGGCCGCCACCTCGAAGGGCAGCCCGGCGCTGAGCCAGGCGTTGCGGGTGACGTTGGAGGCCTGCTCTCCCGCCTGGGTCACGCACCCCCCCACCACCTGTTCGACCTCGCCGGGCTCGATGCCGGCCCGCTTGACCACCTCGATCTGGGCCATGGCCAGAAGCTCGGCCGGATGCAGCCCCGCCAGCCTGCCGTTGCGCTTCCCGATAGGCGTGCGAACGGCCTCGACGATCACCGGCTGGCCCATGGCGACTCCTCTGTCCTCGGTGCCACGATCCTAGAACAGGTTCTACTCGGGCTCACAGCCCGGAGAAACTGCCTCCGTCGCACACGATGGTCTGGCCGGTGATGTAGCCGCCACCGTCGCCGGCCAGGAAGGCGGCGACGGGACCGATGTCGGCCTCGGGCGCGCCCAGGCGGCCCAGGGCGGAGCGGGCCAGGACCCGCGTCCGCAACTCGGGGTTCTGGGCGAAGGCCCGGGTCAGCGACTCGGTCTCGGCCACAGGTGCGATGCAGTTCACGGTGACGCCGTGCCCGCCCCACTCCCGGGCCAGGCTCCTGGCCAGGGCCCGCTGGGCCCCCTTGACCGCGGCGTAGGCCGGCATGTTCACGCTTCCCTCGACGCCGGCCGTCGAGCTCACCAGCAGGAGCCGGCCCCGCGACCCGGCCGCGACCAGGTGGGGATGGGCGACCCGGGCGCAGTGGTACGAGCCCCACATGGCGGTGCGCGAGGCGTGGTTCCAGGCCCGTTCGTCGAGGTCCTCGAGGCGATGGGGCACGCCACCGCGAAAGGCGTTGTGGACGACGATCTCCAAGGACCCGTAGGCCTGGACGGTGGCCGCCACCGCCGCGGCCACCGCCTCCCCGCTGGTCACGTCGGTCTCTACGCACAGCGCCCCGTGCCCTTTCTCGCGGATCTCCCGGGCCACGGGCTCGCCCGTTTCCGCCCGGCGGGCGGCCACGACCACGCTGGCGCCCTGCTCGGCCAGGGCCAGGGCGATGCCCCGGCCCACTCCCTGACCGGCACCCGTGACGATGGCCGTGCGCCCCTCGAGCGCACCCCGGCCCTGGGTCACGGGGCCATGGCCACGCCGCCGTCCAGGCAGAGGGTGGCGCCGGTGAGGCCGCCCGCCTCGTCCGAGGCCACGGCCACCACGGCCCCTCCCACGTCCGACTCCAGGTCCGGGGGGCCCAGGGCGGCGTCGGCCAGGGACACGGGATCGCCGGGCTGGTCGGGGCCCGCCTCGCCCGGGACCATGGCCTGCCAGGCGGGGGCGACGCAGTTCACCGTTATCCCGAGCCGCCCCCACTGGCGGGCCGCCGACTTGGCCAGCAGCCGC
>VAXP01000088.1:0-200 GCA_005884125.1 Actinomycetota bacterium | reverse complement strand
GTCCCCTCCCAGACCTCTCCCCATGTGCCCTCGTCCACCGCGGCGATGGGCGAGCGCTCCAGAGCCCGGGGCGGGCACCAGGCGTGGACGGCGAGATGAAGGGGCCCCAGCGCGGACACCACCCCCCGGAAGGCGGCCTCGGTCCCTCGCCGGTCGTCCAGGGCGGCGGCCACCGTCGTGCAGGGCCAGCCCGCTCGGGC
>VAXP01000072.1:6295-11306 GCA_005884125.1 Actinomycetota bacterium | reverse complement strand
CACGACGACCCCGCTCATGCGTCCGCTCTTAAGGCGTTCGCACGGGCAGGGACTCCCAGCCACGTACGGTCGACGTGCGGGCCATCTTGGCGTTGTCCCAGTCGACCTCCCACTCCGGGAAGCGCCGGAGCACCTCGTCGAGGGCGACCCGCCCCTCGAGACGGGCCAGGGCGGCGCCGAGGCAGAAGTGGATTCCGTAGCCGAAGCTCAGGTGTTGGCCGATCTCCCGGTGGATGTCGAAGCGGTCGCCATCCGGGAAGCGGCGGTCGTCGCGATTGGCGCTGCCGTTCAACAACACCATCACGCTGCCCTCCCGAACGGTCTGTCCGTGGTGCTCGACGTGGCGCGCCATGTAGCGGGCCTGCACGGGCGAGGGCGCCTCGTACCGGAGGAGCTCCTCGATGGCGTTCGGGATCAGGGATCGATCTCCGACGAGCTCCGCTCGTTGGTCAGGGTGCTCGGCCAGCACCTTGCCAGTCCAGCCTATGAGCCGAGTCGTGGTCTCGTTGCCCGCACCGGGGCACCGCGCTGGCCGAGACCGACCCCGATGCACCGGCCGAGCCCACTCGAGGCCCCCACGACCACAACTCGCACGTTCCGTCCCCTCCTGGCGGAGACAATAGTTGACGTCCGGGTCAACTTCAGTGAGATATGGTCCCCGACGTGCCCAACAAGGTGCAGCTGGGCTTCTTCTCGTTCACCGAGGTCCTCGACGGACGCCACCGCGAGTACAACGAGTGGCACCTGTTCGACCACCTACCCGAGAACCTCAGGCTGGAGGGACTGCAGTGGGGCCAGCGGTGGGTGGCGACGCCCGAGCTGATCGAGAGGCGGCTCTTCTCTCGAGGCGACCTCGCCAAGAGCCAGTACGTCACGCTGTACCTGATCGCCGACCCGGTGTCGAAGGCCCTCGACGAGTTCCAGTCGCTGGGCCGGACGCTCTACTCGCAGGGACGGTTCTTCCAGGCGCGACGGTCCCACCTGAGCGGGCCGTTCACCTACGTCAAGGCGTACGCGTCGCCGCGAATCGCGGTCGACGCCGAGGCGATCCCCTACCGGCCGAACCGGGGGCTGTTCCTGACCGCACAGGACCGCGTTGAGGGCGCCACTGAGGCGGCGCTCGACGAGGCGCGGCAGTGGTACGAGGAGGTGCACATCCCGGACCTCCTTGGCGTACGCGGCATCGCCGGGTGTTGGTGGTTCGAGGCGGTGCCAGACGGGCCCAATCCCCGGGGCCGCACCATCCGGCTCTACTGGCTCGACGAGGCTCCGAGTGTGTTCCTCGACGACCTGAAGGCAAGGACCCCGGCCATGTCGATGATCGACCTTTCAAAGGCGTACCGCACGCTGCTTGTCGGCGCCTACCGCTCCATTCCCTGGGACTCGACCTTCGACTGGTTCGACTGATTGCCTACGCGTGGTGGAGCCGAATCGGCAGGCGCTTGATGCTGCCGTTGACGATCGAGCTCAGCCGCTCCACGGGCCCGGCCACCTCGAACGAGCCCACGCGTTCGAACAGGTGCCTGAACATGACCTCGATCTCGACCCGGGCGAGGTGGGCGCCCATGCAGAAGTGCTCGCCGAACCCGAAGGCGAGGTGCGGGTTCGGACGGCGGTCGACCCGGAAGGCGAACGGGTCCTCGAACACCTCTTCGTCGCGGTTCGCCGACGCGAAGTAGAGCGCGACCTGCTCCCCGGCCGGGATAGTCACCCCCCGCACCTCGGCGTCCTCGGTGGCGATGCGGGTGAAGTGGCTGATCGGGCTGACCCAGCGCAGGATCTCCTCCACGGCGTCCGGCAGCACCTCGGGGTTGGCGCGCAGCTTGTCCCACTCGCCCGGCCGCTCGGCCAAGGCGAGGAGGCCCCCGCTGATGGCATTGCGCGTCGTCTCGTTGCCGGCCTCGACGAGAAGCTCTGCATACGAGAGCACCTGCGCCTCGGTGAGCGGCGCGCCCTCGAGGTCGGCGGCGAGCAGCAGGCTGACCAGGTCGTCCTGCGGGTTGTCGCGGCGGTCGGCTATGAGGCCCCCCAAGTAGGCGTGCAACTCGCCCCTCGCCCGCTTGATGGTCTGACCTGGTGTTTCCCCCGGGCGGCGGTACTCGGGATCGTCCTTTCCGATGATCTCGTTGGTCCACCGGAAGAGGTTGGCCACGTCGCTGCGGGGCGCCCCCAGGACGGAGGCGATCACTGCGAGCGGAAAGGGGCCGGCGATGCGCCCGACGAAGTCGAGCTCGCTGGCCGCCCCCTCGTGCAGCCCCTCGTCGAGGACCTCGACCGCGATACGTTCGATGTCGGGGCGGCGAGCCTTCACCCCCCGGGGCGTGAAGTCGGGGTTGGCGATTCGGCGCATGGGCCCGTGCCGCGGCGGATCCTGCAGGACGAGGATCTCGGTCGGAGGCGGCAACGGTGCGCCGGCTCGGCGCAGGGTAATCCCCCCGGCGCTCGAGAAGCGAAGGGGGTCCTTGGCGATGTGCTGGACGTCGGCGTGCTTGGTGACGGCCCAGAACGGTTCGAACCCGGGGGGCTCCAACCGGGCGAGAGGGGCCTCGGCCCGCAGCCGGGTCCACTCGTCGTGGGGGTAGCCCCTCTTGCCGTAGCGCTCGGCGTCGACGAGGTCGAGCGGGTCGACGAAGTCCACCGGGGCACTCATCGCGGAAGCCCGAGCAGGCGCTCGCCGATGATGTTGCGTTGGATCTCGCTCGTGCCGCCCATGATGGAGTTGGCGCGTGTTGCCAGCAGCCCGTTGGCCCACTCCCCTGCCCCGAGCAGGGCCGCCGGGCCCAGGACGTGGCAGGCCGTCTCGTACAGCCGTTGGCTGGCGCCCGCCCAGAAGAGCTTGACGAGGCTCGACTCGGCGCCTAGGTCCTCGCCTCGAGCGAGGCGGGCCAGCGTCCGGGCGTTGTGCAGCCGGAAGATCTCCACGTCGATCCGCGACCGGGCCAGTCGCTGTCGGACAACGGGGTCCTGGAGCAAGCCGGCGCCGGCGCACGTCCTCCAAAGGAGCTCGAAGGCCTCCTGCTGGCGCACCTGCTGCTTCCAGATGAACCCGCCGCCTCGCTCGTTGGCGAGCGTCGTCCTCGCCACCCGCCATCCCTCGTTCTCTGGGCCGATCAGGTTGTCGGCCGGGACTTCGACCTCGTCGAGGAAGACCTCGTTGAACTCGCTCTCGCCGGTCATCTGCCGGAGCGGCCGCACGTCGACGCCTTTGGCATGCATCGGTACGGCCACCATCGAGATGCCCTTGCTCTTCGCGACGCGGGGGTCGGTCCGCACCAGGGCTATGCCCCAGTCGGCGAACTGGGCGTAGGTCGACCACACCTTCTGGCCCGTGACCACGAAGAGGTCGCCTCGCTTCTCGGCGCGTGTGGTCAGGCCCGTCAGGTCGCTGCCTGCGCCCGGCTCGCTGAACAGCTGGCACCACACGTCATCGCCCGTGAGGATGCGCGGCATCCACCGCCACCGCTGCCCCTCGGTGCCGTAGGCCATGAGCGTGGGCCCGACGAGCGTCAACCCACCCCGGCCCGGGATTTCGGGCGCGTTGGCCCGCGCCAGCTCCTCGTTGTAGATGGCGACCTGCGTGGCGGAGGCGCCCCGCCCGCCGTACTCGACCGGCCAGTGGATGCCGACCCAGCCTCCGGCGTGGAGAATGCGCTGCCACTCGCGCAGAACCTCCGCCTCCTCGGCCGTGGTGGCCACGGCGATCGCCGGCGGCGCGTGCTCCGCCAGCCAGGAGCGCAGTTCCTGGCGGAAGGTCTCGTCGGTGGACGGCATCGCGTCGTTCAGGGACGGCCCGCCGACCAGGAGACCGTCTTCAGCTGGACATACTCCAGCAGCCCGTAGTCGCCGTACTCACGGCCGATGCCGGAGTGCTTGTAGCCTCCGAACGGGCCCCAGAGGTTGGGCCCTCCTCCTCCGCCGCCGTTGACGCTGACGGTGCCCGCCTGCAGCTGCCTGGCGATCTCGAAGGCGCGCACGGGGTCAGGGTGCCAGATCGAGGCGGCGAGGCCGTACCGGCTGTCGTTGGCGATCTTGATCCCCTCTTCCTCGCCGTCGAAGGGGATCACGACGCCTACAGGCCCGAAGATCTCCTCCCGGGCGACGCTCATGGAGCTCGCGACGTCGACGAACAGGGTGGGCTCGAAGAAGAACCCACGGGGCACGTGCGGTGGCCGGGCGCCGCCGCACGCCAGGCGGGCGCCCTCAGCCTTACCCGCGGCGACGTAGCGCTCGACGCGCTCGCGCTGGGCCTCGCGGATGAGCGGCCCCATCCTCGTCTTGGGGTCGCTGGGGTCACCAACCGTGACCTTGCGCAGGGCGGCCTCCATGGTGGCCACGACCTCGTCGTAAACCGACCGGTCGGCCAGGATTCGCGTCGGCAGCGCGCATCCCTGGCCGGCGTGGATGATGAACCCGGCCGCCGCCGACTGTGCGGACTTCTGGACGTCGGAGCCGGCGAACACGATGTTGGGCGACTTGCCCCCCAGCTCGAGGAGGATCTTCTTAAGTCCTTCTGCCGCCTGGGTCATGATCTTCTTGCCTACGAAGTCGGACCCCGTGAAGCTGATCATGGCGACGGCTGGATGGGTCGTGAGGTGCTCACCCGCCGCCACGTCGCCGGTCACCACGTTGAGGACGCCAGGCGGGAGCCCGGCGGCGTCAGCGACCTCCCCGAGAACGAAGGCCTCCAGCGGCGTGTAGGGCGACGGCTTGAGCACCACGGTGTTCCCCATCGCCAGGGCAGGGACCACCTTTGACAGGTTCAGGTAGAGCGGGAAGTTGAACGGGGTGATGGCGGCTACCACGCCGACCGGCTCCTTCAGGATGACGCCCTGGCCGAGCCCTCTGGCCCCGGCCTGGGGAGGAAGGGGGTCCAGGTATGGGAAGCTGGCGGCGCGCTCGGCGAACCACTGACCGTACCGGAACCCGGTGTCGAACTGGAGCGCTTCCGCCACCCATCGTGCCGCGCCCGTCTCGGCGATGATCAGCTCGACGAGCTCTGCCCGGCGGTCAG
>VAXP01000072.1:0-6263 GCA_005884125.1 Actinomycetota bacterium | reverse complement strand
TCCGTCCTCGAACGCCCGTCGGGCGGCGAGAACAGCGCGGTCGACGTCGGAGACCGACGCCTGGGGCACCACCCCGATCACCTGCTCGGTCGCCGGGTTGATGACCTCGAGCACGACGTCGGTTTCGGCCTCGACCCAGTCGCCGCCGATGTACAGCCGGTAGTTCCTGAGAGCGGTCGCCATCTATCTCCTCTGTGGCTTCAAGGCGACACGCCGGCGAGTGGTCTCCGATATCCGACCCAGGGCCTTGGTGAGCAGGCGGTAGTACATGTTCCCATAGGGCCACTGGGTGACGACCTTCCCGGTCGGCGCCTTGAAGTAGTTGCTGGTCATGGTCCAGGACGTGGCTGCGATCTTGGAGTCGAGCCAACGGGTCCACGCCCTCTCGAAGGTAGGCTTCACCTCGACGGCCGTCACCCGCTCGCGGATCATGCGCTTGACCGCCCTCACGGCGTACTCGGCCTGGCTCTCCAGCGTCATCACGAGCTCGCCCCCGTTGGTGCCTGGCCCGTAGAGCATGAAGAAGTTGGGAAATCCGGGCACCGTGATGCCGAGGTAGGCGTGGGGCTCGCCCGCCCAAAGGTCGTGCAGGCCGACGCCGTCCCGGCCCACGACGCGTAGCCGGGCCAAGTAGTTGGCGGCCTGAAAGCCGGTCGCCATGGCGATGACGTCGACGCGTCGCTCCACGCCGTCGGCGTCGACGATGCCCGCGCCAGTGACCCTGGTGACGGCTTTGGGCACCAGGGTCACGTTGTCCTTCTTCAGGGCCGGATAGAAGGTGCTGGCGATGACCGGGCGCTTGCCGGGATAGGGGTACGTGGGGGTTACCGCCTCCCGCACGTCAGGGCGGTCGGCGAACACCTTGTCGATGTAGCGGCGGCACTGCGCCTCGCGGAGCCCGTTGACCTTGGTCCCCGGACGGTTGAGCCTCCCGGCCCACAGGTTCTTCTCGATCAGCCAGCGTTGTCGCCAGCGCTCCCTCCGGCGACGCCACGGCCGAGCCAGGAGGGCCTGCTCCTCGTCCGTGAGGTCGCGCTCCCCCTTGGGCAGCACCCACCCCGGCTCCCGCTGGAAGACGTAGAGCTGTTTCACAACGGGCTGGATGGCCGGCACCACCTGGGTGGCCGACGACCCGGTGCCGACCACGGCGACGACCTTGCCGGTGAGGTCGTGGTGATGCTCCCACCGGGCGGTGTGGAACTTGGGTCCCCTGAAGTCCTCGAGCCCGGGCCAGTCCGGGTACCGGGGCACGTTCAGGAAGCCGACCGCACTCACCAGGGCATGGCACTCGTCGACGGTCCCGTCGTCCAGCCAGAGCCGCCAGACGTGGCGGTCGTCGTCCCACGTGGCCGAGTCCACCGTCACCCCCGGCCGAACGTGAGGCCGGAGGCCGAACTCGTCGACCGTCTCCTCCAGGTACTTCTGGAGCTCGCGCTGGCGGGCGTGAGTGCGGGTCCAGTGGTGAGGCTTGAACGAGAAGCAGTAGAGGTGCGATGGCACGTCCACCTCAGCGCCCGGGTAGGTGTTGTCCCACCATGTGCCGCCGATCCCGAGCGAGGTCTCGTAGATCGTGAACGTCGAGACGCCCGCCCGCTTCAGGTTCACGCCAGCGGCGATCCCACCGAAGCCAGCGCCCACGACCCCCACCTGGGGCGTCCCTGCGGCGCCGAACAACTCCTTGGCCGTGGGCTTCACTCGCATATGCTATCTGCGATTTTGACGTCGACGTCAAGATTCGTCTGACCGGGCCGGAAAAGAGGAGCCGCCATGGCGGAGTTCGAGGGGGTCAACTTCTTCAAGGATCGCGTCATCCACGACGACCCGTACGACTACTACGACTGGATGCGGGCTCAGCATCCTGTGTGGAAGGAACCGCACTACGGCGTCCACATGGTCACCGGCTATGAGGAGGCGCTGGCCGTCTACAGCGACCCGGCCACCTACTCGTCCTGCAACACGGTGGCCGGGCCGTTCACGAAGTTCTCGGTGCCCCTGGAAGGTGACGACGTCAGCGAGATCATCGACGCTCACCGCCACGAGCTGCCGTTCAGCGACCAGCTGCCCTCATTCGACCCGCCGATGCACACCGCCCACCGGGGGCTGCTCATGCGGCTCATCACACCCAAGCGCCTGAGCGAGAACGAGGAGTTCATGTGGCGCCTGGCCGACCGCCAGATGGACGAGTTTCTCGACAAAGGACAGTGCGAGTTCATCAGCGAGTACGCCAGCCCCTTCACGCTCCTCGTCATCGCTGACCTGGAGGGCGTGCCCGAGTCGGACTTCGGTTTGTTCCGGACGCGCCTCGGCACCCTGATGGACGGCGCCATGTCGCACAAGCCCCTCGAGTTCCTCTACGACCAATTCATGGCGTACATCGCGGACCGGCGCCGCAACCCTCGAGACGACATCATGACGGGTCTCGCTACCGCCACGTTCCCGGACCGGTCCACTCCCGACGTGAAGGACGTGGCCCTCATCGCCGCCAACCTCTTCGCCGCCGGCCAGGAGACGACGGTCCGCCTCCTCTCCTTCGCCCTCAAGGTGCTCGGCGAGCACCCGGACCTCCAGCGGCTGGTCCGCGCAGACCGTGATCGCATCCCGAACTTCATCGAAGAGACACTGCGGACCGAGAGTCCGCTGCGAGGCCAGTTCCGCATGGCCCGCGTGCGGACGCAACTCGCCGGTGTCGAGATCCCGGCGGGGGCCAGCGTCCTCGTCCTCCCGGGGGCGGCGAACCGCGACCCCCGCTTCTTCGAGAACCCCCACGAGTTCGACATCGACCGCCATAACGCCCGCAAGCACCTTGGCTTCGGGTTCGGCATCCACACCTGCGCCGGCGCGCCTCTCGCCCGAGCCGAGGGTCGGGTGACCCTCAACCGCCTTCTCGACCGCACGTCTGACATCGGCATCTCAAAAGCGGCCCACGGGCCGGCCGGTGCCCGCCGTTACGACTACCTCCCGACGTACCTGTTCCGGGGCCTGACCACCCTCCACGTGGAGTTCACACGGGCTGTCTAGGTCGCTACGACAACGAGGGCATTACCTCGTCCTCCAGGATGTTCACGCAGCCCAACTCGTCTGCCCACCCGGCCCTGTCGAGGGCGGCCTCATGGCCCTCGGCCATCGTGGTGCCGGCGGCGTGCGGATTGCCGAAGTCGAAGCGGAGACCGAGGAGCACGCTCATCGGCACCGGCAGGTCACTGGAAGACGCCGATTCCCGCGGCTTCGTTGCGCTTGCGCCACTGCTGGCGAGGCATACGGGTGGTGTCGACGTCCGTGGCCAGCGCCCGCAGGGCGCCCACGGTGGCCTGATCCTTCGGTGTGTACTCGAAGGGGTCCCAGCCGAAGAACCGGCAGGCGTTTTCCGAGGTGATCTTGTTGACCTCCTCGTCTGTGCAGCCGGCCTGCTGGAACTCGTCCCAGGAGAACTCGGGCGACTCGGGCCACGTGGTGTCGGTGTGGGGGTAGTCGCACTCCCAGGCGATGATGTCGATGCCGATCCGGTCCCTGAGCATGAGGCCGGAGGGGTCGGTGATGAAGCAGGCGAGGATGTGGTCGCGGAAGACCTCGGAGGGCAGCCTACCGGCGAAGTCCTCGTCGTGATGGAGCCACGCCTGGTTTGAGTAGTGGCGGTCGATGCGGTCGAAGTAGAAGGGGACCCAGCCGATGCCCCCCTCGGAGAGGGCGACTCTCAGGTCGGGGAAGCGCCGCAGGGTAGGGCCGAACAGCAGATCCTGGGCGGTGATGGCGCTGATCTGGCAGGCGAGCACCATCAGGTGGTCGACGGGGGCCTCCGGGGGCCTGTTGATGACGTCGAAGCCGGCGCCGATGTGCAGGCATAGGACCATGTCCTCGTCGCACAGGGCCTGAAGCATGGGGTCCCAGTAGCCGGAGAGGAAGCTGGGGTAGCCCTGCACGTGGGGCGTCTCGAGGAAGCTGATGGCCCGGCAGCCCTTCTTGCCCACCCGGCGTACCTCCCCGGCGGCGAGCGCCACGTCCCACATGGGGACGAGGCTGAGGGGAATGAACCGGCCCGGGTAGGCCGCGCACCACTCGTCGATGGCCCAGTCGTTGTAGGCCTCGAGCATCACGAGGGCCAGATCCTTGTCGTGGGACTCGGCGAAGGTCCGGGCGTTCCAGCCGGCCATGGTCGGAAAGCACATCGAGGCCAGGACGCCGTTGGCGTTCATGTCCTTCACCCGCTCGTGGACGTCGAAGCAACCGGGCCGTAGCTCGGTGTAGGCGCCGGGATTGAAGCCCCACTCCTCGGGGGGCCAGCCCACGGTGGCGGCCATGCCGAAGGGCGTGGAGGCCCTCTCGCCCTGGAAGACCCACTCGTCGACGCCCCGGTCGTTGCGGACGACCCTGGGCGCCTGATCGCGCCACTTGGCCGGCACGTGGCTCTTGTACATGTCCGGCGGCTCGATCATATGGTCATCGACACTGACCAGGATCATGTCGTCCATGCGCATGGCCACTCCCTCCAAAACTGACGCAGGCGTCAATTTCCGATAGCGTACGCCCTCCATGGACGAGCTGCCGAAGATCATCAGCGTTGACGACCACGTCGTCGAGCCGCCCCACGTTTGGCAGACGTGGCTCCCCCAGAAGTACCGGGAGAAGGGTCCCCGCGTCGAACGTAAACGGTGGGGCGACTTCAAGCACCTGCCGGGCGCCAAGTACGAGATGGTGGAGGATCCGGGCGGCCTGTGGGGGGACGCCTGGCACTACGAGGACCGCCTCATCTACGTCCACAAGCGCTTCGTGGCCATCCCGCAGGAGGCGGTGACGCCAGGGGTCGACGGCGGGGTCGACTTCGACCGCACGAAGATGGTCATGAAGGCCGTCACCTACGACGAGATGCTGCCGGGCTGTTACGACCGTGACGCCCGCATCGCTGACTTCGAACTGAACTGGATGGACGGTTCGCTGCCGTTCCCGACGTTCCCTCGCTTCTGCGGCCAAACGTTCTACGAGGGACACGACAGGGGGCTCGGCCTGGCCTGTGTGAGGGCCTACAACGACTGGATGGTGGAGGAGTGGTGCGGCCCGTCGGGCGGGGTGAACATCCCGCTCTGCCTCATCCCCTTGTGGGACGTCGAGCTGGCCGCCCAGGAGACGCTTCGTAACGCCCAGCGGGGCGTGCGAGCCATCTGCTTCAGCGAGCTGCCCCACCACCTCAAGCTGCCGACCATCCACACCGGGTACTGGGACCCCTTGTTCCGGATCTGCAACGACTGGAGCGTGACGATCTGCATGCACATCGGGTCGTCGTCGACGAACCCGGCAGCTTCGCCGGACGCTCCGGGCGGCGTCGGCGGCACGCTCGCCTTCAACAACTCGATGGCGTCGCTCGCCGACTGGCTCTTCTCGGCCAAGCTCATCGATTTCCCCAAGCTGAAGCTGGCCTACTCGGAGGGCCAGATCGGCTGGATCCCTTACGCCCTGGAGCGGGCCGACACGGTGTGGGAACACCACGACAGCTGGCAGCACTCGAAAGAGCGCATCCCCGAACCACCCTCGACCTACTATCACGGGCGCATCTTCGGGTGCTTCACCGCCGATCACCACGGCCTGCACAACCTGGAGGCGGTAGGGCGCGACAACATCTGCTTCGAGGTCGACTACCCGCACACCGATACCACCTGGCCTACATCGAGGCAGTACGCAGAGAAGATCACGGCGCACCTCGACGAAGAGATGACGTACAAGGTGCTCCGAGGCAACGCCATCAGGATGCTGGAAACCCCTTCGACGCCGAGCAGGCCCACAACTCGTGGCCCTTGCTTGCGGACCTCCGCAAGCAGTCTGCCGTGGTCGAGATCGGCGACGACATGGCCTACGTCACGCGTCACGCCGAGTGCCGCCAGCTCGTGCGCGACACCGACGGGTTCTCCAGCGCCCAGGGCTTCAAGGCCCCGGGCGTGCTCGTACCCGTCGAGGACCGGACCCTCGGGGAACTCGATCCGCCCAACCACACACTCGTGCGCCGGGCGATGGTGACGGCGCTCACGCCCAGGTCGGTGAAGGCCGCCGAGCCGTACATGTCGTCGATGGCCAAGACGCTGCTGGACGCCCTCCCGGGTGACGGTGAGGCCGACCTCGTCCCGACCTTCACGAGCCCCCTTCCCAACGCCTCCACCGTGCACCTCCTCGGCTTCCCCGAGGAGGACGCCCCGCAGGTCATGGCGTGGGCTAAGGACCTCATCGAGAGCGGGTTTCCCGCGACCCACCGCAACCAGGACGGCGTCTTCGGCTTCGCC
>VAXP01000087.1:46361-52739 GCA_005884125.1 Actinomycetota bacterium | reverse complement strand
CTTGCAGATGAGCGCCACCCGGCCGTCGCCGTGCTCGTCGACCACATGCCAGGCGAACTTCTTCTTGCGCACCTCGAAGGCGGTGTGCTGGAGGTGCCGCGTGCTCACGACCTCAGGCAGTCGGGCGCAGATCCTCTCGAGGCGCTCGACGTCCTTCAACCGGGCCATGACCGGCGGAGAACATAGCTGGGAGGATGACGCCGTGGGACGGGTGTCGGTGGTGGGGACGAGCGGCTCGGGCAAGACGGCCGTCTCGTCGGAGCTGGCGGCCAGGCTTGGCATCCCACATTTCGAGCTCGACGCCACCTTCCACCAGCCCGGCTGGACCGAGCTCCCCGTTGACGACTTCCGGGCCGAGGTCGCTCGCTTGGTGTCGGCCGACGCCTGGGTGGTGGACGGGAACTACTCGGCCATCCAGGACCTGGTGTGGCGCAGGGCCGACACGGTGGTGTGGATCGACCTGCCCCGCTCGCTGGTGATGAAGCGCATCGTGCGCCGGAGCGTCGCCCGGGTCGTCACCCGGCGCAAGCTCTGGAACGGCAACCGGGAGCGCTGGCGCAACCTCCTTTCACTGGACCCCACCCAGTCGGTCATCGCCTGGGCCTGGACCCAGCACGGCAAGTACCACGACCGCTACGGACAGGCCGCCGCCGACCCCGCCTGGGCCCATCTCCGCTTCGTGCAGCTCCGATCTCCCCGGGAGGTGGAGGACTTCCTGGCCGCGCAGGGGACACGCGCGGGCACCGGCGGCTCGGCCCCTACTCAGGCCGACGGGTGGCCCACACCTGGGCCCCCCGCTTGGTGATCGTCATGGGAGCGATGAGGCCGGCGGCCTTGGCCTCCCAGTCCTGCACGTTGAAGGCGTGCAGGTAGTCCCCGATGGCCCCGGTGTCGGGGAGCCGGTAGCCGACCAGCTCGTAGGCGTCCACCTCCACGGCGCCGAACGCGGCGGCGACGAGCTCGGGGGCATCCTCGGCGTCGAAGGAGCTGGGCGTGCCCCACCGGGGGTCGATGCACTCCAGCTCGGGGTCGTTGTAGCGGCTGGGCGACGACGCCACGAACACGCCTCCGGGACGGAGCACCCGCCGAGCCTCGGCTATGCCGCCCACGGGCTCGTCCAGGAAGTAGAGGCAGTTGACGGCGGCGAGGCCGTCAAAGGTGCGATCGGCAAAGGGCAAGAGCCTGATGTCGGCCCGGAGCGCAGGCCGGTGCGCCTCGGCCAGCATCTCCGGGTCGAGGTCCACGACCACGGTGCCCACGCCCCGTCCGCCCAGGAGGGCGGCGATGGGGCCCCGGCCACCCCCGAGCTCGGCGAAGCGAGTGACGCCGTGGTCCTCGAAGCGGGCGGCGAGACCCGGGTACACGTCCTCGACGACGCGGTAGCGCTCGTAGACGCGACGCCAGGCGGCCAGACGCTCGGGGTCGGGGTGCACGTAGCGGTTGGGCTCGGAGGTGGGCGCGGTGGCCACGCCCCACCCTCGCGCCGCACTGGGGACGGGGCGAGCCTTTACCTCCTCGTCCCGGCCACAGCCGCGAATCGCGGCTGCGGGTCCGCAGGCCGTCTGAGATAGTTGGCCGTGGGCCGGACCGTCAGCCTGGGCGAGCTGTTGCTGGGCACCGAGGGTACGGCCCTGTTCCGGCACCTCATCGACGGGGACGACGAGTTCATCAGGCGCCGGGTCGAGGGCATCAGGCGCCTGGCCGCCGAGCTCGACAGCACGCGACTCTCGGCCGGGCTGGAGGTCCCCGAGCTCGACGTCGAGCAGGGCTACGCGGCCTGGGCGCCCATCTATGACGCCATGCCCAACGCCCTCATCCGGGCCGAGGAGCCCCTGGTGCAGGCGGCCACCGCCGACCTTCCCGTGGGGCGGGCCCTGGACGCGGCCTGCGGGACGGGCCGGCACACGGCCTGGCTGGCGGCGGCGGGGCACGCCACCACCGGCATCGACGCCTCCGAGGCCATGCTCGAGGTGGCCCGGGAGCGGGCGCCGGGGGCCGACCTCAACGTCGGGGACCTGACCGACCTCCCGGTCGAGGACGGCGCCTTCGACTTCGCCATCTGCGCCCTGGCCCTCACCCACCTGCAGGACCCCACCGCGGCCATCTCGGAGATCGCCCGGGCCGTGCGCCCCGGGGGCAGGATCGTGCTCACCGACGCCCACCCGACCTTCGTGCTCATCCAGGGCCAGGCTCTGTTCCCCACCGGCGGAGGTCTGGCCTTCGTGCGAAATCACGCCCACCTGCACAGCACCTACCTCAGGGCTTTCCGGGCCGCGGGCCTGTCCGTGCTGGAGTGCCTGGAAGCGCCCATGGAGGACGACTTCACCACGGGAATGTTCG
Organism: Actinomycetota bacterium; assembly: GCA_005884125.1. Classification (GTDB taxonomy): domain Bacteria; phylum Actinomycetota; class Acidimicrobiia; order Acidimicrobiales; family AC-35; genus AC-35. Next base: position 50,399 of record VAXP01000087.1, on the reverse strand, counting down.
CCGAGGTGGCCGAGGCGGCCGAGGCGCTCTGGCGGGACATCCCCGTGACCGTGGTCTGGTCGCTGCGCAAGCCCGGGTAGGCCCGGGCCGCAAGCCCGGGTAGCCCGGCACCGCAAGCCCGGGTAGCCCGGCACCGCAAGCCCGGGTAGCCCCGGGCCGCGAGGCCCGGGCCGGGGGGCTCAGCCGAAGGCGGCGATCTCCATGGTCTCCTGGGCCACGGCCAGGCCGAAGCGGGCGAAGGCCTGGCCGGCGACGTCGGGGTCGCCGTCGAAGGCGGCGATGTCCTGGGTGGCGTGGTACACGTCGCGGGACATGTCGTCCCGGCGGCGCTGGTAGCCAAGCAGGGCCTCATCCAACGGCTCGGCGCCGCCCAGCCCGGCCGCCACCGCGTTGGCCAGCAGCTCGGCGTCGCGGAAGGCGTCGGTGATCCCGTGGCCCGTCACCGGGTCCTTGTAGTACCCGGCGTCGCCGACCAGGGCCCAGCCCGGCCCGAAGGGACGCCGGAAGACGCCCGGCACCGCGGTCCATCCGTGGAAGCGGCCCTCTCTGGCCCCAGCCCGCATGGACTGGGCCAGCCTGGGGCTCATGCTCTCGACGATGGCCCGATGGGTTCCCTCCACGTCGCGCTTGTAGTCCGGGAACTCGTCGACCGACCTGCCCGCGAACACGCACACCTGTCCGTCGTTGGTCGGGAAGATCCCGACGCCACCCTGGTCGTTGAAGGCCAGCTCCACCAGCGTCGTGGGCCAGCCCGAGAAGTAGGCGTAGAAGCCCGCGCCCCGACTCTCCCTCTTGTCGTACTCCTCCGCCCCGACGGCGCGGGCCACCAGGGAATGGACGCCGTCGGCCCCTATCACCATGTCGGCGCGGGCATCCACGGCCTCGCCCGACTCGCCGTGGCCGGCGATGCCCACCACGGTGCCGTCCTTGCAGGTGAGCTCCTTGACGGTCACGCCCTCCCAGGACTCGCACCCGCACTCCACGGCCGCGTCCAGCAAGAGCTTGTCCAGCACCGTCCGCCGGGGCGAGGTGCTTCCCAAGGTCTCGTCGGGCGGGCCCGGAGGGGCGAACTCCATCCCGTTCATGGTGACCATGAAGTCCTTCACGAAGGGCACGTTGGTCGCCAGCACCCGGTCGAGGAGCCCCCAGCGCCGGAGCTGGATGACACCGCCCGGGGTGATGCAGTGGGTGGAGACGGTGTCGCTGGGGAAGGTGGCCCGGTCCACGATCAGGACCCGCAGACCTCGCTGGGCCAGGAGCCGGGCCGTCGAGGAACCCGCGCAGCGGGCCCCGACAACTATGGCGTCGTACATGTGCGCCTCCCAGCGGAGGATAAGCCAGCCCGGGCACCAGTGGTGCGGTGACCTTCGCCACACACACCGGGCCCGACCTCGGCAGCACCCCTAGGCTCCGCGCCATGACCAAGCCCACCCACCGCACCGTCCGCACCAACGGCATCGACATGCACGTCGCCGAGCAGGGCGAGGGTCCTGCGGTGGTCCTCTGTCACGGCTTCCCCGAGCTCTGGTACTCCTGGCGCCACCAGCTGCCCGCGCTGGCCGAAGCCGGATACCGGGCCATCGCCCCCGACCAGCGCGGCTACGGCGGCACCGACAGGCCCTCCGCCGTCGATGACTACGACATCATCCACCTCACCGACGACGCGCTGGGCCTGCTCGACGCCCTGGGAGAGGACAGCGCCGTCTTCGTGGGCCACGACTGGGGCGCCCCGGTGGTCTGGAACCTGGCCCTGAGGGCTCCCGAGCGCGTCCGGGGCGTGGTCGGGATGAGCGTGCCTTTCCTGCCCCGGGGGCCGATGGACCCGGTCCAGGCCCTCGATGCCCTCTTCGCCGACCAGTTCTTCTACATCCTCTACTTCCAGCAACCGGGGGTGGCCGACCAGGACCTGGGCCGGGACACGCGCGACACCCTGCGCCGCTTCTACGCCGCCATCTCCGCCGAGGCGACGGCCGAGGCCTTCCGTCCCCTGCCCCGTGAAGGCACCACCCTCAGGGACTGGCTCCCGGAGCCGGGGGCCCTGCCGGGCTGGCTGAGCCAGGCCGACCTCGACCTCTACGTGACCGAGTTCACCCGCACCGGGTTCACGGGTGGGCTCAACTGGTACCGCAACCTGAAGCGCAATTGGGAGCGGACCCAGGACCTCGACGGCCGCAAGGTGGAGGTTCCGGCGCTGTTCATCGCGGGCGAGCGCGACCCCGTCATCGCCATGTTCCCCGTAGCCGCCATGAACGAGTGGGTGCCCGACCTGCGGGGCACCCTCATGATCCCGGAGACGGGCCACTGGACCCAGCAGGAGCGCCCCTCCGAGGTGAACGCTGCCCTGCTCCGGTTCCTCTCCGGCCTGGGCTGATTCCCCGTCCCACCCGCCCGAAGCCCGCGGGGCGGGGGCGGGGTGGCAGGCGGACGAGGCGCGGGAAGGAAACCCGACTAGAGTGGTCGGGAATTCGACCTGCTCGACGAGGGGAGGCGTATGGCCCTGGCGACCAGCCGGGAGACCCGGGAGGGTGCGGCCGGAGACCTGCGCGCCGCGCCGTCGGGCCTGTTCTCCTTCCCCGACCCCGTGAACGAGGTATCGGCCCGGCTCGTGGCCGGCGCCGTCGTGATCATGAGCCTGGTCACCATCGCCTTCGACCAGCCCTGGCTCACGGCCGTGATCGCCTACGGCTTCGTCGCCCGGGTGCTCACCGGCCCCACCCTCAGCCCCCTGGGTCAGCTCGTCACCCGGGTCGTCACCCCCAGGCTCGGGGTACCACCCAAGCCCGTGTCCGGCCCGCCCAAGCGCTTCGCCCAGGGCATGGGCGCCACCATGTCGCTGACGGCCGCCGTCCTCGCCCTCGGGTTCGGGTTGCGGGGCGCGGCCTACGTGATCCTCGGACTGCTCGTGGTCGCCGCCGTCCTCGAGTCCGTGTTCGCCTACTGCCTGGGCTGCAAGATCTTCGGGCTGCTCATGCGGGCCGGCATCGTCCCCCAAGAGGTGTGCGAGCGCTGCGGCGACATCTGGGCGGGCGACCTGCGCCAGCCGCGCGGCGGCCCGAAATCGGTGGCGCCGTGAGGGACAGCCGGTGATCCTGGACGGGATGACGATGGTGATGGTGCGCCGTGTCCGCCGCGGCGCGCAGGCGCTGGGGATTTCACCAGCTCTCTGACCACTGGGCCCAACTTCTGGTGCACGGGGCCGGCATCGGCCCCCGCGACCTGGTCGTCGACGTGGGCGCGGGGACCGGCGCCCTCACCGCCGCGCTGCTCGACGGGGGGGCCAGGGTCATCGCCGTCGAGCTGCACCCGCGCCGGGCCCACGACCTGAGGCTGCGGTTCTCCCACAGCGACGTCGTCGTCGTGCAGGCCGACGCCTCGGACCTCCGGCTCCCCCGCCGACCCTTCAAGCGCGTCCGCTCTCCTGCGCCGTCTCCTGGGGCCGGGGAGCAGGCTCCAGACCGCCGACGTCGTCCTGCCCGCCTGGGCAGCCCGGCGGTGGGCATCCCCCGCGGCCCCGGGTGCATCCCGCTGGCGCCCAACGTTCGCGGCGGCGGTGAAGCTGCGCCTGCCCGCTGACGCCTTCCGGCCCCCAGCCCCGGCGCCGACCGCGGTCCTGCGCCTGGAGCGGCGCTCGGCCCGGGTGGGGGCGCCCAACGCGCCGCCCGCACCCCCCCGCTCAGAAGTAGACGGCGTCGACGTAGACGCCGCGCCGGTCGGCGCCTTCCGGCGTCTCCGGGCCGAACAGGTAGAGGTCGAAGGGCAGCATCGCGCCTCCGACGCCCAGCAGCACCGGGTAGCCCGGTGACAGGGGCGAGGTGAAGACGACCAGCTTGGCGAAGCCCCGATCGTCAAGGTGGGCGCACCAGGACCGAAGCAGGCGCTCGTAGTCGTCCTCCGCACCCGGCATCAGACCGTGATCGAGGGCGAAGCCCTCCCGGTCGACGCTCCGCCCGTCCGGGCCGTCGACGATCATCGTGAAGTGGTCGCCCGCCCGCCATACGCCCATGACCGCCCCCGGGCTGACCAGCACGTCCCCCCAGC
>VAXP01000087.1:0-46324 GCA_005884125.1 Actinomycetota bacterium | reverse complement strand
GTGGCAGGTGTTGAGGATGTCGACGATCGTGTCTGCGTCCGCGGGCTGGGCCGGCCGCCCCGCCGGCGGCCCCCTGAGCCGGCCGACAGGCAGCTCGCACATCACCGGCTGCACGGGCCAGGACCGGGCGAAGGAGAAGAGCCGCTGCGACGCAGCGTTGTCGGGGAAGACGTAGGCGTAGGTGCCGTCGACGTGGGGCGGCATGTAGCGGTCCGACAGAGGCTGGCCCAGCTTCTGGAACAGGCCCTTGCGCTGGTGCTCGGGCAGGATGCGGAGGTGGTGGAAGTAGGCCATGCGCACGGGCCTGCCACCGACGTGGGCGGTGTGGGCGGCGGCGCACTGCACGGCGCCGGGCACGCCGTCGAGCTCGGCCAGGGCGACACCCACGTCCTCCATCAGCCGCGAGGCGGCGAAGTAGTCGTCGCCCCTGTCGATGGTGAGGAGGCTGTCCCCCAGGACCAGCGGTGAGCGCCGCTCGATGTCGGCCAGGGCGGGGCCGTCCGCCTCGGTGGCCAGGCGCACCCGGACGTCCTCCTCCTGGATCCACTCGATGATGAGCTCCACCAGCCTCGTGGTGGCGGGATCGACGGCGAAGCGGTAGCGCCAGCGCCGGCCCTCCGGGGTGGTCCCCTCCAGGTCGATCTCGGTTTCGGACCCGACCGCGACCTTGGCCTCCATCAGCCCGCCCGCCTGCTCGGCCAGCCCCCGCCAGGCCCGTCGGTCCCGAAGAGGTGGCGCGAACACCTTGGCCGAGGGCTCGAAGTTGGCCGCCAGCTCGTCCTCGGACGGCGGCTCGGGGTCGCCCAGCCGCTCGACGTACCAACGGATCCTGTGCCCCACCGGGCTGTCCGGGAGGCCGGGGAAGGCAGCCCTGGTCACCCTCGAAATCATGCCCGGCGTACACGCGGGCGCGCCCGGCCCGGACCCGGGCGTGTGCGTCCGGTGGCGGCCGGGGCAGAATGGCGCCCTATGGGGGATTGGAACTTCGCCGACGTGTGGGAAGCAGTGGCAACCAAGGTGCCCGACGCCCCGGGCCAGTTCCAGGGTGAACGGGTCGTCTCCTGGCGCCAGTTCGACCGCAGGGCCAACCGGCTGGCCGCCGATCTGCTCGACGCCGGCCTGACCCGGCAGTCCAAGCTCGCCGCCTACCTCTACAACTGCCCGGAGTACCTGCAGACCTACCTGGCCGCCTTCAAGGCCGGCCTCGTCCCCGTCAACACCAACTACCGCTACGGGCCCGAGGAGATCGCCTACCTCTTCGACAACGCCGACGCCGAGGCCGTCGTGTTCCACGCCGAGTTCGCCCCCCTCCTCCAGCAGGTGCGGGGCCGGCTGCCCAAGGTGAAGCGCTGGTACGTCGTACCCGACGGCAACCCCGAGCCCGGGTGGGCGGTGCGGTACGAGGCCGAGGCCTTCGGCGAGGCCGATCGGGTCGCGGCCCCCTGGGGACGCTCGGGCGACGACATCCTCATGCTCTACACCGGGGGCACCACCGGGATGCCGAAGGGCGTCATGTACAGGCAGGACGATCTCTTCATGGCCCTGGGCGGAGGCGGCAACGCCGTGCTCGGCGCGCCCCCGGCCAAGGACCTCGACGAGCTGGCATCGCGGATCGCGGGGGCCGGCCCCCGCATGCTGGCCGCCTGTCCCCTCATGCACGGCACAGGCCAGTGGTCCTCGTTCGTCACCATGGGCCTGGGCGGGTCGATCACCACGCTGCAGTCCCGGCGCTTCGACCCGGCCGAGCTGTGGCAGACGATCCAGGACGGGCAGATCAACGCCGTGGCCATCGTGGGCGACGCCTTCGCCAAGCCCATGCTCGCCGAGCTCGACTCCAACCCGGGCAAGTACGACCTGTCCAGCCTCAGGCTCATCTCCTCCTCCGGGGTGATGTGGAGCCACGAGGTCAAAGAGGGCCTCCTGAAGCACCACCCCTCGATGGTTCTGTTCGACTCCTTCGGGTCGACCGAGGCGGTCGGCCTGGGAGGCTCGGTGGCTGTGCCCGGCCAGGCGCCGGAGACGGCCAAGTTCCAGCTGGGCGAGCGGGTCCAGGTGTTCACCGACGACGGCAGGCCGGTGGAGCCGGGCTCGGACGAGGTGGGCATGGTCGCCCTGGCCGGCCACCTGCCGCTGGGCTACTACAAGGACCCCCAGAAGACGGCCTCCACCTTCCGCGAGATCAACGGGGTGCGCTACTCCATCCCCGGCGACTACGCCATGGTGAACGCCGACGGGACGCTGCGGCTCCTCGGGCGGGGGTCGGTCTGCATCAACACGGGTGGCGAGAAGGTGTTCCCCGAAGAGGTGGAGGAGGTGCTCAAGCAGCACGGGTCGGTGCGGGACGCGGTGTGCGTGGGCGTGCCCGACGACCGCTTCGGCGAGGCCATCGTGGCCGTGATCGAGCCCGCTCCCGGCGCCGAGGTCGACGCCGACGAGCTCGTCGAGCTGGTGCGGGACCGCCTGGCCCGCTACAAGGCGCCCAGGCACGTGATCGTGGTCGACACCATCGGGCGCAGCCCGGCGGGCAAGGTCGACTACAAGGGCCTCCAGTCCCTGGCCCGGGACCGCGTCCTGGGCGTGCCTTAGCGCCGGCCCCGGGCCGGGTCCGACCGGCGCCGGATCGAGTGGAGATCTGATCGCGCCATGCGCGAAATATCCTCCACACTTGGCCGGGGCGACGACCGCCGACGCCCAGGGCCGCGGCCGCAGGCAGGCCGGCTCTAGAAGCGCTGGGTCCGCACCAGGGCGCCACCGTCGATGACCAGGGTGTGGCCCGTGATCCACGACGCCGCGTCCGAAGCCAGGAACACGGCCGCGCCGGCGATGTCCTCGGGCTCGCCCAGCCGGCGCAGGGGGAAACCCTTGGCGATGGCCGCTTCATTGGGCTCCCACAGGGCCCGGGCGAAGTCGGTCTTCACCAGCCCTGGGGCGAGCGCGTTGACCCGCACCCCGGGCGCCAGCTCGTTGGCCAGCTGGCGGGTGAGCTGGATGACGGCGGCCTTGGTCACGTTGTAGTAGCCGATGGTCGGCTCCACGCTCAGCCCGCCGGTGGAGGCGGTGTTGATGACCGAGCCGCCCCGCTCGGACATGGCCGCCCTCCAGGCGCACTGGGTCCAGACGAGAACGCCGAGCTGGTTGACCTGCACCGTCTTGTTGGCCCGGGACACGTCGATGCCGATCATGGGCCCCATGTAGGGGTTGGTGGCGGCGTTGTTGACCAGGATGTCCAGGCCACCGAGGCGCTCGACGGTGGCGGCCACGCAGGCCTCGGCTGCCTCGGGATCACCGGCGTTGGCCGCGTACCAGGAGACCTCCCCCGACATGGAGGAGGCCGCCTCCTTGAGCTGGTCCTCCTTACGGGACGAGATCATCACCCGTGCGCCTGCCTCGGCCATGGCCGCGGCGATGGCACGTCCGATCCCCTTCGATGCGCCCGTGACCAGCGCGACCTTGCCGTCCAGTCTGAGATCCATGGCGCCAAACCATAGGCTGACCGGGTGAACCGCCTCGGGGCCGAGACCAGCCCCTACCTCCGCCAGCACCGGGACAACCCCGTCGACTGGTATCCCTGGGGAGACGAGGCCCTGACCCGGGCCCGGGCCGAGGACAGGCCCATCCTGCTCTCGGTCGGCTACTCCTCCTGCCACTGGTGCCACGTCATGGCCCACGAGTCCTTCGAGGACGCGGCCACCGCCGCGGTCATGAACGAGCTGTTCGTCAACGTGAAGGTGGATCGCGAGGAGCGCCCCGACGTCGACGCCGTCTACATGGAGGCGGTGCAGGCCCTCAACGGTCACGGGGGCTGGCCCATGACCGTGTTCCTCACCCCCGAGGGCAAGCCCTTCTACGCAGGCACGTACTACCCGAAGACCCCCCGCGGCGGCCTCCCCGGCTTCGTCACCCTCCTCCAGGCCCTGCACGAGGCCTGGCGGGACCAGCGCCAGGAGGTGGTCGCCCAGGCCGACCGCCTGGTCGCGGCCGTCCGCGAGCGCAGCGGGGCCCTCGGCGCACCGCCCCCAGGCTCGCAGGGCGTCCAAGGTCCCAACCCCGGCCTGCTCAACGGCGCCTACTCGTCTCTGCGCCAGCTGCACGACCCCGAATGGGGAGGGTTCGGCGCCGCCCCCAAGTTCCCGCAGCCCTCCATGGTGGACCTCCTCTTCCGGGCCTGGCGCGCCAACCGCAGCGACGAGACGCTCCAGATGGTGACCACCACCCTCGACGCCATGGCCTCGGGCGGCATCTACGACCACCTGGGCGGCGGCTTCGCCCGCTACTCCACCGATGGGCGCTGGCTCGTCCCCCACTTCGAGAAGATGCTCTACGACCAGGCCGGGCTGGCCCGGGTCTACCTCCACGGCTGGCAGGTGACCGGCCACCGGCGCTGGCTGCAGGTGCTGGAGGAGACGGTGGAGTACGTGCTGCGCGACCTGCGCCTGCCCCAGGGCGGGCTGTGCTCGGCCGAGGACGCCGACTCCGAGGGTGTGGAGGGCAAGTTCTACGTCTGGAGCCGGGCCGAGGTGCTCGAGGCGCTCGCCCCCCTCGGTCCCGAGCGCGCGGCCGAGGCGGCCCGGTGGTACGGCGTCACCGAGGCGGGCAACTTCGAGGGGTCCAACATCCTCAACCGGCCCGAGCGCGGGGACCTCATCCGCCCCCCCGAGGTCGAGCAGGCCCGCGGGCTGCTGTTCGAGGCGCGGGCCAAGCGCGTCCGTCCGGGCCTGGACGACAAGGTCCTCACCGAGTGGAACGCCATGTTCCTGGCCTCCCTGGCCGAGGCCGCCGGAGCCACCGGGCGGCGGGACTGGCTGGAGGCGGCGGTGGCCACGGCCACGTTCCTCCTCGACAACCTCCGCCGTCCCGACGGCAGGTGGCTGCGCTCCTGGCAGGAGGGCAGGGCCCGCCAACCCGCCTTCGCCGCGGACCACGCCTGGCTGGTCGAGGCCTTCACCCGCCTGGGCGAGGCCAGCGGCGAGGCCCGCTGGGTGGCCGCGGCCCAAGAGGCGGCCGACGGGCTCCTCCGGCTGTTCTGGGACGAGCGGGGCGGAGGCCTGTTCACCACCGGTTCCGACGGCGAGGAGCTGATCGTGCGGTCCAAGGACGTGTACGACGGGGCCACCCCCTCGGCCAACTCCGTAGCCGCCGTGGCCCTGCTGCGCCTGGGGGCGCTCACGGGCCAGGCCCGTTACCGGGAGGCGGCCGAGCGCATCCTCGCCGTCCTGGACCGGATGCTCGCCCAGAGCCCCACCGCCGTCACCTACGCCCTGGCCGCGACGGACCTGGTGGTCGGGGGAATCACCGAGGTGGCGGTGGTGGGCGAGCGTCCAGACCTCGTCGACGCCGTCCGCGCCCGCTTCCAGCCCGACGCCGTGCTCGCCTGGGGGGAGCCCTACCCGTCGCCCCTCTGGGAGGCCCGTCGACCGGGCTTCGCCTACGTGTGCCGGAACTACGCCTGCCAGGCGCCGGTGGACGACGTGGGTGGCCTGGTGGCCCAGCTGGGCTGAGCCTGGGCTGAGCTTGGGCCGAGCCGGGCGTGCCGGGGGCGCGCCGGGTGCGACCGTCAGGCCGCCAGCGGCCCCAGCACCTGGCGGAACGCCTCCGACGTCACGGCCCGGGCGGTGGACTCGTAGGCGGCGCGGGCCACCGCGTCGTGCCCGTCGACCCGCATCATGTGCAGCCCGTGCAGCCTCAGCTCGGAGGCGGAGGGGCGTAGGGTAAGCACGCGCACGCCCCGGCGTCGGGCCCCGTTCGCCTCGATGGCCAGGGCCCGGGTCGGCACCCGGCGAACGAGCTTTGCCAGGGCATCAGGAGGGTCGTGGCGGTCGAAGGCCATGGGGGCCACGCAGATGGCCACGTCGCACGTAGCCCTGACGGCGAGGTCGAGGTTGGTGGTGGAGTGGGCGCCCCCGTCCACCAGGACGCGCCGGCCCAGGCGCACCGGCGCGTACACGCCGGGCGAGAGGGAAGGGGCGCCCCGGCTCCCGAGCACGATGCGCTCCCCCGAGACGATGTCGACGGCGCACAGCCACAGGGGCGACTCCGGCCACTGGTCGGGAAGCTCGGCCGCCAGCCTCCGCCGTCCCTGACCCATGGAGAACAGACCGGCGGGGAAGGCGTGGGCCAGGAAGCCGGGCATGGCCGGGGTGGGCACCCGCACCACCGAGCGGGTCATCACGTAGGCCGAACCGAGGAAGCGCCGGGCCAGGTCCAGGGGAGTGTGGAAGGCGGGCGAGAAGGCCCGGGGCAGGGCTTCCAGGAGGGGAGCCGCTTCGCTGTCCTGGCCCATGTCCCCCAGGCCCCCGAGGGCCTCGTGGGTCCCCAGGGCCAGCTCCCAGAAGTCCCGGGTCGACCAGCCCGAGCGCAGGTAGGCCCCGAGCACGCTGCCCGCGCTGGTCCCCACGATGAGGTCGGCGTCGGGAGGGCGGAAGCCCGCTTCCTCCTCCAGGGCCCGCAGGGCGCCGGCGTGGTAGGCCATCCCCACCATCCCACCGGCACCGAGCACCAGGGCGACCTTCACGGAGCCAGTGTGGCTCCCCTGGTCATCCATGTGGTGGAGGGCAGGCAGGGCCGCCGGACCCGGCCGGCCCGCGCCCACGGGCACAGGGTCCGACGGACTCGTCCCGGTCGGTTCAGCGATCGGGGTTGCGGGCGGCCAGGTCCTCCGCCATCGCCCACCCGAAGGTGACCAGGCTGTCGTAGCGCCCGGCGTTGATGGTGTCGAGGAGGGCGGCCACGGCCGGCTCCACGGCCTCGGGCTTGAGGGCCTCGTGGTCCAGCACCCCGCAGGCAGAGCCGTCGCCGGCGAGCACGAAGGTGCGGTCGTCGATGCGGCCCTCGGCCCCGAAGCGCTTGGCCAGGCGCCGGCCCCAGGCCCGCTCCTCGCCCGTGGCCTTGTGCCCGGGCCTGGGCACCACGTCCTCCAGGCCCCGGAAGGCCAGGAAGGCGCCGGAGTCGGCCATGCGCGTCCCCACCAGCACGTCCTCGTCGGGAAAGGCGAGAACGGCCCGGCGGTACTGGTCGGCCATGATCGCCCGGAGCACGCTCTCCCGCTTGGAGGTGCGCTTCACCGAGGCCACGCCCACGAGGAGTGACGGCGTACCCCCGATGCGCTCGAGGGTGCAGAAGGAGAACCCGCAGAGCCGGGAACCCTCACGGGCCTGGGTGATCAGGACCCACTCCTCCCGCTGCTTGGAGAGGAAGCCAACGTCGAACCCGGCCGGTCCCTCGGCGCAGATATCGGCCATATCGGCCAGCTCCGAATCGCTCAGAGCCGTGCAGTCCTTGGTGTCGACCACGATCGCCATGCTTCTTCTGCGCTCCTGTGCCGCTCTGGACCGGTGGGTCAGGTCCCAAGGTTAGGGGAAACCCACGAGGGCGTTCCAAGCAGTGCGTCCCGCTCCGTCCGCCTCACGGCGATCCGCCCTGCAGCCGGCCCCGGGGCCGGCCCCCCCCGTCAGCCCACCACGGCCTGGGGACCGAGGAGCACGCGCAGCTCGCCCAGGAGGCCGTTGCGGGCGTCGACGTTGAACTCCTCCGACAGGCGCATGATCGTCTCGCCCAGGTGGAGGAGCACGGGCGAGTCCCCGGGGTGGTCGAGCAGTAGGGCCTTGAGCCGGCCCATGACCGACTCCGTCAGCGTGGCCATGGGCAGCTTGATCTCCATGGCACGGACGCCATTGGGGGCGACGTCGAGAAGGCGGACCTCCATGCAGACGAGCTTGGGCTGGTCGTCGCGGGTGTCGATGCGGCCCTTGACGCAGACCACCGCGTCCTCGGCCAGCAGGCTGCCGTACTCCTGCATGGTGCGGGGGAAGACCCACCCCTCGATGGCCGCCTCCAGGTCCTCCAGGACGAAGGTGGCCATGAGCTCGCCCTTCTTGGTGTACTTGCGCACCAGGTTGGTGACGACCCCGCCGACCGTCTTGACCTCGGCCTCCCGTCCCCCGCTGGCCACGGTCTGGTCCCGCAGCTCGGCGATGCTGCAGTCGCAGCTCTTGCGCAGCACGGCCTCGGCCCCCAACAGGGGATGGTCGCTGACGTACAGGCCCAGCATCTCCTTCTCGAAGGCCAGGCGCTGTGTCTTGTCGAACTCGGCGTCGGGGATGGGAACGCGGTTGTCGGCGAAGCTGCCGTCGCTGCCGTCGGTGGGCGACCCCAGCTCGCCGAACAGACTCATCACCCCGAGCTCCTGCTCCCGCCGGCGCGACAGGGTGCGGTCGACGATGAGCTCGAACACCTGACACAGCCCCCTGCGAGGATGGCCCAGAGAGTCGAAGGCGCCCGCTTTGACGAGCGACTCCACCGCCCGCTTGTTGAGCACGGCCGGGTCCACCCGCTCGCAGAAGTCGTAGAAGTCGCGGAAGGGGCCCTCGGCCTCCCGCTCGGCCACGATCAGGGCGACCAGGCCCTCGCCCACGTTGCGGATGGCGGACAGGCCGAAGGGGATCGATCCGGCGATGCCCTCCTGGCGCTCGTCCTCCGTGGCCCGCCGGGCGGTGAAGTCCGACACCGACAGGTTGACGTCGGGCACGAGCACGCGCACGCCCCGGGAGCGGCACTCGGCCAGGTAGACGGCCGTCCTGTCCTTGTCGTCCTTGACGCTGGTAAGGAGGGCGGCCAGGTACTCGACGGGGTGGTTGGCCTTGAGCCAGGCCGTCTGGTAGCTGACCAGTCCGTATCCGTAGGCGTGGGACTTGGGGAAGGCGTAGTCGGCGAAGGGCTCGATGATGTCGAACAGGCGGTTCCCCAGCTCGGTCCCGTAGCCGGTGCGCTCGCAGCCCTGGACGAACTGCTGGCGCTCCTTCTCCATGACCGAGCGCGTCTTCTTGGCGCACGCCTTGCGCAGGTTGTCGGCCTCCTCCAGGGAGTAGCCGGCGAAGCGCTGCGCCACCCGCATGAGCTTCTCCTGGTAGATCATGAGGCCGTAGGTGTCGGCCAGCATCTCCTCGGCGTCGGGGTGCACGAAGGTGACGGGCTTGCGGCCGTTCTTTCGGTCGGCGTAGTCGTTGTGCATGTTGGCCGCCATGGGCCCGGGCCGGTAGAGGGCGACCAGGGCGGCCACGTCCGGGTATGCGGTCGGAGCCAGCGAGCGCATGAGGGCGCGCATCGGCCCCCCCTCCAGCTGGAACACGCCGATCGACTCGCCCCGCTTCAGCATCTCGAAGGTCTTGTCGTCGTCCAGGGGAACGGCGTCGATGTCGGGCCTGGCGCCGGTGGACTCGGCGATGAGGTCCAGGGCCCGCTCGATGACCGACAGGTTGCGAAGCCCGAGGAAGTCCATCTTGAGCAGGCCCAGCTCCTCCACCCCGTGCATCTCGTACTGGGTGACGATGGGCGCCTCTTCGGGGGTGCCACCGGGCTCGGGCTTGCGCTGGATGGGGAGGTACTCGGTCAGCGGGTCCCGGGTGATGACGACGGCGGCGGCGTGGATGCCGTCCTGGCGACGCAGACCCTCCAGCCCACGGGCCACGTCGACCACCTTGCGCACGTCGGGGTCCAGGGCGTACATCTCCCGCAGCTCGGCCGCGACCCGGTAGCCGTCGAGGTGCTTGGGGTGCTGGTCGAGGCAGGCGTGCAGAGGGGTGTCCCGCCCCATGACCAGCGGGGGCATGGCCTTGGCCACCCGGTCCCCGACCGAATAGGGGTAACCCAGGACGCGCGCCGCGTCCCTCACCGCGGCCCGGGCCTTGATGGTGGAGAAGGTGACGATCTGGGCCACGTGGTCCCAGCCGTAGCGCTCCGCCGCGTAGCGGATCATCTCGCCCCGGTAGCGCTCGTCGAAGTCCATGTCGATGTCGGGCATCTGCTTGCGACCGGGGTTGAGGAAGCGCTCGAACAGCAGGTCGTATCGGATGGGGTCGAGGTCCACGATGCGCAGGCTGTAGGCCACGCAGCAGCCCGCGGCCGAACCTCGCCCCACCACCAGGAAGTAGGCGGAGAAGCCCATGTCGCAGATGACGCCGAGCTCGAACTCGAGGCGCTCCACCACCTCCGGCCCCAAGGGGTCGCCATAGCGCTGGCGGGCGCCCTCGAAGGCCAGGTGGCGCAGGTAGTCGTCGTCGCTGGCGAAGCCCACAGGCAGGGGGAAGGCGGGGAGCTGGGGCTTGCCGAACTCGATCTCCACCCCGGCCCGCTCGGCCACCCAGAGCGTGTTGTCGCAGGCCTCCGGTGCCTCGGCGAAGAGATGGCGCATCTCGGCCGCGGTCTTGAGGTAGTGCTCCGAGCCCTCGAACTTGAAGCGCTTGGGATCGTCGATGGACGCGCCCGTCTGCACGCACAGGAGGGCGTCGTGGGCCACGGCGTCGTCGCGGTGGGCGTAGTGGCTGTCGTTGGTGGCCAGCAGCGGGGCCGAGATCCGCCTCGCGATCTCCATGAGCTGGGGGTTGGTCTCGCGCTGCTTGGCCAGGCCGTGGTCCTGAAGCTCCACGAAGAGGTTGTCGCGACCGAAGATGTCCTGGAGGCGCCCGGCCAGCCTGGTGGCCTCCTCCTGGTCTCCCCGCAGCAGGGCCTGGAGCACGACGCCGCCCAGGCAGCCGGTGGCGGCCATCACGCCCTGGTGGTGGCGTTCGAGCAGCTCCCAGTCCAGCCGGGGCTTGTAGAAGTAGCCCTCCAGATAGGCGGCGCTGGAGAGCTTCATGAGATTGCGGTAGCCCTCGGTGGTCTCGGCCAGCAGGGTGAGGTGGTAGTAGAGCTTCTGGCCCTCCTCGCCCTCTCCCCCCGTGTCGTCGATGCGCCCCCGGCGCACGGGGCGCTCATGGCGGGTCTCGGCCGCCATGTAGGCCTCCATCCCGATCACGGGGGTGACGTCCTGCTCCCGGCAGGCCTTGTAGAAGTCGAGGACCCCGTACATGTTCCCGTGGTCGGTGATGCCCACCGCGGGCTGACCGTCGGCCTTGGCCGCGGCGACGACGTCGGCGACCCGTGCGGCCCCGTCCAGCATGGAGAACTCGGTGTGGAGGTGGAGGTGGGCGAAGGAACCCCCAGATGATCCGCCCGCTGCTCCCACTGCCTTCGCTCCTTCCCCCGCCACCGGCGCCGGGCCCCGTCGTCCACAGGCTGTGGAGAACTACACCACTGTGATTAGGCGAGGGTAGCGCGTCCCGGAGGGGCCGCGCCGGTCTCCTCGGGCGCCGCCAAAGGCCTCCCGGGACCGCCTCAGGGACCCAACCGGAGCCTCGGCCGCGGGAGCCTCAGAGATAGGTGCCAGGGCGCTCCCGCCCCTCCTCGGTGCCCGGGGGAAGGCCCCGCCTGCGCATCTCCTCCAGCTGGCTGCGGGCCGCCATCTGCTGGGCGAACAGGGTGGCCTGGATGCCGTGGAAGAGGCCCTCCAGCCAGCCCACCAGCTGGGCCTGGGCGATGCGGAGCTCGGCCTCGCTCGGGGTCCCGTCCTGGAAGGGGATCTTCACCCGGGCCAGCTCGTCGGCCAGGTCGGGTGAGAGCCCCGACGTCAGCTCCTTCACCGACGTCTCGTAGATGTCCCGCAGGTGGGCCCGGCTGGCCTCGTCGATGGGGGCGGCCCTCACCTCTTCCAGGAGCTGCTTGATCATGGAGCCGATGCGCATGACCTTGGCCGGCTCCTCCACGGTCTCTCGCTGGTCGGCGCCCTCCGCTGGCTGGCCCGGCCCCGCAGCCGCGGGGTCGTTGACCACTATGAGCGAGGGCGCCGGCTGGGGGGTCTCGTCGGCGGGCATGCCCGCATCCTTGTCCGGATCAGGCCTGGGCGGCCAGCAGCGGTACCCACATCTCGGCCGGGGTGAGCGAGCCGTGCCTACCGACCATGCGGGCCTCGCCCGACTCGGCGCCGTCGAGGAAGGCGACGGGGGCGAAGGGCACCAGGGCCACGTCCCCCAGGCGGTCCTCGACCCCGGGCGAGGGCCGGCCGCCCAGCCACCCCGCGGCCACGATCTCCTCCCGGGAGTGGACCCAGGCCACATCGCCGTAGCGGTCCCGCGCCGCGCCGGCCAGACCCGGAGCCCGGCCAGGCCGGGCGTGCAGCCAGCGGAACCTGCCCTCCCCCGACTGCGTCGTCACGTCCTCCATGAGATCGCCGTCGAGCAGAAGGCCCCCCGTGCCCACGTGCACCTGGCCGTGGTCGGAGGTGACGGCCAGGGCCGCGCCCGGAGGCAGGACGGAGAGCAGGTCGGCGACGAGCCTGTCCGTCGCCATCAGCTCGGCCTCGTAGTGGGCGCCGATCCCGTACTCGTGGGCCACCTTGTCGACGCCGTCGTAGTAGGCGTACACGAAGCCCTGGCCCGCCTTGAGCAGGTCGGCCACCTCCTGGACCATGGACGAGGGCATGCGCCACCCGTGCAGGCGGGCACCTCCCAGGTGGGCCAGGGTGAATCCCGTCGACGCGAACTCGGCCCGGGTCACCACGGGCACGGGGCGTCCCATGAAGGCGGGCACGGTCTGGAACCGGGCCGGGGGGATCGAGGAACGGGCGTCGCCCGAGGGCGTGCGCCACTGCAGCACGTTCATGACCTCGCCCGTGTCCACCCGCAGCCGGTAGCCGAGGACGCCGTGGGCCGCGGGCGGCAGGCCGGTCGTTATGGAGGTGAGGGCGGTGGCCGTGGTCGTGGGGGCCACCGAGGTGATGGGGCCCCCGGTCATGGACGCCAGCGTCGGGGCCAGCACGTCGCGCTCGCTCAACTGCTCCCATCCCAGCCCGTCCACGACGAAGAGGACGACCTGCTCCGCCCCGGCCAGGGGCTCGGGCACCCAGGCGGGCGGGGCGTGCTCGAAGCGGTTGAGCAGCGCCGGGACCAGGCCCTCCACGCAGGCCCCCCCGTAGGCGGGGACCACCGGGTCGGGGACCCCCTTCACACCGATGACCTTACGTGGGGGGTGCGTGACGATGGGCGACCGGGAGGGTCCTGGGCCGTACCATGTATGTGTGAAAGTGTCGACCCGGGGCGACTACGCCAGCCGGGCGTTGCTCTCCCTGGCTCTCCACATCGACGGCCCGGGGCCGACTTCGGTGCGCGACATCGCCGATCGCACCGGGCTGCCCCAGCCCTACCTGGAGCAGATCCTCCTGGCCCTCAAGGGCGCCGGGCTGGTGCGCTCCAAGCGGGGAGTGGGAGGGGGCTACGTCCTGGCCCGGCCTGCGTCGGAGATCACCCTGGGCGAGATCGTCAGCGCCGTCGACGGCCCCATCGTGGCCGGCGACTTCGGCAACCCCCACGAGAACGGCGCCTGCGACCACGAGGGTCAGTGCGTGCTGCTCGTGGTGTGGTCCGAGGTGGGCGAGCACATGCGCTCCCACCTCGACTCCTTCACGCTCGGCGACATGGTCTCCCGGGCCCAGGGCACCGCCCTCCCCATGGCCCCCCTGACCTGACCCTGTTCTCGGCTCTTCGGCCGAGGCCTCATCGCTGTGCCGCTGGGGTCCCCAGCCCCAGCGGCTGCTCTCGGCTCTTCGGCCGAGGCCTCATCGCTGTGCCGCTGAGGTCCCCAGCCCCAGCGGCTGCTCTCGGCTCTTCGGCCGAGGCCGCATCATCACTAGGTCAGCTCGCTGAGGACGGCCGCCAGCTCCGGGGGGAGGGGCGACGAGAAGGACGTGCGGGCACCGGTACGGGGGTGGTCGAAGTCCAGGCTGTGGGCGTGCAGGAAGGGCCGGCCCAACCGCAGCTCGGGCCGGCCCTTGCCGTAGCGGTTGTCCCCCACCACCGGGTGTCCGATGGCGGCGAGGTGCACACGTACCTGGTGCGTCCTCCCCGTCTCCAGGGAGCACTCCAGCAGGGTGAGGGCGGCCGGGGTCGTGTAGCGGCCGGCCACGGTGTAGCGGGTGCGGGCCGGGCGTCCCCCCGCGGCCACGGCCATGCGCGTCGGGTCGCGGCTCGACCGTCCCACGGGAGCGTCCACCACGCCTTCGGATGACTCCACCGCCCCCCACACCAGCGCCAGGTACCGGCGCTCGACCGTGCGGGTCGCCATCTGGTGGACGAGGGAGCTGTAGGCCTCCTCGGTGCGGGCCACGACGATGAGGCCAGACGTGCCCTTGTCCAGCCGGTGCACGACCCCGGGGCGGGCCGGGTCCCCGGGGAGGCTCTGGGCCAGATCGGCGAAGAGGGCCAGGAGCCCGTGCACCAGGGTCCCGGAGGCGTTGCCCGCGCCCGGGTGCACGACCATGCCCGCGGGCTTGTCCACCACCACCACGTCGTTGTCGGCGTGCACCACCGGTACCACCACACCGGGGTCGGGCACGAGATGGGCCGGGCCGGACAGCAGGGCCAGGTCGACCTCCAGCTCCTCCCCCTCGGCCACCCGGCGGCTGCGGCTGGTGACCGGGGCGCCGCCGACTCGCACCGCGCCCGCGGCCACGAGCTCGGCCACCCGGGTTCGGGCCAGCCCGGTCAGGATGGCCACGGCCCGGTCCACCCTCTCGCCGGCCAGGGCGGCGGGCACGGCCGACCTCATGTCCCGCTCAGTGCCGCCCAGCCCGAGGTCAGGCCGGGGACCGACGCAGAACGATGACCAGGAGGGCGGCGCCGCACACGATGCAGGCGTCGGCCACGTTGAACACGGGCCACACCCGCAGGTCGACGAAATCGATGACGGCTCCGCCGGCGATGAGGCCGGTGGCCACCACCGCCGTGGCCGAAGCGGTGCGCCCCACGGACACCACGACGAACACGACCACTACCACTCCCCCGGCCACGAGGAGGGGCGCCACTCCCTTGCCCAGGCCGAAGGCCGCGCCCGAGTTGTAGGAGAGGGCCAGCCTCAGTGGTCCGACGAGGTAGATCGGGCCCCGGGCCAGACGACGCTGGGCCAGGGTCTTGGTGAGCTGGTCCACGGCCACGACGGCGGCGAACGTGGCCGCACCGACCAGGCCGAGGCGCCAGGGCGCCCGGCGGCGCGGCGCCTCTGCCTCGCCGGCGCTGCTCAGCGCCGGGACAGTCCCCCGCTCTTGCACGCCACGCACAGACGCGCGTACGGGAGGGCCTTCAGCCTCGGGCGGGGTATGGGCTGACCACACCGCTCACACAGCCCGTAGGTCCGGTTGGCGATCTTGGCCAGGGCGTGGTCGATCTCCTCCACCGAGGCCCGGGCCTGGGCCGACAGGGCCAGGTCCCGCTCCCGCTCGACGTTGATGGTCCCGCCCTCGCCCGATTCGTCGTCGAACTGGATGTCGCCCGGCTCCATGTCCTGAGCCAGCGAGTCGGCCTCCGCCTTGAGGGCTTCGGCCTGCTCCAGATAGGCGAGGCGCTCCTCGATGAGCAGGCCCCGCTGCTCGTCCAGGAACTTGTCGTCGAGGTCGGAGACGACCGGCGGGGGCGGGGGCGGAGGCGGCGGGGGGGGCGCCGCGGCCTTGGGCGGCGCCGGGGCCGCGGGCTTCCGTGCCGGGGCCGCGGTGACGGCCGCGCCCGGCTCGACCACGGCGCCTGCCCCAGAACCCGGCGGGGCCACGGAGGGCTCCTTGCCCCGGGCCGGCGCTTTCTTGGTCGCCCTGGGGCCGGGGGCGGTCTTCACCGCCGGGGCGGGCGCGGCCCGACCCGCGAGCACGCGCTTGGCCGGCGCCTTGGCCTTGGCCGCGCCCTTGGTGACGGCGCCCTTGGTGGCCTTGGCCGCGACCTTGGACGCGGCTGCCTTGGCCGTGCTGACCAACCGCCGGGGAGCAGGCGCCTTCTTGGTCTTGCTCAGCTTGGTCGCCTTGCTCGCGGGCACCCTCGCCGCCGGCCGAGCCGGCCCCCGGGCCGTGGAGCGAGCCGTCTTCTTGGCCGGTTGCGCCTTCCGGGTCGAGGCCGTGGCCGCCGTCCTTCCCGTCTTGGCCCGCTTGGCCACGCCGCCCGCCGACCGCGACGCGCCGGCGCGGCCTGCGGCGGTCCGGGGGGCGGCGCCCCTCCCGGCCGAACCTCTCGCTCTGGTCCCTCCTGAGGTCGTGGTCGCTCCTCTCGTGCCCGCGGTCCTGGGCGACTTGGCTGCTGCCTTCTTCCGGACGGCCGCGACCCGCTTGCCTGCGACCGTCCTGGAGGACGACGCCTTGGACGAGGCTGCGCCTCGGCCGCCAGCGGCACGGGTCCGGGCCCCGGAGGACGACTTCGCCCCGCCCGCCGAACGCCTCACTGGGCCAGCCCGCCCCCCCGGCGTTCCTCTGGGCGCTCTGGGCATCTCGGCTGGTCCCTCGGATTGAAAGGTTGGTGAAGGTACCACAAGGCCGGGGGCCCGTCGCGCACCGGCGCTGTCCTCAGTGGGCCCCCCGAGGGCGGCCCGGAGGGCCCCCGGGACGGCCGCCTCCGGTGGCCTCGGCCACCGCCCCGTCCAGGATCCTGCGGGCGTCGTCGGGCTCCACGCCGGTGATGCGGAAGCGCTTGGAGCGGCTCGACTCCCCGCTGGTCAGCTCGACCTGGGCCTGTTTCACGCCCATCAGCTCGGCGAGGAAGGCCCGGCTGGCGGCGTTGGCCCGCCCGCCCTCCGGGGGCGCGGCCACCCGTACCTTGAGGGCGTCGCCGTAGCGGCCGGAGACCGCGGTGCGGCCGGCGCCGGGCTGCACGTGGACGCGCAGCACGATCGCCTCCTCACCATCGGAGCCGGTGGCGGGGGGCTGTATCTCGAACAGGTCCTCGACCATGCCCGCCTACTGTAGAAACGATGTGCCCCCCGCCTGGTGACGAGCCCTCCTCGCCCTCCCCGGGCCCCTATCCCGCCGTCGCCGCCCACCCCGACTTCCCCACCCTGGAGGAGGACATCCTGGCCTTCTGGGAGGCCGACGGCACCTTCAAGGCGTCGGTCGAGGCCCGTCCCGGTGGCGGGAACGAGTACGTGTTCTACGACGGCCCGCCCTTCGCCAACGGCCTGCCCCACTACGGCCACCTGCTCACCGGCTTCGTCAAGGACGTGGTCCCCCGCTACCAGTCCATGCGCGGACGTCGGGTCGAGCGCCGCTTCGGGTGGGACTGTCACGGCCTGCCCGCGGAGACGGAGGCGGAGAAGGCCCTGGGGGTGTCGGGCCGGGCCCGCATCACCGAGTTCGGCGTGGACCGCTTCAACGAGTACTGCCGCTCGGCGGTGATGCGCTACACGGAGGAGTGGCAGCGCTACGTGACCCGCCAGGGTCGCTGGGTCGACTTCGACAACGACTACAAGACCATGGACCTCTCCTACATGGAGAGCGTCATGTGGGCCTTCAAGCAGCTGTGGGAGGCGGGGCTCCTCTACGAGGGCTACCGGGTGCTGCCCTACTGCTGGGAGTGCGAGACACCGCTGTCCAACTTCGAGACCAGGCAGGACGACTCCTACCGGGAGCGCCAGGACCCGGCCTTGACCCTGCTCTTCACCCTGGAGCCCGCCCCGGGCGAGACCGGGCCCACCAAGATCATGGTCTGGACCACCACGCCCTGGACCCTGCCCTCCAACCTGGCCCTGGCCGTGGGACCGGACATGGACTACGCCGTGTTCGAGGAGGACGGCACCCGCTACATCCTGGGCGAGGCCACCGTGGGGGCCCACGAGCGGGAGCTGGCCCGGGCGACGCGGGTGGGCACCCTCAAGGGTGCCGATCTGGTGGGGCGCGCCTACCAGCCCCTGTTCCCGTTCTTCGCGGGGACGACCGGGGCCTTCCGGGTCCTGGCTGCCGACTTCGTCTCCACCGAGGAGGGCACCGGGGTCGTGCACGTCGCTCCCGGCTTCGGCGAGGACGACCAGCGCCTGAGCGACGCCAACGGCATCCCCACCGTCGTCCCCGTCGACGACCGCGGCCGCTTCACCGAGCAGGTGCCGCCCTACGCGGGCATGCAGGTGTTCGACGCCAACCCCGAGATCATCAGGGATCTGAAGCAGGCCGGCGTGGTGGCCCGTCACGACAGCTACGTCCACAGCTACCCCCACTGCTACCGCACGGACACGCCCCTCATCTACCGGGCCGTCACCTCATGGTTCGTCTCCGTGACCAGCTTCAAGGACCGGATGGTGGAGCTCAACCAGAAGATCCACTGGGTTCCCGAGCACGTGCGGGACGGAGCCTTCGGCAAGTGGCTGGAGGGGGCCCGGGACTGGTCGATCAGCCGCAACCGCTTCTGGGGCTCACCCATCCCGGTGTGGAAGAGCGACGACCCCGAGCACCCGCGCGTCGACGTCTACGGCAGCCTGGACGAGCTCGAGCGCGACTTCGGCGTACGGCCCGACGACCTGCACCGCCCCGCCATCGACGAGCTCACCCGGGCCAACCCCGACGATCCCACGGGCCGCTCCACCATGCGCCGCATCAGCGACGTGCTCGACTGCTGGTTCTGCCCTTCGCCCAGGTCCACTACCCGTGCGAGAACCGGCAGTGGTTCGAGAGCCACTTCCCGGCCGACTTCATCGTGGAGTACATCGGCCAGACCCGGGGCTGGTTCTACACCCTCCACGTGCTGGCCACCGCCCTGTTCGACTGCCCCCCGTTCCGCACCTGCCTGGCCCACGGCATCGTGCTGGGCCACGACGGCCGCAAGCTGTCGAAGCGACTGAAGAACTTCCCCGACCCAGAGGAGATCTTCGCCACGGAAGGGGCCGACGCCATGCGCTGGGCCCTGGTGTCCTCGCCCGTGCTTCGCGGCGGCGACCTGGTCGTGGACCGGCGCTTCATCTCCGACGCCGTGCGGGGCGTGCTCCGGCCCGTGTGGAACGCCTGGCACTTCTTCACCCTCTACGCCAACACCGACGGTGTCCAGGCCCGCTGGCGTACGGACGTGTCGGGCGTGCTCGACCGGCCATGGACGCCTACGACCTCTCCGGCGCCTGCTGGACGGTGACGGCCTTCCTGGACGCGCTCAACAACTGGTACATCAGGCGCAGCCGCGACCGCTTCTGGGGCTCACCCTCGGGAGAGGGCGGCACCACCTCGGCCCAGGACAAGGCCGACGCCTACGACACGCTGTTCACGGTGCTCCACACCCTCTGCATGGTCTCCGCCCCCCTGCTCCCGTTCGTGACCGAGACCATCTACCGCGGCCTCACCGCAGAGCGCAGCGTCCACCTGGCCGACTGGCCCGACGCCACCGCCCTGCCCGAGGAGCCCGAGCTGGTCGAGGTCATGGACCGGGTGCGGGACGTGTGCTCGGCCGCTTCGTCGGTGCGCAAGGCCAGCAACCTCCACACCCGGCTCCCCCTCCTGGGCCTGACCGTGGCCGCCGCCGACGCCGAGCGCCTGCGCCCCTTCGTCGACCTCATCAAGGACGAGGTCAACGTCCGCCACGTGGAGCTGTCCACCGACGTGGGCGCCCTGGCCCAGCCCCGCCTGCGGGTCAACGCTCCCGTGGTCGGCCCCAGGCTGGGGCCGGACATGCAGACGGTCATGGCCGCGGCCCGGCAAGGGCGGTGGCGGCGCTCGCAGGACGGGACGGTCGAGGTGGGCGGCCAGACCCTGGGTCCTGGGGACTTCGACCTGCGCCTGGCTCCCACCGACGAGGCGACCACCCGGGCCCTCCCGGGCGACGACGGGGTGGTCGTCCTCGACGTCACCGTCAACCCCGAGCAGCGGGCCGAGGGCACGGCCCGCGACGTCGTGCGCATCGTCCAGACCGCCCGCCGGGACCAGGGGCTGCACGTGGCCGACCGCATCCACCTGGTTCTCGACCTGCCCGACGACGTGGCCGGCGCCGTGGAGGCCCACCGCCCCTACGTCATGGAGCAGACCCTGGCCCTGGAGCTGGTCCTGGGCGGGCCCATCGCCGAGGCCCGCCGCTACGAGCTACCCGACGGCCGGGCCCTCCACGTGGGCCTCTCCCGCGCCGAGAGGGATCAGAGCCCGGGCTGAGGGACGGCCCCGGGTGGGCCGGAAATCAGCGGGGCGAGCTCTTCCGGGGGGTGGACTTGGTCGCCTTGGTGGCCTTGGTCGACGACCCCGCCTTGGTCGACTTCGCCGCCGACTTGGCCGGTGCCGCCTTGCCCGCCGCCTTCCTGGTGCCACCGCCCTTGGTCCCGGTCGACTTGGCCGCCGAACGGCTCGATGCCGCCGCCTTGGTGGCCGCCGCCTTCTTGGGCGCCGCCTTCTTGGCCGGGGCCCGCTTTGGCGCCTCGTTGACAGGGGCGGGCTCACCCAGGAGGTCGGCGATCCCCCGCAGCACGCTGGTCCGGTTGCGGCCCCCGACCTCCCGCTCGCGCACCATGACGAGCTCCACGTCGTCGAGCTCGGGCAGCAGGGGGAGGATCTCGCCGATCCTCAGCTCGTCGTAGTCGGCGATGGGGAAGACGACATCGTCCTCTTCGCCTGCCCCGACGGGCCCGCCCGCGGGCTCGTCGTCTCGACCCCGGGCGCCCAGCACGACCACGGTGGGGCGCAGGAGCTCCTCCACCCGGCGCACGATCGTGGCCCGGTCACGGTCAGCCTGTTCGCGGTCGAGCACCTGGTGGAGCTCCTCGTCGTCCAGCTCCTCCAGGAGGGGAAGAATCTCGGCCACCTTGAGATCGTCGTAGTCGGCGATGGGGAACGCGGCTTCGCGGCGCGGAGGCGAAGGCACCACCGTGAGCTCCTCGGCCACCTCGGGGGAGCGAGCGGGCGCGGCAGCCGGCGCGCCCCGCACACCACCCAGAGGGACGCCGCCACCGACGGCGACGGTGGCGGCTTGCCTGCGGCTCAGGCGTGAGAACACGACGAGCACGGCCGCGGCCAGGAGGCTGCACACGATGGAGACGTAGATCGGCGGCAGCGAGTTCTGCACGAAGCCGATCACCAGCGACACGGCTCCGACCACAACCAGCCCGATTGTCACTAACAGCAACACGATTCCACCACCGGGGAAGAGGGCACGGCGTCGCGCATCCTAGGCCATGCCGGACGGCAACATCCCCGGCGTGGGGGCCGCGTGGTCGGACGCGACCTTGCCGGGCTGGGTCAGGGGCTTCCGACGTGGTCGTACGGCCCCGCCCAATGTGGGTGCTGCTCGTCCCCCGGATGCTCGCCCTCTACGCCCGAGGCGGCGGGTGCGCCTGGAGCATCGGAGGCAGCCGGCTCGGGCGCGGCCGCGGCCTCGTCCTCCGCGGGCTCGCCCTCCGCGGGCTCGTGGTCATCGGCTTCGCGACGAGCCGAGGATCGACGCCACCACGCTCGCCAGGCGCGAGACGGCGGGCCTTCGGACTGTGCCGGCGCGTCCGTCTCCGCCTCGAGCTGCTCATCGTGATCGCCACGCTCGTCATGAAGCTGGTGCCCGACGTGCGCTCCGTGCTCGTCGTGCTCGCGATGATCGTCATGAACCTGGCCCTCGACGTGCGCGCCCTGGTGCTCGTACCCGTCGCCCTGGCGGTCGTCGCGCTGGTCGTCGTGCTCGTCGTGCTCGTCGTGCCACGGCGGGGGCGTGGCGAACACGCGCGGCTCCACGGCGTCGGCCTCCACCGCCTCAGGACGTGCCCGCGCTTCGGCGGGCTCGGACACAGGCTCCGGCTCGGACACAGGCTCGGGCTCGGGCTGCGCCGATGGCCAGAAGGCGGTGGCGGATTCCACGGCGCCGGCCGCATCGGCCACCACGTCGGGCACCACCTCGGCCACCGCGTCGGGCACCGGTTCTGGCGACGCGTACTGGGCCACAACCTCGGCGGTGAGGGAAGGCGCCTCCCACTCTCCCCACTGCTCGGGGCGAGGCGGCAGGGGCGCGTCGTGGACCAGAGGCGAGGGGACGAGCGACGGGATGCCTTCCTCGATCCAGCGGATGGCGTCGCCCAGGGCCAGGCGGAGGCGGCTGCGCTCGCCGTCCAGGTAGCGCTCGAAGGCGGCCACGTCGCTGCGCAGCTGCTGGCGTGCGGCCTCGAGCTGGGCCAGGTCCCGACGGAGCTGCTCCTGGGCTTCCGCGGCCTGGCGCCGGGCCAGCTCCTGGGCGCGATCGACGATCTGGCGCCCGTGCTCGCTGGCCTCCTCCACGATGCGGGCGCCCTGGGCCTTGCCCTCCTCCACGGCCACGTCGGCCGTGCGCCGGGCCAGGGTGAGGGTCCGGCGCATGGCGTCGTCGCCCTCGAGCCTCTCGGAGGACCGGCGCTCGGCCAGCTCCGCCCTCTCGACGGCGTGCCTCAGGCGCTCCTGGAGGATCTCCACCCCGGTGGCGACCCGCTCCAGGAACTCGTCCACGTGGTCCTCGTCGTAGCCGCGCAACCGCTCCCGGAAGACGACGTCGCGGATCATTCTCGGCGTGATCTCCATGGTCCATCGATCCTAACGCCGCCCATCGGGGCCGCCGCGGACCACCGGCGCGGTCGGCGACAGACGGCCGTCAGCGGCAGAGGGCGGGGATCACCAGGATCTGAATGACGAAGAAGACGATGATCGGGGACAGGTCCAGGCCCATTCCCCCCAGCCCCACCGGGGGCAGGACCCGGCGCAGCGGCCCCAGCACGGGCTCGGTCAGCCGGTAGAGCACGTTGAACACCGATGACAGCGCCGAGCCGGGGGAGATGGGGAACCAGCTGAGCACGACCCGGGCCAGCAGGACGATGATGTAGACCTGGGCCAGCGTGCACAGGATGTGCACGTCAGGTCCGGTAGTTGCGTTCGTGCAGGCGCCGCCGCTCCTCGGCCGACACCTCCACGTTGGAAGGCGTGAGGAGGAAGACGTGGTCGGCGACCTTGTCCATGGCCCCCCCCAGCCCGTAGGTCAGCCCGCTGCAGAAGTCGATCATGCGCCGCGACAGCTCGCGGTCGACTCCCTGCAGGTTCACGATCACCGGCTGGCTGGCCTTGAAGCGGTCGCCGATCTGCTGGGCGTCGGCGAACTGGCCGGGTGCGAGAACGAACGGCTTGGCCGCGGACGCGGGCGTGATGGGGCGCACCACCTGCGGACGCGGCCTCACCGCGCTCACGCCGCTGGGGTCGCCGCGCGGCAGGGTGCGGATGGCGCTGCCCTGCTCGACCATGTCCGCCTCGGGAACGCGGGCGCCCACCCGCGCCGGGGCGGGGTGGGTCTCCTCGTAGGGCTCGTAGTCGTCGTACTCGTCGTCGACCAGGCCCAGGTACACCATTGTCCGGCGCACAAACGAAGGCATCACACCCCTCCTCGCTCGGAGCCTAATCGTCGCATGTCGCGGTGAACAGGCCGCGGACCGAACAGGCCGCGTCCGACGCGCACCATCGTCGCGCCTTCCTGCACGGCCACCTCCAGGTCGTCCGTCATCCCCATGGACAACTCGGGGAGGCCCAGGTCGGCGGCCATCTTGGCCAGGCGGCGAAAGCCGGCGCGGGCCCCCTCGGGCGGTCCCGGCGGGCCCACGGCCATGAGCCCTCTCACGTCCAGTCCCAGGTCACCCAGCGCGGCGATGAGGGCCGGGACCTGGCCCTCCGCGCACCCACCCCGGTGCGCTCCCCCGGCGAGGGTCACCTCCACGAGCACGGCCGCGCCCGGGGCGTGGCCGGCGATGGCCTCGCCCGCGGTGATCCGGTCGACCGCTTGCCACAGGGCCACCAGGGGGGCCAGACGCCGCACCTTGTTGCGCTGCACCGTGCCCAGCATGTGCCAGCGCACCTCTTGGGCCCCGCCCTCCTCCCGGTCTCGCCCGGCCAGGGCCTCGGCCTTGGCCACCAGCTCCTGGGCGTAGTTCTCCCCCACATCGAGCAGGCCCGCGCCCGCTGCCGCGGCCACCGCCTCGGGCCCGAACCCCTTGGTCACCGCCACCACCCGGACGCGCCCGACGTCGCCTCCGGCCCCGGCGATGCGGTCCCTGACCTCGGCGGCCCGGCCGGCCACGTGATCGGAGGTCAGCGCCACACGACCAGCGCCTGGCGCTCGAGGTCCCCGCGGGCTCGGTGGGAGAAGTACCCCGGCCCGCAGGCGGTGCACTGGGCCGAGGCCGCCACCAGCCGCGCCTGGGCCCCCTCCAGCGCCGCGGCCACGGCGGCGGGGATGTCCAGGGCGGCGCCGCCCTCCCGGGTCCGGCCCCGCACCGAGGGCCCGAGGCGGGTGGCGACGCTGTCGAGGTCCTCGGGGGAAAAGGCGCAGCACTCGGCGTGCAGGCACGGACCCAGGGCGGCCACCACCTCGCTGGCGCCCAGGCGCCGCATGGCCGCCACGGCCGCCTCCACCACCCCGGCCCGCAGTCCCCTCCAGCCGGCGTGGACGGCGCCCAGCACCCCCTCGGGGCTGGCCAGGGCCACAGGGGCGCAGTCGGCCGTGAGGATGGCCAGAGCCGCCCCCGGGCTGGTGCTGACGGAGGCGTCGGCCACCTGACCCGCGCCCGCTCCCGGGCCCTCCACCACGACCACGCCGGTGCCGTGCACCTGGCGCAGCCAGGTCCAGGGCCGGTCCAGCACGGCCCGCCGCCTGGACTCGACGGCGGCATCCACCTCGGTGACGTGGCGGCCCCGGTGGCCCATGTCTCCTTCGTCCCGGCCCGTCCACCGGGCGTGCACGCCGCCCGGCCCCCTCCAGGCTTTGCCGGTCGTGGGGGCAAAGCCGGAGGGGGCCGGACCTCGGCGCACCTCTACTTCAGGAAGGAGGGAACGTCGAACTCGTCCTCGCTGCCGATGTCGATGTCCTCGGCACCGAAGACCTCGCTGCGGCTGCCCGACAGGCCCAGGGACCGCCGCTCGTGGATGCGGCCTTCCTCCCAGCGCTCGAAGCCGGCGGCGATGACCGTGACCCGCACCTCGTCGCCCATGGAGTCGTCGATGACGCTGCCGAAGATGATGTTGGCGTCGGGGTGGGCCACGCCGTGGATGATCTCGGCCGCCTCGTTGACCTCGAACAGACCCAGGTCGCTGCCGCCGGCGATGTTGAGGAGGATGCCCCGGGCCCCCTCGATGGAGGCCTCCAGCAGCGGGCTGGTGATGGCGCCCCGGGCGGCGTTGACGGCGCGGCCCTCTCCCGAGGCTGCGCCGATCCCCATGATGGCGGTGCCGGCGTTGTTCATGATCATCTTCACGTCGGCGAAGTCGGTGTTGATGAGGCCGGGGGTGGTGATCAGGTCGGTGATGCCCTGAACGCCCTGGAGCAGGACCTCGTCGGCCATCTTGAAGGCGTTGACCATCGACGTCTTGTCGTTCGACACCGTGAGCAGGCGGTCGTTGGGGATGATGATGAGGGTGTCGACCTTCTCCTTGAGCTGCTGGATGCCCTGCTCGGCCTGCACGGCCCTGCGCCTGCCCTCGAAGGAGAAGGGCCGCGTCACCACGCCGATGGTGAGCGCCCCGAGGCCCTTGGCGATCTCGGCCACGATCGGCCCTCCGCCCGTGCCCGTGCCGCCGCCTTTGCCCGCGGTGATGAACACCATGTCGGCGCCCTTGAGCACCTCTTCGATCTCGTCGTGGTGCTCCTCGGCGGCCTGGCGCCCGAGGACGGGATCGCTGCCCGCGCCCAACCCGCGCGTCAGCTGACGGCCGATGTCGAGCTTGACGTCGGCATCGCTCATCAGCAGGGCCTGGGCGTCGGTGTTGACGGCGATGAACTCCACGCCCTTCAGCCCGGCGTCGATCATCCGATTCACCGCGTTCACGCCGCCGCCGCCGATGCCGACGACCTTGATAACCGCGATGTAGTTCTGGGCTGGGCCGGCCATCGTCTCTTCTTCACCCCTCGCTCTCGTGACCCGACGCTGCACTCGAGGATTGGATCCCACTCGAGGACTGGATGCGACCATTTGCGAAAGAGGCCGGGCTCACTTGAGCCCGGCCTCAACCTCAACTTCAGGTCGAGCTAGGTTCAACCTCTTGCGGCGGTTCAGAGGATAAGTGTGGGTTCATCCGCGGGTCAAGACCGGCGCGTTGGGCACGCGTACGTCGATGACCCGCAGGCCCCGCAGGTCGGCGCGAGCGAGGATGGTGGAGACCGCCTGCAGCTTCTCGGCCACGTGGTCGGCGGGACCGAAGCGCACCACGCCGGACGGGACCACGTGCAGTTGGATCTCTCCGTCGGCCATGGCCACCTCCGGGGCCAGGGCCACCAGGGCGGGCGGCATGGCGCTGGCCACGGACAGGACGGCGCGGTCACCGTCGGGTACGACCGAGCCCGGCGCGCCGGCCCCGGGCACACCGACGAGCTTGGGTAGGCCGGGCGGCGGGTTGGTCTCCACGTCGAGCACGCGACCGGTGGCGTCGAGCACCGCCGTCCCACCGTTGGCCGGGACCAGCGCCGCGGGGGTGCGCTCGATCACCACCAGGCGCACCGTCTGGGGCCAGTCCCGGCTGGCGTGGGCCCGGGCCACCCACGGAAGGGCCTCCGTCCTGCGGGCCAGAGCGGCGCCGTCGACCTCGACCATGAGGGGATGGCGGTC
Source organism: Actinomycetota bacterium (assembly GCA_005884125.1). Classification (GTDB taxonomy): domain Bacteria; phylum Actinomycetota; class Acidimicrobiia; order Acidimicrobiales; family AC-35; genus AC-35. The sequence continues at coordinate 20,161 of VAXP01000087.1, read as the reverse complement.
CAGACGGGTCGCCCGCAGGATGGCGGCCGTGCTCGTGCGCCGGGCGCCGGTGACCCGCACGTGCTCGACCCGCAGCACCGGGGAGTGGAGCAGCGTCACCGTGCCCACGATGAAGACCACCACGCCCGCGGTGGCCAGCATGATGCGCAGGCGGCGCTGGCCTTCTCCCCGGCGCACGCGGACGATGCCCTCGCGGATGGCGGGGTCGATGCGGGGCCAGCGCGCCGGATAGGTCACGGGCCGTCCACCGGAAAGCCGACCATGCGCAGCTCGGGCGCGAGCCGCACCCCGAGCCGCTCCTCCACCAGGCGCTGCACCTCGAGCACCAGCCTCCACACGTCGTCGGCGGATCCTTTCGGATCGGCCTGAACGAAGTTGGCATGCTTCGTCGACACGTGCGCGGATCCCACCCTCAGGCCCTTGAGGCCGGCCGCTTCCACCAGCCGGCCCGCTGAGTCCTCGGGCGGGTTGGTGAACACCGAACCTGCGTTCTGGCCGCCGGGCTGGTTCTCCCGCCGCCACCTCACGATCTCGGCCAGCTCGGCCTCGGAGGCGGCCCTGTCCCCGGGGGCCAGGGCGAAGCTGGCCCAGGTCACCACCTGGTGGGGGGCCACGGCCGAGTGGCGGTAGGAGAAGGCCAGGGCCTCGGGGCCGGCCTCCCTACCCTGGCCCTGGCACAGGTCGATGAGCCCGCAGCGGACCAGGGAGCGGCTCACGTCCGAGCCGTGGCCCCCGGCGTTCATGCGCACCGCCCCTCCCACCGATCCGGGGACCCCGACGGCCCACTCCATGCCCGTGAGCCCGGCGGCGACGGTGCGCCGAGCCAGGACGGGCAGGCTGAGCGCGCCCCCGGCCCGCACCAGGCCGTCGCCGGCCACCTCGATGGAGGCGAAGGGCTCGCCCAGGCTCACCACCAGACCGGGGAAGCCGGCGTCGGAGACCAAGAGGTTGGAGCCCTTGCCCAGCACCAGGACGGGCACTCCGCTGGAGGAGACCGCCTCCTGGGCCAGAGCCAGGTCGGCCTCGCCCGTCGCGTCCAGGAAGAGGCCGGCGGGCCCGCCCACCCGATAGGTGGTGAGGGGCCCCACCGCCACCCCCCGCCGGGCCCGGACCCCGAGGACGGCGGCGGCCCGCTCGACCGCGGCCTCGGCCCCGCCGTCGACGCGGCCTCCGCCCCCGCCCGGCTGCCCGGTCACGGCGCCACCGGGGCGGGGGAAGGCGGGTCGCCCTGCAGCAGCTCGTCGGCCAGCAGGGTTAGGTCGCCCGCGCCCAGGGTCAGACAGACATCACCGGGGGCGAGGCGACTCCTGAGGTAGGCAGCCACGTCGGCGCGCGTGGGCATGTAGGCGACGCGCGCCGCGGGGTGGGCGTCGAGCACGGCGTTGACGATGAGCAGGCCCGACACCCCGGGCCGGGGCGGCTCGCCCGCGGCGTAGACGTCGGTGACCACAACGATGTCGGCGTCCACGAAGGCGTCGGCGAAGTCCCGCCACAGCGCGGCGGTGCGCGAGTAGCGGTGGGGCTGGAACACGGCCACCACCCGGCGCCATCCCCCGCTCCTGGCCGCGGCCAGCACCGGGCCCACCTCACCAGGGAGGTGGGCGTAGTCGTCCACGAAGCTCACGCCTCCCCGCTCGCCCCGGAACTGGAACCTGCGGGCCACCCCGGCGAAACGCTCGAGGGCGCGCACGGCCTCCGCCTCCTCCACGCCCAGGAGCAGTCCCGTCACCAGCGCGGCGCAGGCGTTGCGGGCGTTGTGGGCGCCGGGGACGGGCAGCTCTACGAGCGCCAGGCGCGACCCATGGTGGTCCACCGCGAAGCCGGCCCCCGACCGCCCCGTCTCGAGCCCGACCATCCTGTAGTCGGCACCGGCGGACGTGCCGTAGGTCGTGGCCCCGTGGATCGGGGCCAGACTCGCGGCCACGGGGTCGTCGGCGCACACCACACGGGGACCGGGGGCAGCCCCGAGGAAACGGGAGAAGGCGTCCACCAGGGCGTCGAAGCTGCCGTGGTGCTCCAGGTGGTCGGGCTCCACGCTCGTGACCACCGCCACCTCGGCCGGGAGCTCGAGGAAGGTCCCGTCGCTCTCGTCGGCCTCGACGACCAGCCACTCGCCCTTGTCCCACAGGGCGCCGGCGCCGATCTCGTTGAGCTCGCCCCCAACGATGAAGGACGGTTGCAGCCCGCCCTCCCGCAGCACCAGGGCCAGCATGGAGGAGGTCGTGGTCTTCCCATGCGTCCCGGCCACGGCGACCGTGCGGCGGGTGGCGCAGATGCCGGCCAGGATCTGGGCCCGCCTCAGCACCGGTATGCCCCGGCGCCTGGCCTCGGCCACCTCCGGGTTGCCGGCGGGGACGGCGGTCGAGACCGTCACCAACTCGACGTCGCCCACGTTCTCGGCCCGGTGGCCCACGCTCACCACCGCGCCCCGGGCCCGCAGGCGCTCCAGGGGGGGCGAGGACCTGAGGTCGCTCCCGCTGACGTGGTGACCCATGGCCACGAGCACGGTGGCGATGGCGCTCATGCCCGCACCGCCGGCGCCGACCACGTGGATGCGCCGGGGAACGGAGAGGTCCAGGGGCGCGGACGGGTCGAGGGGCACGGTCAGCTCGTGCTCGGGCCCGCGGTGGAGCTCGGGCCCGCGGTGGAGCTCTGGGCGGCGTCCGCGCCCGGGCCCGGGCGCCGGGCTTGGCCCTCGGCCAGCTCCGCCAGGCGCTGGGCCGCGTCGGGGCGGGCCAGCGTGCGCACGGCCCCGGCCATGGCCTGCAAGCGCCCCGGGGTGGACACGATGGCGTCGACCTCGGCGGCCAGGCGCTCGGGGCCCAGCTCGGCGTCGGGGACGAGCACGGCGCCGCCCACCTCGGACAGGGACCGGGCGTTGGCCGTCTGGTGGTCGCCGGGGGCCCCGGGCAGGGGCACGAGCACGGAGGGCAGGCCCACGGCCATGAGCTCGGAGACAGTGCTGGCCCCGGCCCGGCACACCACCAGATCAGCGGCGGCGTAGGCGGCGGGCATGTGCTCTTCGTACTCGACGGCCTGGTACACCAGCCCACCGGGCGACGGCGACGGCGTGGCGGGACCCGAGAACCTGGGCCAGTCCCTGCGTCCCACCACGTGGCGCACGGCCAGGTCGGCCCGCTCCGCCCAGGGGCCCCGCACCGCCTCGCTCACCGCCTGGTTGATGCGCAAGGCCCCCAGGGACCCGCCGGCGACGAGCACCACGGTGCGCCCGGCGGGCAGGCCCAGCTCGTCCCGGGCCCCGAGCCGGGCCTCGGGGGAGCGGCGCACGGCGGCCACCTCGGCCCTGATGGGGTTGCCGGTGAGGACGGCGCGCGCCAGGGGCGTGCCCGCGAAGGAGACGGCGCTGGCCCGGGCGAAGCGGGCCGTGAGCCGGTTCACCGCGCCGGGCACGGCGTTCTGCTCGGCCACCACCAGAGGCACGCGCAGCAGCACCGCGGCCACCGCCGCGGGAAGGGCGGCGTAGCCGCCGAAGGAGACGACGACGGCGGGGCGGCGCCGGGCCAGCAGGGCCACGGCCCGGACGAGGGCGACGCCCAGTCCGGCCATGGCGAGCACGGGCTCGATGCCGAAGCGGCGGGGAACGCCCCGCCCGGGCAGCAGCGTGATCGCGAAGCCGGCGTCGGGGACCAGGCGGGCCTCCATGCCCCGGCGGGAGCCGACGAAGTGGATCGACGCGCGATCGTGGCCCCGGGCGACCAGGGCCCGGCCCAGGGCCACGGCGGGCAGGGCGTGGCCGGCGGTCCCGCCCCCGGCCACCACGGCCCAGGTCCTCACCTCGCCCACGGCGCCACCGCTCCTACCGTCCCTCCCCGCCCCGCTCTCCCGGCCCCGTCGCCTACAGCGCGGACGATGAGGGCCGGCGCTCGTTGCGGGCGATGTTGAGGAGGATGCCGACCGCGCCCATGGCGATCACGAGCGACGAGCCGCCGAAGGAGACGAAGGGCAGGGGGACGCCGGTGACGGGCAGGATGCCCACCACCGTGCCGATGTTGATGACCGCCTGCCCCACCAGCCACGCGGTGATGCCCGTGCCCAGCAGCACCCCGAAGCGGTCGGGGGCCCGGGCCGCGGCCCGCACGCCCAGCACGGCCAGGGCGGCGAAGAGGGCCACCACCAGGAGGCTGCCGAACAGGCCCAGCTCCTCGCCCACGATGGCGAAGATGAAGTCGGTGTGGGCGTTGGGCAAAAAGCCCCACTTGGCCCGGCTCGCCCCCAGCCCCACCCCGGCCACCCCGCCCGAGGCCAGACCCACAATCGACTGCACCAGCTGATAGCCGGTGTTGCTGCGGTCCGACCAGGGGTGGAGGAAGGACAGGAGGCGAGCCCGCCGGTAGGACGCGGTCATCCCCAGGGCGAAGGCGCCCGCCGCCCCCAGGGCCAGGGTGCCGACGAGGGCGGGCAGGGGCGTGCCCGCCACGAACAGGATGCTCACCACGATGCTGGCCAGGACCAGCGTCGTTCCCATGTCGGGCTGGCGCATCACGAGCATGGCCACCACGAAGAGCACGACGAGGATGGGGCGGAGGGTGACGCGCAGGTCGCGCATGCGGTCGCGGCGGCGGGCCAACAGGTCGGCGCAGTAGAGGGCCATGGCCAGCTTGGCCAGCTCGGAGGGCTGCACCCGCCAGGCACCGAAGCCCAGCCACCGGCTCGAGCCCCCCACCCGCACCCCGATGCCGGGAACGAGCACGACCAGGAGCATGAAGCAGCAGGTGCACAGCAGCGGCCCGGCCATCCGACGCCACCACCGGTAGTCCATCCGCATGGTCACGGCCATGGCCGTGGACCCCAGGGTCACCCACATGAGCTGGCGCTTGAAGAAGTACCACGACGACCCGTACTGACGCAGGGCCTCCACCGAGGACGCGGACAGCACCATCACCAGGCCTATGACCACGAGCACGGCGATGAGGGCGAGCAGCAGCACGAAGCCCCCGGGCCGGAAGCTGAGCACGGCCGATCCCCGGCCCCGCTCCCGGCGGGGAAGCAGGCCGGCGTCGGGGGCGGGCGAGAGCCGGGGGTCCCGCAGACCGGCGGTGGGACCCAGGCCCACCCGGGCCAGGGCCCGGGACACCATGCCCCGCCCGTCGATGACCGCGCCCGAGCCCGGCGCCCGCCTGCTCCTGGCCCCGGGCGGGGCGGGGCGGGCGGGCCGGGTGGTGCGGGCCGCGGGGTGGCGCAGGACCGAGGCCCGAGCCGCGGGGTGGCGGGCCTCGGCCGAGCGGCGGGCTCCGGGCGCGACGCGGGTGCGGGCCAGGCGTCCCCCGGTCACCGCCGGCCCTCCCGGCCACGGACCCCCGGGGCGCCCACGGCCCGGGCGAAGTCCTCGCCGCGCTCGGCGTAGGAGCGGTACCAGTCGAAGGAGGCGCAGCCCGGGGAGAGCAGCACCGCGTCACCGGGGCGGGCCGCAGCCCGGGCCATCTCCACGGCCTGGTCCATGGACCCGGCCCTGCTGACGGGCACGAGGCCGGCGAAGGCGGCCTCGACCTCGGCCGCCGCCTCCCCTATGGCGACCACCGCCCGCACCGGGCCCGCACCCGACCGCAGGGCCCCCAGGTCGAGGCCCTTGTTCCTGCCCCCGGCGATGAGCACGACGGACTCGAACCCGGCCAGGGCGGCGAGCACGGCCGAGGGCGTGGTCGCCTTCGAGTCGTCGTAGTAGCGCACCCCCCCAGCCTCCCCCACCGGCTCGACGCGGTGGGGGAGCCCCGTGAAGGAGATCAGCGCCCGGCGGCAGCCCTCCAGCGTCGCCCCCGCTCCCAGGGCCGCGGCCGAGGCGGCCAGGGCGTTGGCCAGGTCGTGGGGCAGGACCCGGGCCAGCTCGGCCACGGCGGCGATGGTGTCGCCCTCCGGAGTACGGAGCTCGCCCCCGGCCACGTGGAAGACGGCCCGGGGGCCGTCGCCCCGGCCCGGCCACGGGGGGGCGGCGCCGGCCTCGATGGAGAAGCCGGCCACGCGGGCCGGGGCTCGGGCCGCGGCCCGCCACACGACCGGGTCATCGGCGTTGGCCACGGCCAGGTCCTCGCCCGCCTGGTTGGCCCACACCCGGGCCTTGGCCTCGACGTAGTGCTGCATGGTGGGGTGCCAGTCGAGATGGTCCTCGGCCAGGTTGAGCCACACGGCCACGCGCGGGCGGAAGGTCGAGGTGAGCTGGAGCTGGAAGGAGGACACCTCGGCCACGAGCACGTCCACGTCACGGCGGGCCGCCTCCACCAGGGGCAGGCCGATGTTGCCCGCGGCCAGGGCCCGCACGCCGGACGCGTCGAGCATGGCCGCCACCAGGGTCGTCACCGTCGTCTTGCCGTTGGTGCCCGTGACCGCCACCATCGGGGCCCGGGCCATCCTCCCGGCCAGCTCGACCTCGCTCACCAGGGCGACGCGGTCCCCCAGGGCGAACACGGGATGGCGGGCGGGCACGCCCGGGCTGACCACGACCAGGTCGGCGTCCTGGGCCAGCCTGGCCAGCTCGCCCGGCGAGGGAGCCTCGACGAGCTCGATCCCGAGGTCGGCGGCCCGGCCCCGAACGGAGTCGTCGGCGCGGTCGTCCACGGCCACCACGGCCTTGCCCTCGGCCAGCATCTCCCGGGCCACGGCCGCGCCGGTGACGGCCAGCCCGACGACGAGCACCCGCTCTCCCATCAGTCGATGTGACCGGTGCGCAGGAAGTCGGCGTAGAAGATCCCCAGGGCCAGAGCCGTGCACAGCCCCGAGAGGATCCAGAAGCGGACGATCACCGTGGTCTCGGGCCACCCCATCAGCTCGAAGTGGTGGTGCAGGGGCGCCATGCGGAACACGCGCCGGTGGAAGAGGCGGAAGCTCACCACCTGGATGACCACCGAGAGGGTGACGAGCACGTAGAGGCCGCCGATGATGGGCAGCAGCAGATCGAGGTTCATCTTGAGCGTCAGCGCGGCCAGGGCCGCGCCGATACCCAAGGCGCCGGTGTCGCCCATGATGATGCGGGCCGGCGCCGCGTTCCACCAGAGGAACCCGGCGCACGCGCCGGTCATGGCCATCGACACCAGGGCCAGGTCCAGGCCGTGCTTGACGTGGTAGATGCTCGGGTGCCTGAACACCCAGTAGCCGATGATGGCCAGGCAGCCGAAGGCGAAGGTGGCCGAGCCCGCAGCCAGCCCGTCCAGCCCGTCGGTGAGGTTCACGGCGTTGGAGGTGGCGATGATCACAGCCCCGGCGAACAGGGCCCAGCCCACGCTGCCCAGGTCGATGGGGATGGTGCCGTTGCGGGTGAAGGACAGCACGGTGCTGACCTTGACCCAGCGCACGGCGAGCACGGCGAAGGCGCTGGCCACCACCAGCTGCCCGGTCAGCTTGGCCCGCTTGCTCAGACCCGTGTTGTGCTGGCGCCTGACCTTGATCCAGTCGTCGGTCAGTCCGACCAGGCCCGCCCCCACGATGGTGAGGATGATGAGCACGCCCGAGCGGGTGAAGACCACCCCCGGCCCCAGGTGGGCGGCGGTGTAGCCGGCGAAGGCGGCGGCCACGATGGCGACCCCGCCCATGGTGGGCGTCCCCGCCTTGGTGATGTGGCCGCGGGGGCCGTCCTCCCTGATGGGCTGACCGATCCCGTGGACCTGGAGCCAGCGTATGAGGGCGGGCGTGCCCACGACGGACACGAGGAGCGAGACCGCCCCCGCGACGAGAAGGGAGATCACCTCGTCACCCGGGGCGCTCGGCCAGGTGATCCATAGCCGCCCGCGCCACCTGGCGGTCGTCGAAGGGCACGGTGCGGTCGGAGAACACCTGCACGGGCTCATGGCCCTTGCCCGCCAGCACCACCACGTCGCCGGGACGGGCCTGGCCGATGGCGAGCCGCACCGCCCCGGCCCGGTCGGGCTCGACCACCAGGGCGCCGCCGGGCGCGACGCCGGAGAGCACGTCGTCGATGATGGCCATGGGATCCTCGCTGCGGGGGTTGTCGGACGTGACCACGACCACGTCGGCCAGCCGTCCCGCCACCTCGCCCATGAGGGGCCGCTTGGCCCGGTCGCGGTCGCCGCCCGCGCCGAAGACCACGATGACGCGGTGGTCGGGGCCGGCCGCGCCCCGGGCCGCGGTCAGGACCTGCTCCAGCCCCTGGGGGGTGTGGGCGTAGTCGACGATGACGGAGAAGGGCTGACCCAGCTCGACGGCCTCGAACCGGCCGGGGACAGAGCTCACCCGGCCCAGTCCCTGGGCCACCGTCTCGGGGGGCACACCCAGGGAGCGGGCCGCGGTGGCGGCGGCCAGGGCGTTGCTCACGTTGAAGCGCCCGCCCATGCCCAGCCTCACCCGCTGGCCGCACCACAGGAAGGTGCTGGCGGTGGCGCCCGTTTCGATCTCCGAGGCGTCCGAGAGCGAGAAGGCCCTCATCGGGATGGACGCCGTCTCCAGCAGGCGCAGGCCGTAGGCGTCGTCGCCGTTGACCACGCCACGCGTGGCCCGCCCGGGATCGAACAGGCGGGCCTTGGCCTCGAAGTAGGCCTCCATGGTGCGGTGGTGGTCGAGGTGGTCCTGTGACAGGTTGGTGAACACGACCACGGAGAAGTGCACGGCGTCGACGCGGTGCTGGTCCAGGGCGTGGGACGACACCTCCATGGCCACGGCCCTCCTGCCCTCGTCCCTCAGCCGGGCCAGGAGGGCCTGGAGCTCGGGGGCCTCCGGGGTGGTGTGGACACCTCCCAGCGTCCCCACCACCGACGTCGGCCACCCGTGGGCCTCGAGCACCGACCGGAGCAGGTGGGTGACGGTGGTCTTGCCGTTGGTGCCGGTGACGCCCACGACGGTGAGTGCATAGGACGGCTCGTCGTTGAGGCGGGCGGCCAGGCGGGCCATGGCCGGGCGGGCCGTGGCCGGCGCCACCCGGGCCTGGACGACGCCCGCGTCGAGGTCGACGAAGCGCTCGCACAGGACGGCCACCGCTCCCCCTGCGACGGCGGCGGCGGCGAAGTCGTGACCGTCGTGGTGCCGGCCCGGCAGGCAGCAGTACAGCGCCCCGGGACGGGCGTGGCGAGAGTCGTGGATGACGGCGCCGACGTCGGCGGTCGTTGGGTCTCCCCTGGTCTCCAGAACGTCGACGGCGCCGAGCAGGCGATCGAGGCGCATTGCGCGACGTCCTGTCCTTAGGGTCTGCCAGGTGCCGATGTAGGCGAGGTGGTCGATGTGGGCGGGGCGAGCGTAGTGGGCGTCGTCCCCGGGCTCACCTCACCGTCGGTCTTGGCCGCGTCGGGTGACGCGGGCGGGACGGCGGCGGGCTGCGAGGGCGGCGGGGGCGGGATGTGAAGCTGACGCAGCGAGTAGCCGACGACGTCCTTGAACACCGGCGCGGAGACCAGTCCTCCGTATATCGGGGTGGGCTCGTCCAGGATGACCATGGCCGTCAGGGCCGGGCGCTCGGCGGGCACGAAGCCCCCGAAGCTGGCCATGTAGGCGCCGACCTTGTAGCCCCGGGCGTTCTCCAGGGGCTTGCGGGCCGTGCCCGTCTTCCCCGCCACGTCATAACCGTCGATGGCGGCCGCCGTCCCCGTGCCCACCCGCACGACCTCCTGCATCATGGCCGCCACCTGGGCCGCGGTCCGGGGCGAGATGACCCGACGCTTGGTCGAGGGGGGCGTGGCGTGCTGCACACCGCGCTCGTCCACCGTCGCCTTGACCAGCTTGGGCGCCACGTACACGCCGCCGTTGGCCACCGAGTTGTAGGCGGCCACCATCTGCATGGCGGTGACGGCCAGGCCCTGGCCGATGGGCACGGTCCCGATCGACGTCGGGTACCAGTGGGCGGGATCGAGGAGGAGCCCCGGAGTCTCGCCCGGGAACCCCAGCCCCGTGGGCCGGCCCAGGCCGAAGGCGCGCAGGTAGTGGTCCAGCCGGTCCTTGCCCACCTTCTCCCCGATCATGATCGTCCCCACGTTGGACGAGTTGGCCATGATGTCGGTGACAGACCACTGCTGGACGGGGTGGGACTCGTGCTCGGTGAAGGTGGCGTCGGCCACCCGGATGGAGTTGCCCACCGTGAGCTTGTCCTCGGGCCGCACCACGCCTTCCTCCAGCGCGGCCGACAGGGTGATGAGCTTGTTCACCGAGCCGGGCTCGTAGGTCGGCCGGGCTCACGGCGCCGCCGTCGCCGGCCATGAGGTTGGCCAGGGCCAGCACCTCACCGCTGGCGGTGTCCATGACGATGGCCATGCCCCCCTTGGCCTTGGCCTTGACGATCTCGTCCGACAGGGCCCGCTCGGCCTCGTACTGGAGGGAGCGGTCGATGGTGAGAACCAGATCCGAGCCCCGGGCCGGCGGATCCAGGCGACGGAGGCCGCCGGGGATGTCGGCGCCCCGCGGGTCGCGCTCGACGACGAGGCGCCCGGCGTGGCCTTCCAGGATGCGCTCGTACTGGAGCTCCACGCCGGCCAACCCGTTGCCGTCCAGGCCCACCTTCCCGAGGATGGGGAGGGCGAGGTCGCCCTCGGGGAAGAAGCGCTGCGGCTCGGGGAGCAGGGAGATCCCGGGAAGGGCCATGGCCTTGACCTTGGCGGCCACGTCGTCGCTCACCTTGCGGGCGAGGTAGACGAAGCCCGCGTCCTTGCTGAGCTTGTCCTGGGTCTCGGCCTCGCCCACGCCGAGCACGGGCGAGAGCGTCTGGGCCTCGCCCCGGGGGTCGGTGACCAGGTGGGGGTTGGCCCACACCGTGGACTGGGGCATGGACAGGGCCAGCTCGTTGCCGTCGCGGTCAAGGATGACGCCCCGCTCCCCGGGCAGCGTCACCGCCCGCACCCGCTCGGAGTGCCCGAAGGCCACGTAGCGGTGGGGGGACACGACCTGCACGGCGACCAGGCGCACGACGACGGCCGCGAAGGCGACGGACATGACGACCAAGAGCGCGGCCAGACGATGGGCGGGGCGGACGGAGAGGGCCCGGCGGCCTCCTCCCGTCACGGCTTGGTGCGGTTGCGAGGAGCCGACGTGGTGGAGGTCGTCTGCTTTGTCGTGGTCGGCGTGGTGGAGCGGGGGGCGGCCGTGGTCGGCGTGGAGCGGGAGGCCGTTGTCGGGGTGGTGCCGACGGGGGCGGGCTTGCTCACCGGCGCCGGCTTGGGGACGGACGTGACCGGAGCCGGGGGCTTGATGGCCGCGGGCCCGACCGGGGACAGGAAGGTGACGCCCGGCGGAGCCACCATCCCCAGGCGCTCCTGGGCCGCGGCCACGATGCGGCCGGGCGAGGAGAGCTGGGCCACCTGGAGGCGGAGGCGGTCGTAGCGGGCCTGGGCGTCGGAGGTCTGGGTCTCCATCCTCCCCAGCTGGAGCTGGCTCTGGGCGATGAGCACGTGGAAGGCCACCAGCCCGAACAGCAGGGCGGAGACGAGCACCCCGGCGCCCGTGGTCAGGAGCCGGGCCCGGCGTCTACGGGCCCGGGGCCCCAGCTCGCGGGGCCCGACGACCCTGAGGGGCGGGCGGGTCCGGGGCGCGGTTGCCGGGGCGGGGCGCGCCGGGGTGGCGTGGGCACCCGGCTCGGGCCGGGGATCGGCGGCCTGGGGCCGCTGTGCCGCTGTCATGCGGCCTTGCCGCGCAGGGCCTTTGCTTTGGCCGCGGCCTCGCCTTCGGTTGCGGCTGCTTCTTGGGCGGCGAGGGCTGCGATCGCTGCTGCCGAGACGGCTCGGGAGACGGCTCGGGGAACGGTGGGGGACGGCATGGTGCCCACCAGCGTGGCCGACCGTGGCTCGCCGTTGGTGGACGCTCGCGGCGTGACCCGTTCAACAGCGCGCAGGCGGGCACTTTCGGCTCGCGGATTGGCCGACACCTCGGCGGGCGAGGGCCGGCGCGCCCCGCGGAACACCAGGCGCACGGACGGCCGAGCGCCGCACACGCAGGGCAACCCGGGTGGGCAGCTGCACCCGCCTGTGGCCGCCGACCTGAACCGGTCCTTGACGATGCGGTCCTCGCCCGAGTGGTAGGCGAGCACGACGCAGCGCCCGCCGGGGGCGAGCAACGACAGGGCCTGATCGAGGGCGGGGCCCAGGAGCGCGAGCTCGTCGTTGACGGCCAGGCGCAGGGCCTGGAACACCCGCTTGGCGGGATGGCCGCCCGTCCTGCGGGCGGGCGCGGGGATGGCGGCGCGCACCACCTCGACCAGCTGCATGGTGGTGAGCAGGGGCCGGGCCTCGATGATGGCCTTGACGATGCGCCGGGCGAAGCGGCCCTCGCCGTTGGCGGCCAGGAGCTCGACGAGCTCGTCCTCGGGCCAGCTGTTGACGACCGACGCCGCGGTGAGCGGCTGCGATCGGTCCATGCGCATGTCCAGCGGAGCGTCGGCCCGATACGAGAAGCCCCGCTCCGCCCGGTCGAGTTGGGGCGAGCTCACGCCCAGATCGAACAGGACCCCGCTCGCCGGCTCGTCGCGGGAGGCGAGGGCCTCGGCGACGAGCTCGATCAAGCGGTCGAAGGGCGCGTGGACCACGCGGGCCCGGTCGCCGAAGGGGGCCAGCGTGGCGCGCGCCGCGGCCACGGCCTCGACGTCGCGATCGATACCGAGAATCTCCAGGTGGGGATGGGCCCGGAGAAGCGCGGCCGCGTGTCCCCCTCCCCCGACGGTGGCGTCGACCACGAGGCCCGCGGGCACGGGCCCGAAGAGCGAGACGACGTCGTCGACCATCACGGGTGTGTGGGCAAAGCCCTGGCTCATCCGCAGCCCCTCGACCGGCTGGGCGCCGTCGGGATGTCTCCCCGATCGGCAGAGATGGAAGCGGGCGGAGTAGGGATCTTCCACCGCGCCGGTCGAGAGGCTGCGCATGGGCCAGCAGAGGCCCGCACCTGCGTCGTCCTGATGATGCCGTGTGCTCGGCGTGCTCTGTGTCAGCCTGCTCTGTGTGAGCCTGCTCTGTGTGCTCTCGTCGTTCTCCTTGATCGTCGCGACTGCGGCCCGTCGACCGACCCGCTCGGCCGCCCTGGCTACGAAGTCTGCGATGTTCCCGTCTCTCGGGAGGCCGCGCCCGCCTCCACCAGCTCCCGCTCCACGGGCTTGACCCGCTCCTCCCAGGCCGCCGGGTGCCACAGCTCGACCCTGTCGATGGCCCCGTGTATCAGCACGTCCCCCGCCAGCCCCGCGAACTCCCGCAAGAAGGAAGGGATGGCCAGCCTCCCCTGCCTGTCGACCTCGACCTCGTGGGTACCCGAGGCCCACACCCGGGCCAGGTTGCGGTCCTGCGGCGTGGTGGCCGCCTCCTGCCGGGAAAGCATCTGCTTCTCGAACTCCTCCGCTGTCCACAGCGCGAGGCAGCCCTCGTGGTACTGGCTGAGAAAGCCCCCGTGCTCGAAGGGGGGACGGAGCTTGGCGGGCAGGATCACCCTGCCCTTGGCGTCCAGGGAGTGCTCGTACCTCCCGAAGAACCTCGCCACCACTTGTCAGCTCCCCGATCGCGCCGGGCGCCCGCCGTACTCCCTTTCGCGCCACAAGCCGCCACCATACGCCCCTACCCCCCACCCGTCAATCCCCCGATGACGCCATCGGTGTCCCCTCCCCCACCGCCCGTCCCCCCCGATGCAGGCGTGGCGGGCACGCCCGGCGGCGCGACGATGGACGCCATGGGCCAGGCCAGATCCGTCGTCGCCCAGCTCAACGAGACCCTCAACGCCCACGACGTGGCCGGGGGCCGCCGCCTCTACGCCGCCGACGCCCTTCTGGTCACGGCCCAGGGCCGCAGGCTGGACCTGGACGGCATCGACGCCATGGTCAGCGTCACCCTTCGGGCCTTCCCCGACCTGCGCATGACCGTGCAGCGCTGGGTGGAGGACGGCGAGGTGGTCGTGACCGAGGAGGTCATGGAGGGCACCCACCGGGGCGAGTTCGCGGGCATGGCGCCCACGGGCCGGCGGGTCAACCTCCCCATGGTCCACGTGACCCGGGTGGTGGAGGGCAGGATCGTCGAGCGCGTCGCCTACCACGACACCGCCGGGATCGTGCGCCAGCTGACCGGCGACCAGCCCGGCTAGCTCGCCGGCAGTCGGCCCAGGAGGGCGTCGAGCACGTCCTCGGCCCCGGCGCCCACCCCGAGCTCGGAGAGGCCGATGGCGGCGGAGGCCAGGTCCTCGGCCGCGCTGGCGCGCTCCGCGTCGTCGAGAGCGAGCAGCCCGAGGAGGGCGGAGGGCTCCCAGCGCAGCAGCAGGGCGCACTGAAATCGAGCCCCGGCGCGGGTGCGCCGTTGCGCCAGGCCCACCAGCTTGCGGCCGCGCACCGTCACCTCGCCCGGACCGAGGCCGGCGAAGCAGACGAGCCGGCCCCACCGTCGCTCCTCCGTGGGCCCGGGGTGAGGGCGCGGGCCCGACACGCCCAGGTCGGCCGCGGCCCCGGCCCAGGCCTGGCCCAGCCAGGCAAAGGCGCGGGCCACGTCGTCGTCCCCCAGCCTGTCCCCGGCGGGCACGTCGACGTCGACCCACACCAGGTCCCCGGGCCGGAGCAGGACCATGCCCCCTCCGGTGCGCCGGCGCACCAGGGCGACGCCGGCCGCGGCCGAGCGCGAGCGGTCGACCACCTCGGTGTCCTGGGTGCTGCCCAGCACCAGCGCGGGCCCCTCGGGAAGGCACAGCGTCACCCCCCGCAGGGCGGGGTCGGCCCACCCCCGGGCGTGGAGCTCGGCCGCGGCCCCGCCCAGGCGCGACACGGTCCACCCGGCGCTCACCTCCAGTGGCGGGCGACGCGTCGGCGCGTCAGGCCGACAGCGAGGACGACAGACCCAGGTAGGGCTCCCAGTCGGCCCTGACCGCGCCGGTGGCGGCCAGGATCCACGAGCGCTCCCGGGGCTGGGTGGGCTTGCAGTGCAGCGTCAGGCCGGTCTCGTGCAGGAGCCTGTTCTCCTTGCGGGCGTTGCACGTGCGACAGGCGGCGACCACGTTGTCCCAGGTGTGCGAGCCCCCCTTGCTCCGGGGCACGACGTGGTCGATGTTCTCCGCGGCGCGCCCGCAGTATTGGCACAGGTGGCCGTCCCGGGCGAAGACGGCACGCCGGTTCAGGGCGACGCGGGCCTGGAAGGGGACCTTGACGTAGTGCCAGAGGCGCACGACGGAGGGCTCGGGGAACGCAGCTCGGGGGGAGTGGAACAGCCGCTCGGTGGAGTGGACGAGCTCGGCCTTGCTGTCGAGAACCAGGACCAGCGCCCGTCGCGAGGACACCACGCACAGCGGGTCGAAGCTGGCGTTGAGGACGAGCGACCGGCGCACGGTGCTCCCCTACCCCACCGGCCTCGCCGCCCGGGAGGCGCGTTCCACGCGACGAGCAGAGCGAGCAGGGAGCCGGGCTCGGGCCCCCGCCGCTGCTTCTGGTGGAACGCACATCACCACCGACGTTAGCGCAGGGCGTCGCGCATGCTCCTGCACCACCGGAGGTAGGCGACGAGGTCGTCGGGGTCCGGTTGATGCTGGGCATCGCCCCACATGGTCTCGGCGCGGAAGCGGAGGTAGCCGCGGTCGGGCCGGGGCACGGGAGGCCACCGGCGCCACCATCGTCGGGGCGCCAGGCGCAACAGCTGGGCGGCCGCCGTCCCCCACAGGCCGGGCCGGATCACGACGGAGGCGACGCTTCTCGCCGCCGGCCAGGCCCGGGGTGGCTCAGCCCCGGGCCGTCTCGTTCCAGGGGCCGCCATCGGCCCTGGGCTCCTTGGGCAGGCCCAGCACCATCTCGCCCAGGATGTTGCGCTGGATCTGCGAGCTGCCGGCGTAGATGGTCTCGGCCCGGGCTCCGAGGAAGGTCCCCACCCACGACGCCGTCGAGTTGGGGGCCCCAGGATCGTCGGTCTGGAAGGCGGTGGTGCGGGGCCTGCCGCTGGGGACCAGGGCGTGCGGGCCCATCACGTCGGCCGCCAGCTCGGTGGCGGTCTGGTGGTACTCGCTCCAGAAGATCTTGAAGATCGACGACTCGGGACCGGGCTGCGATCCCCGCAGGAACCGCGTCAGGGTCCTGTAACCCAGGTAGCGCATGATCTCGACCTGGGAGTAGCACCAGGCCAGGCGCTGGCGGAACCGGGGGTCGTCCTGACGGCCCTGCTCCCGGGCCAGCTCCAGCAGCCGGTCGAGCTCGGTGCGGAAGAGGATGGGGAAGGTGGCCGCGGCTTCGCCCCGCTCGTAGCCGAGCAGCGTCATGGCCACGGCCCAGCCCCCGTCGACCTGGCCCACCACGTTCTCCGCCCCGGTGCGGGCGTCGGTGAAGAAGATCTCGTTGAACTCGCTCTCGCCCGTGATCATGCGGATGGGACGCACCTCCACCCCGGGTTGGTCCATGGGGCAGAGCAGGAAGGTGATGCCGCGGTGCTTGGGCGCGGCCGCGTCGGTGCGGGTGAGCACGAAGATCCAGTTGGCCAGGTGGCCGGCCGAGGTCCAGATCTTCTGTCCGTTGATGACCCACTCGTCACCGTCGCGCTCGGCCCGGCAGCCGAGGTTGCCCAGGTCGGATCCGGCGTTGGGCTCGGAGTAGCCCTGGCACCATCGGTCCTCCCCGGAGAGGATGCGAGGGAGAAAGCGGCGCTTCTGCTCCTCGGTGCCCCACTCGATGATGGTGTTGCCCACCATCTGGATCCCGAAGACGTCGTTGACCACGCCGGTGGGCACACCGGCACGGGCGAACTCCTCGGCCAGGACGACCTGCTCGACGGGCGAGAGGCCGGCGCCGCCGTACTCCTTGGGCCACGACACGCCCAGGTAGCCGTGCTCGTAGAGCACCTGGCGCCACTCCTCCCGGAAGCGCTGCATCTCGTCGCGCTCGAGGGCGCCGATGCCCCTCCACCCCGTGGGCAGGTGCTCGGCCAGGAAGGCTTGCACCTTCTCTCTGTAGGCCTCGGCCTCGGGCGGGTAGCGCACGTCCATCTGCGGCTCAGGCTACCGCCAGCACCTGGCGGCCCCATCCCCGCCAGCCCACGGCCGCGGCGCCCACGATGGGGCCCAGGGTCCCCAGCCCCGCGGGCACGACGCGGGCGCCCCGGCTGAACTGGAGACGGGCCCGGACGTCGAGCTCGGCCTGGGCCGCGGCGAAGAAGGGGGGACCGAACCCCAGGGCCACCGAGCCCGCTACCACGGCCAGACGCAGGTCGAGAAGGTTGGCCACCGACGCCAGGGCCAGACCCACGAGCCGTCCGGTGCGGGCGATCACCTCGGTGGTCGCCTGGGCCGCGGGCCGGCCCGTGGCCGCCTCGATGGAGGGGCCGGAGGCCTCCGCCTCCAGGCAGCCCCGCCCGCCGCAGGCGCAGGGCCGGCCCTCGGGCACGACCACGACGTGGCCCACGTGGCCGGCGTTGCCCGCCGCCCCTTCGAGCAGGCGTCCTCCGAGCACCACCCCGCCTCCCACGCCGGTGGACACGACCACGGCGATGAAGTCGCTCACCCCGGCGGCCGCTCCCACCCAGCCCTCGGCCAGGGCCAGGGCCTTGGCGTCGTTGTCGACGAAGGTGGCCAGACCGGTCAGCTCGGCCAGCCGGCGGCGCAGGGGGAAGCCCCGCCAGGCCGGGATGTTCAGCGGGGACACCGCTTCGCCCCCGGCCGTCATGGGCCCGCCACAGCCCACGCCGCAGACCACGGGGACGGCGGCCCCCGCTCCCGCCAGGGCGGCGGCGACGACCTCGGCCACCGCCGCGAACGTGGCCTCCGCGTCGCCGGCCGCGGGGGTGGGCGCCAGGGCGGGCGGGCCCATGGGTCGGCCCGCGCCGTCCACCAGGGCGGACGCCACCTTCGTCCCCCCGATGTCGATGGCCAGCGCCGCCTCCACGCGGGCAACCTATAGGCGCCCCGCCGGTACGCTCGTCGGATGGCCAGGCAGCGGGCGGCGGCACGCGACGCGGCGACGTTCGCGGCCACCTTCGAGGCCGTCGTCGAGAACGTGGAGCAGGTCCTCCAGGGAAAGGAGGAGGCCATCCGCCTGGCTCTGGTGTGCATGGTGGCAGAGGGTCACCTGCTCATAGAGGACGTCCCCGGCGTGGGCAAGACCAGCCTGGCCAAGTCCCTGGCCGCGTCGGTCGACGCCGACTGGCACCGCATCCAGTTCACTCCCGACCTGCTCCCCTCCGACGTCACCGGCGTCACCGTGTACAGCCGGTCCACGGAGAGCTTCGAGTTCCGTCCGGGCGGGATCTTCGCCAACGTGGTGCTGGGCGACGAGATCAACCGGGCCTCGCCCAAGACCCAGTCGGCGCTGCTCGAGGCCATGCAGGAGCGACAGGTCACGGTGGACGTCACGACCTATCGCCTGCCTTCGCCCTTCATGGTCATCGCCACCCAGAACCCCATCGAGCACGAGGGGACCTACCCGCTGCCCGAGAGTCAGCTCGACCGGTTCCTCATGCGCATCGCCATGGGCTACCCGGCGCGCGGCGCGGAGATGACGATGCTCGACACCCATGCCCTGGGGAGCGTGATCGAGGACCTGGAGGCGGTGGCGACCCCTGAGGACGTGGAGGCCATGATCAAGGTGGCCCGCGGTGTGCACGTCGCTCCCAGCCTCAAGGGCTACATCGTCGACGTGGCCGAGGCCACCCGCTCCCACCCCAGCCTCCAGCTGGGCATGTCGCCGCGGGCCGCGCTGGCCCTGCAACGGGCCTCGCGAGCGCTGGCTGCGGCTCGCGGTCGCGACTACGTCGTGCCCGACGACCTGAAGGCCCTGGCCCGCCCCGTCCTGGAGCACCGTCTCACCCCCACGCCGGAGGCGCAGCTGGGCGGCATCAACCCTGCCGACGCCCTGGACGACGTGCTGGCGAGCATCCCCGTCCCCACCGGACGCTGATGCCCACCCGCCGGGGCTGGCTCGCCTTGGCCGGGGCGGCCGGCTTCGTCGTCGCCGGGCGCGTCCTCGGCATACTCGAGCTCGACATCGTCGCCGCGGCCATGGTCACGCTGCTGGTGGCGTCCGTCGTCCACGTACGGGTCACGCCGTTCCGCCTGGGGGCGCATCGCGAGCTGCGCCCCAACCGCGTCTATGCGGGGTCGCCCAGCCGGGTCGAGCTGGCCGTGCGCAACCTCGGGCCCCGGTCCTCCCCCGTGCTCGACGCCCGTGACCCCTTCGACCACGGCAGGCGATCGGCGCGCTTCTTGATCGCGCCCCTCGGCCCCCAGGAGCGGGCCCGGGCCGCCTACCGCCTGCCCACCGAGCGCAGAGGCGTGTTCGACCTGGGACCGCTGGAGCTGCGCCTCTCCGATCCCTTCGGGCTGGCCAGCACGGCGCTGGAGGCCGCCGCCGCGACCAAGCTCACCGTCTACCCCCGGGTCGATCCCATCGAGCCCCTGCCCCACACCGTGGGCCTCGACCCCCACGCCGGGTCGCACCGGGCGACGAACCTGAGTCAGCTGGGCGAGGAGTTCTTCGCCCTCCGTCCCTACGAGGTGGGCGACGACCTGCGCCGCGTCCACTGGCGCTCGACGGCCCGCACGGGCGAGCTCATGATCCGCCAGGACGAGCTCCCCTGGCAGGGCCGGGTCACGGTGCTGCTGGATCTCCGCCCCGCCGTGCACAACCCGGCCTCGCTCGAGCTGGCCGTCTCGGCCGCG
Organism: Actinomycetota bacterium; assembly: GCA_005884125.1. Lineage (GTDB taxonomy): Bacteria > Actinomycetota > Acidimicrobiia > Acidimicrobiales > AC-35 > AC-35. The sequence continues at coordinate 637 of VAXP01000087.1, read as the reverse complement.
GCCAGCATCGTGGCCGCCTCCTGGCGCAAGCGATCGCTGCTGCGCCTGGTCGGCACCGACGGCGTGGACTCGGGCTTCGCCGCCGGTCACGCCCACGTGGAGGCCATCCTCGAGCACCTGGCTACCGCCCGCCTGAGGCGCATGGCCGGGCTGACCGGGGTGCTGTCCAGCCTGAGACGCCAGGGCAGCGGTGGAGGTCTGGCCGTGGTGACGACGGCCGGCGCGGCCAGCCACGACCTGGAGGCCATCGCCCGCCTCCGGAGCCGCTACGGGGCGGTGGTCCTCGTGCTCTTCGACCGCTCCGCCTACGACCCGGCCCTGGCCTCCCGCCGCCCGCCGCCCAGGGCGCTACCGGCGCTGGCCCGAGTCGTCCACGTGACCGCCGAGCGACCGTTCACCCGGGCCTGGTCGGACATGGTGCGGGCCTCGACCACGTCCTCGGCCCCGTCCCGCAGCGCCCCCGCGGCACCAGCCTTCGGGGGCTGGCGGGAGTGACGGCGACGGGCACCGACCGTGGCGCCGGCCCCGCCCGCCCGGGCCGGCCGGCGAGGGGCAGGCCCGAGGACGCGCCCGACCTGCAGGCGACCGAACGACCCAGGGCGCCCGCAGCCCGACAGACCGGGGCCACCGCGTGGGG
>VAXP01000071.1:5600-10836 GCA_005884125.1 Actinomycetota bacterium | reverse complement strand
TGAAGTCGACGCGAGACCTATGTCGGGGCTCCTTGAGTACCGCTTTTACGCGGCGGCTGTCCCGGTTCTCGCGGGGTACCGAGCGCCGGTTCCATGGAGTGGGTTGAAGGGATGTCCTCGATGTAGTTGACGGGGTCACCCGGGCTCGTCGTGGACGCGTTCTCTGGAGCCATGCCGACAGGGTCTTGCATGTCGGCGCGGATGAGCGTACAAGGCTCTCACGAACACCTGTTCGTCTTTGGAGGCGGGATGCGCGTTCAGCGGGTGGTGATGCCAGTCACCGACGCCGAGTCCTGGACCGTCGTCGACGACCTTGGCGAGCCGGTGGCGCCGATCGAGGCATTCCTCGCGTTCCTCTCCGCCATCGAGCGATCACCCGCGACGGTGCGCGCCTACGCGGTGAGCCTCAAGCTGTGGTTCGAGTTCCTCGCCGCCATCGATTCCACCTTCGACCGCGTCGCCATCGACGATGTGGGGCGCTTCGTCGCCTGGCTACGCGCCCCGGCCCCCAACGTGGTCGTCCTCACGCATGGCTCGGCCCGCCGCGGCCCGGCCATCGTCAACCGCCACCTCGCTGCCGTGTTCGCCTTCTACGAGCACCACTCCCGCGCCGGCGATGAGATGGCGGAGCGGCTGCGAGCATGGCGCTCGGCCGGGCGGCGCAGCTACAAGCCATTCCTGCATCACGTCACCAAGGGCCAGCCCGTCGCCGTCAGGCCGGTGAAGCTCCGGATCCCCGAGCGGTCGCCCCGCACGCTCGAGCGCGACCAGGTGCTGGCGCTGGTGGCGGCCTGCGAGCACCTGCGGGACAAGTTCCTGCTGACGCTGCTGGCCGAGACGGGCATGCGCGTCGGCCAGGCGCTTGGACTCCGCCACGGCGACTTCCTGTCGCGCTCGCGCGAGCTTCGCATCGTGCCCCGCTCCGACAACGCCAACCGGGCCCGGGCCAAGACGGCGGAGACCGTCACCATCCCGGTCACGACGGCACTGGTGCGGCTCTACTCGGAGTACCTGCACGGCGAATACGGCCTCCTCGACTCGGACTATGTGTTCGTGAACCTGTGGGCCGAGCCCCGAGGCCGACCGATGACCTACGACGGGGTGGCCAAGCTCGTCGCCCGGCTCCGGGCCCGCACCGGGATCGAATTCACCCTCCACATGCTGCGCCACACCGCCGCCACCGAGATGGTCCGGGCCGGGATGGCGATCGAGGTGGTGGCTCGCCTGCTGACCCACCGCTCCTCCACGGTGACCAGCCAGACCTACGTCCACCTCGATGCCGACGACGTGCGGGCCGAGCTGGTGCGGACGGCCTGGGCCCAGGAGCGCCGCCCGTGAGCACGCCCTCGCCGGCCGAGCGCCACGCCCCACCCCTCCGGCTCCTCGACGGGGGCCTCGAGGTGGCGGCTGTGGAGGCCGAATACGCCTCTGACCGGTGGCGGGCCGCGCTCATAGGCATCGACGCGTTGCGGGGACGAGATCTCGTTCGCTTCGACGGCATTCCCCAGCCCTGGTTGCGCCAGGCCACCAAGAACTGGTGCCGGTGGCGCCTGGCGACGGGGCTCGCCTTCGGCTCCATCTCCGCCTTCGCCCTGGCCATGTCGCGCTTCGGCCAGTTCGTGGCCGCCTGCGAGCCCGATGCCGGCGACGGATCGGTCATCACCCGCGAGCTCCTCGAGCGCTACTTGTCCTGGCTCCGGGCGACGCCGCTGGCCGCCAACAGCCGAGCGCTGTCGCTCATCAGCCTGCGGGGCTTCCTGGAACACAACCGCCGCCACGGCTGGCTGGCCGAGATTCCGGCCGAGGCCGCCATCTACCAAGACGACCTGCCCCATCGCGACAAGCCGTTGCCCCGTTACGTGTCCGAGTTCGTGATGGCCCAGCTCGAGGACGAGGCCAACCTGGCGAAACTCGAACCCACCCTGCGCCACCTCATCGTGGTGTTGATGGAGACGGGCTTGCGGGCCACCGATGCCTGCGGTCTTCCCTTCAACCCGCTGGTGGACGACAGCGTGGGTTGGCCCTGCCTGCGCTTCCACGCCCGCAAGGTCAACGCCGACCAGCTCGTGCCGCTGTCGGGCCGCGCTGCGGTGGCCATCCGGGACCAACAGGCCGTGGTCCGCGCCGACTGGCCGGCCGCCACCCGCTGGCTGTTCCCGGATCCACGCCGCTCACCCGATGGCCCGCGACCCTTCGGTTACGACTCACTGGCCCGCGGCTTGAAGAGCTGGCAATACCGCATCCGCCTGCACGACAACGGCGGCAACCAGGTGCGGGTGAGCCCGCACCAGTTTCGCCATACCCTGGGCACACGACTCATCAACACCGGTGTTCCCCAACACATCGTGCAGCGCGTTCTCGGCCACGCCAGCCCGGGCATGACCGCCGTGTATGCCCAGCTCCACGACACCACCATCCGCCAGGCCTTCGACCGCTACCAGCAGCTGCGGGTCGACATCGCCGGCGAGGTGCTGTCCTTCGACCCCAACAGCCCCACCGCGCCGGCCGAGTGGATCAAGCACAACCTGTCCCGCATCCAGGCCAGCCTGCCCAACGGCTACTGCGGCCGGCCGCCGCAGCAGGACTGCCCCCACCCCAATGCCTGTCTCACCTGTCCCGACTTCCAGACCACGGTCGAGTTCGTCGATGTCCACCGGGAACAGGCTGAGCGCAACCGGGTACTCATCGCCGTCGCCGAGGCGAACGGGCAGTTCCGACTGGTCGACAACCACAAGCGGGTTCAGGCCAGCCTCGATCGGATCACTACAGCCCTCGAGGGCCTCGCATCCGATGACCACGATGGCTGACAACACCATCTTTCTGCTCCGGGCCGCCGCCGCCCGGCGAGCCAACGCCCTTGACGCCGCCCGGGCCGCCATCGGACGCCTCGATCAGCAAGGTCGCCAGATCACCTTCCGGGCCGTGGCGGCCGAGGCCGGGGTGTCCCGCTCCTGGCTCTACGGCGACCCCGACGTGCGAGCCGAGATCGAGCGCCTTCGTGCCCTCGGCTTGGCCCGGTCCGCTCCTGTGCCGGCTAGCCAGCGGGCTACCGGCGAGTCGCTCCGCCAACGCCTCGATGCGCTCCACGACGAGATCACCCGACTCCGCCAAGACAACCAATGCTTGCGGGACCAGCTCGCCCGGGAGCTCGGGCGACGACGGACGTCAGCGACATGACCACGAGGCGACCAGCCAGGTGCCACAAGGATCTTCATCGCCGGGCTCCAGGGAACGCCGGATATCCGCGTCCCGTTCAGGAGCGATCTGTCCTCGTTCCTTCGTTGATAGGGGTGGCTCTCCGCGCCCTCTCGTGCTGTCACCGCGGCGCGTTCACGCGCGTCCTTGAGCCGGCGTTCCGCGGCGACCTTCGATAGAGTGATACTGAGCGGCAACACCGAGACCCCGAGGTCCGTCGACTGCCCGGAATCGGTACATCGCGTAACCGGTGTTCACCTTCTGACACACTTCGGCGCGTGGCGATCGGTCCTCGCGCCGTCATCCCTCGGGTTCGCTGGCTTTCATTGGTTGTGGCTGCTGTCGTGGTGACGGGATGCTCAAGGGCTCCCCTCGTCCTAACGCCGACGATCGCCAAGACTGCGGTCGCCAGAGACGACGTCCTCAATGCGAAGGCCAACAACTCATTGGATGTCGGTCTTCAAGATCAGCATGAGACAGGCGCCGCCGCCGCCATCGACGACGCCTTGTTTCGGCGGCTTCGTGCCCAAGGCAAGACATCTCTTGGGTCGCCCCCATCGCGCTCAGGTGATCTCGGAGTGTTCGCTCCGCGACAAGGCAACTACCCAGCCGCGTTTCTCGCTCGCCGCGAGGTCACGCTCTCAAACAACTCCGCGCAGAGTGAGTTCATGGTCTTTGTCGCAAACGGCGAAGGGAAGCCTTGGAGGGAGGCTGCCTACACCTATCTTGAGCTCAACGAGCCGCAACCCTCGTTGGCAGTCGATCGGCAGGGTTTCGCACGCCGAATCAACGAAGGAGGTAGGGGTTTCGGGGTGACGCCTGCCGACCTACCTACCCAATACGCGTCCTTCCTCTCGCACTACAACGAGCCGCCACCGCAGTCGGTCTTCGCCCCTGGTGCACGCACGACTGAGCAGTTGACTGCCACGAGAGCTCACGTCGCGTCACAAGAGGCCAACATCACTACCACCATTTCGTTTCGCCCCGCCGGCTATCCGGTGTACTGCTTCGCAACGACATCCGGCGGAGCCTTCTGCCTGTTCTCGTTTCTCAGCACCGAGTCCTATGTGACGCGGCCCGGCACATCGTTCACGACGCCGTTGTTCGGTCCTGGCAACGAGGTCATCCTGGACCAGCGCGAGACCGGGGGCCACGCGAGCAGCACACTCGAACTGCTGAGAACGCGGGGCGCCCTCATTCCTTTGAGATCCACGCGCGCGCCTGTGCAGGTTGTTGGCAACTACGTCGGCGTCGTCAACGCCTCCGTGAGCAGCTAGCGAGCGGGATGCCGGAGAGCGCGCGTTCCACGACAGGCTAACGAATGTTGTGAGCGGTGCGGCTGCCACGTCCCCCTCGGCCGCCCCGGCGATAGGACCGAACTCGACGACCTGTCGCCGACGACGCGAGTAGCGGGTCATCCCGTCACGGCACTCTACGGGGCACTCCTAAGACGCCTCCCAAACGACGACACCCGGCGCCTTCTATCAGCACCGATTCGCTTCGCGCGGCCGCCGACACTTCCGGTCGGCTGGGTCAGCAGCCGACGCCGTGGTCGGCGAGGTCGGACTGAAGCCGCTTGGCGCCATGGTGGCGGAACGCCAGGATGCCCAATGCCGTCGCCACGTCTACGTTCTCTTGGCTGTCGTCAATGAACAGCGCCTGCGGCGCGCCGACCCCCTCGGCCTCCAACACATTGGCGAAGAACGCCCGGTCGGGTTTGCGGAGCCCGATCTCGCACGACGAGTAGATAGCGTCGAAGAGGTCGAGGTGGTCCGCAAACCGGTCGCGCCAGACCCGTTGGTGCGTGACGTTCGTGTTTGTGACGGCCACGACCCGCAAGCCGCGGGTCGCCACCGACCGCAGCACGCGTTCGACCTCGTCGTTGACGCCGATGTAGATCGAGTTCCAACCGGCAACGATCTCGGCGTCGGTGAGCCGGAGCCCGTAGAGGTGACGCAGGTAGTCGATGTAGTCGCGCTCGCTCAAGAGGTTCACCTCGAACTTGGCCCACGCCTCATCCACGACGAGGCCGCGTTCGAGG
>VAXP01000071.1:4945-5528 GCA_005884125.1 Actinomycetota bacterium | reverse complement strand
GTCATAGCATTTAGCGCCTCGTTGACCGAAGTCGGATCGGCTCCGCGTGTTCTGCCAGCGGAGCTGATCGATCAGTCACGTCGGTAGTAGCCGCGGGGCGACCCATCGAAGCGACCGGACTTCATACAGCAGCGCTTGAAAGCGCGCCCCGAGCCGCACGGGCATGGATCGTTTCGGCGAGTCGCTCCGAGAACTCCTTGTCACCGTGAACGACCCGGTCTCCGCGCTTGACGTGAGTCTCGCTGAGGGAACCCCCTGCGGCGCTGCTCATCGATTCAAAACGTCACCTCGTCGTCGCGTTCCATTGACCCAACCTCCTTACGAAGACCGGGAGGGTAAACGCCGACGGGCGCCCGGCAAAGCGATATTCACGGAAGGCCTGCTATGGCCAACGCACTTCTGGTGGCCAGGCAGGCCACTGGGCTGCCCAACTCGGGCGAGGCCGGCCGTCGGCACGATAGCGCTCCGAAAGAAGCTGCAGAACCTCACCAACGGCGACCCCCCGGCAGCGATCCACCTTCTCCTTCACGGCTACTGGGTCGTTGCCGCTGGTCACGTTGTACTTGTGCGGGTGAATCAGCCC
>VAXP01000071.1:4402-4934 GCA_005884125.1 Actinomycetota bacterium | reverse complement strand
AGGGCTGGCGAGCTCGGGAGAGCCGCTCTGACCACGTACGTGGAGCGGGATCTCCTCCCCCTCGCGACCGCACCACTCGCAGGTCTCGCGGTCGGCACCTCGTTCATAAAGTGCAGCCGACACCTTAAACCTCCCAACCTGGCGCCTCGGATAGCCAGTATGCCCACGCCGGCGCCGTTGGCGCAGACCGCCCGGCGCCGAGCACATAACGCTCCAACCGAATCACGGTCCGCGCTCGTCTCCGCGACGAGCCGATCGGCGCGTCGCGGACGTGATCGGCCTTGGCCTGCTTATGGCAGGCGCTGTTCAGAACCGTCTCATTCGGGGCGCCTTCTGCGGCCGCTCTGCGATCATAAGATCGCCGTGCCACGACAGCGAGGTCCCTACGAGATGCGTCACCAGCGGGCGATGACCCTCGACGCGGCTGGCGTCCTTCTGCTGCCAGACCCTGGCTTTCTTCGGCAAGTCCTCGCCCAGTTTGGCACCGAGCCGGACGACGGCACCTGTTGGCGGGCGCACTACGAGATGATCC
>VAXP01000071.1:0-4311 GCA_005884125.1 Actinomycetota bacterium | reverse complement strand
GGTGTATGTCGGAACGCCGTGGGTCGCCGCGCCGGGCGCAGCACACGCTCTCGTGGGTCTCGTCGACGCCGGATACCGCTTGGCTGTCGTGTCCAACTCGGCGCACGGTGAGATGGAGGAACTACTCGTGGCGGCTGAGCTCTGCAGCACCTCCGGCGTCTTCGTCCCCGTCGCGACGGTGGCAGACTCACAGGTCGTCGGCATTCGCAAGCCCGACCCCCGGATCTTCCACATGGCCGTCCGGGCCCTGTCGACGAAGCCCTCGCTCTGCATCCACGTCGGAGACTCGGTGGTCGATGATGTCATGGGCGCGAGAGCGGCAGGTTTGACGCCGGTTCACATCGACCCGCTTGGCTGGTGCCGGTCAGAGGATCACGCCCACGCGTCGTCGCTGCTGGACTTCGCCACGGAGCTCATACCGGCATGATCTAGATCGAACGTCCCGCTGCTTCAAACGCGCCGTTGCGGGCGTGGCAGCTCCCGTGACGGTCTCGAAGGTTCAGGACCGCCTGAGAGCCCACGCCGGGCGCCGGTCCGGGGTGCCCCCGAGGCCGGTCAGAGACAGGCCATATCCAGCACACATATTCGCGGCCGACCTGCTTGGGCGAAGCGAACCGACCGGCGCGTACTCGAGCCGACATTTCCGGTCGGGTTCGCCCGCGACCACGACCGACGAAGATCGGCACCTATGCGCGTGCGGAGTCGACTAGTTCAGCGAGTCCGCACGCGGCTTAGATCTGAGCAACAACCTCCCGCACCTCTGCACGGCGGAAGGTGGCACCAGGAGGCTGAGGGGCGTTCGGCAGTCCGATCTCAGCCATCTCCTTGGCAGCCGCCTCGTCCTCGAAGATGACAATGGCGAGACTCTCGCCGTCCTTCGTCGTCGCTAGCCAATATCCCGACAACAGCCCAGGTATCTGTTGGAGGTCGGGAAGCATTGCCCGCAGATACTCCAAGCCCTCGTCCTCGCGGCCTGGCTCGACGTCTGCAGTTACAAGTAGGGCATGCATCGCTTCTCCTCGAAGTCGGGACCGCAAACTAGGAGTCTGTCAGCCGCTCGGTAGCGACACTTATCGCTCGCCCGGTTGGCGGATCTGGCGTCGCTATTGAGAATGCCCGGGAGGTCGGACCTCGGTCCGGCCGGTGCCGACGAACAGCAGCCGGCTCGGTTCGTCGATGAGGAGACGATGCCAGGTCCCTCGGGGCACGACAAAAGCGTGTCCGGCCTCAAGACCGACGACCTCAGGGTCGCCATCGTCCTGGTCGAGTGACAGATGAGCCGAACCTGAGACCAAGTAGACAAGCTCGTCGCCGTCCAGGTGGCGCTCCCCGCCGTGACGCGAGCTCTCAGTCATCAGCACCTCGCCGGCCTGCCATGCGTCGGCTGGGTACCCCTGACTTGGCAGCACCGCAGCGGTGCCATCAGGACGAAGGCGAATGGGCGACTCCGACAGCTTCACGGTCTTGTGCTCGGACACGCCTAACAGAGTGCCGGATCGGCGTGCAGATCGTCGGCCCGAGTGTCGCCGCCGCCTTGCTGGCCCAGTCCGCCATCGACCGGCTTAGCGGCTGGACCGCTCGTAATGCCGGTTCCTGGGCGCACCTGCCGTCGATTCGCGATCCAGAGCCGCCCATATCGGCCGCCCATAATGTTCCAGCCCCACCGGACCGGGGCCGTCCTGAGCGGCGCGTAGATGGCGTCGGTCGACGGTGGGTAACTCGGGCTCGCACCTGTCAGGCGGCCGCGTGAGCTCCACTGACCCGGGTTCGCCCCTTGATGGTGGGCTCAGAAAGTGCCGGGTCCGCCGCCCAGTGCAGTCGCGGTGAACAGAATCGACTTGCCGTCGACGGACCACGTCGGGGGCGCCCACCATCCAGATGCGGAGCCACCACCTTCTTGTGTGGGCGCGACGCACAGGGTGTGGGCATCGAGGGTGAGAACGGCGTCCGCCTGGGCCGTCAAGAGCCGGAACGTGGGTTGTGACTGCGGCGGGTGCAAGCCTGGGCCGAACGACACGATGCGGTCGGGCGACGATGACCAGGCTCCCGAATCGCCCGGAAAGGCATAGGTAGTGACTCGGCCAGATCGCGGATCGAAGATCACGTCGTCCTTGATCTCGGGCGTGGTACCGCCCGCCGCGGGCCCTCGAGGAGCAATGATGCGGCCGTCGGGGGCAAACGCCGGCGTACCCCGCAGTTCTTGCATATGCGTGAAAGCCAAGGCTCGGACGTCGAAACGCCAAACGTCGCCCTCAGCGCCCATCACATTAGAGCTGGAACTCAACAGCACCGTCGAGCCGTCGCGCGAGACTCGGAGATGTCTCGGGTAGACCTGGTTGTTGGGTACCGGGCCCCACAACAAGCTGCCGTCTGGACGGATGGCTTCGAGTCCGGCTCCCGCCTTCCACGCCACCAGCGCCGTGCCGTCGCTGGTCCATTGGTAGGGCCAGTCGTTGTCGAGGAGTGCGATCTGCTTGCCCGACGGATCGAGCAGGGCCGAGTCGCCCACGATCCCGCCGTTCGGGACCGTGGGCGCCTGGACATAGACGGCAGCGTGGCCATCGGGCGACATCTCGATTCCGGTGACACGCTCCCGGCTGTGGTCGATTTTGTAGGGCGGCGCGACCCATGAGTCGCTCATGAAGTCAGGCACGGTGTAGCGGTGTATGGCAGGACCGCCCGCCAGGGGCATGCTGCTCACATCGCGGCCCTCGGCGAAGAAGACCGAGGCACCAGACAGGGATGCTGGCGCAGGGTCTCGTAGGCGGCGGAGCGACGCTGTGTCGACGTCCAGGACCCACAGACCAACGCCAGGAAGATTGACGACCTTGCCGATCTGGTCCCGGGCTGCGGTGGTAGTTGAGGTTGTGACCACCGACGGCCGGAGCGACACCAGCGTTCGAGGAGGGGTATGAGGCGGGGCCATGATTGATGTTCCCGTGGCGACGAGCGAGCCACCGGGGACGGTAGACACTGTGGTGTCGGACGCGAGCCCGGGCTCCGGCAGCCCTCTGGCCGGCGGGGCTCCGCTGTTGGCCGTGAGTGTCCGGACACGCGGCGAACGAGCGTGCAGCACTACACCGACGAGCGACGCACACAAAAGGCCAGCGGCCAGAGCCTTGAACCTCAGTCTGCCCGACACCCCCATTCTCACTCGGTCCAGGAAGGCATTCGCCCTTGGGGGTGTTCCATCCTCCTTGGCCCCGGGCGCCGGACTGACCTTAAAGGAGGGCCAGCGTCCCTAAGGCCCTGCACGGCCGGTCGTCTAGCTGCGGCGCCTTGACGACTTCGACCGGACCGACCACCTCGCTGATCGTGTCATTTCGATTGCCCTGCCTCCCTCCAGGCGTCCCTAACGCTCGAGCCGAACATCGGGTCGTGACGGCCGCCAGCCATAGCCGAACGGCGCTTCACGCGCCTTCACAGCGTCGCGGCCCCCGTCTCCAGCCGGATCGCCCAATACCGCTACTCGGGCCATTGGGCCGCGAAGGCCACCAACTCCCGGTCAGGACTCCCATGTCTGGCATACAGCGGTCCGCACGGAGTCTTGGCGAGGCGGAGGGACAGGGCCGGAAGGTCGATGGCGTCGTTCGACCGGACGTAGACCTCGCCCAGATACGCGAACTCGTTCATGATCCCGACCACGCTCCGGTTCTGCGTGGTCGTGAGGCGCTGCTCCATCATCTCCGCTACCTCGTTGTCGACGAGCAAGGGACCCAAGCCGTGCGCTCTGAGCACGGCTGCGACACTCGGGACAAGGCGATCGAGGACCGTCACGGCCGGAGCCATTGGCACGAGCACCGGTACGAGGGTCAGTTCGTTTACGAACAGGGCGACCTGTGGCTTCCAGAAGAGCACCGTCGCGTACCAGTCCCCCAATTCGGTGGTCGACTTTTCGTCGCCCGCGTTGACCGGTCCCTTCACTCGATCGAGGAACTTCCTGGTGCCGTGAACGACGAGCACGTGGCCTCCTAGCGCCGGCGCGCCAGCCACAGGCGGCACTGGTAGGCCACAGCCATCTGGCCTTCGGGAAACCCGGCGTGGAGGATGGCTTGGGCCTCGCGCAGGAGCCGGGCTCGATCGGCTTTGGTGAGGGCTATCACGTAGGAGTGGCTCCGCTGATCCCGCATCCACGTCTCGATGCTCACGGAGCGCACCCAGGGGATGATCGTCTGGCCGACGGACTCGAACTCCCCGGTCGCGGCGACGGAGTCTCGGCTCCAGTCGGTGTCCCGTTGGGCCCGCCACACCCCAGGGCAGCGGGCCTCGAGGAGCCGCCAGTAGTCCTCGAACCAGCCCTCGCCGTCGGCC
>VAXP01000070.1:10038-10802 GCA_005884125.1 Actinomycetota bacterium | reverse complement strand
TGCGTCGCGACAGAACAGCGCACCTCAAGTCGTTATGGTCGCGCGCCGTCACGACCAGCTGCGTCGAGTGGCCGAGGCGGCTCGGCGATACAGCATCACATCTGAACTTCCGCGATGAGCCGCGGCATCCCTGCAACCGTCGACGCTTCGGACGCTCCGCGTCGCGTCTTGGGGGCCAGCGCCGACGCCGCGTCGTACTTGGTTTCAGGGGCCTCCGGGACCCACAACCGCTCAGCCTGCGAGTGTCGTGCCGACATCGGTGTGCCGGCTGTACTGGTAGATCTGTGCTTGTGAGCTCGGTGAACTTGATAGACCGGTGCAGTCTGAGCCGCTCGCCACAGAAGGTTGGTGCGTTGTGGCATCGAAAGAGCCGAAACCTAGGCTGGCGTCTGGGTACCAGTCTCCCGAGGTTCCGGTCGTAGGCGATCCAGTTGCCTGCCAGTTCTCGGAGACGGAACAAGGCTCGTAAGCACTCGCCCGCGGGTTGGGGGGGAAGGTGAAGCTCGCGGACGCCGACGACAGATCGGAGTTGACAGTGACACTGCTCGGATCGATCCGCCCGTACCACGCGATGGTCAAGCAGGGTTGCTGAGACGGGCAGTGCCTGTCGACCAGCGTGGCGTCCGCGGACTGGCAGTCGGAGTAGGTTTGGCCGCTCAAGGTGCCCGGGCATACGGAGTTCTCATTGACCCTCGTGCCGCCGGCGCTTGCGGAGGCCTCGCTTCCCCGCCATAGCCTGACCGTGAGCGTGATGTACTGGGTCG
>VAXP01000070.1:1971-10007 GCA_005884125.1 Actinomycetota bacterium | reverse complement strand
GCTGAGTTCGTTCGACGTGTAGGAGCCATATGGCTGGACGTCTGTCTGGGCGTGAGCGAGCTGTGTGCTGAGCGCAATCAGAGCGAGAGCGGCAGCGCCCACGATGCCAATTCGGCCTTTGCGTGAGCCGGGCGCGAACACCCGTCCCATCCAACGTCGTCCCATCATGGACCCCCCAGAAGCGAGATAGTGGCCTACTTCGGCCTATTCGTAAGGTATTCCTGCTGGTTGCAGCCATTTGTGTTCGGGCCGAGCCGAGAAGGGGGATCGACGAGTTCCAGATGTGGCGGAGCGCCATGACCCATCACCGTGCTCAGGATCCGACCGCTGGACCGACGTAGTAGCCACTCACCGGGGAACCGACCCACCACGAGTTGAACTCGAAGTAGAAGGGCCGTCCGTTGCTGACCTGCAGGTTGCCGATGGTGCCGCGGTCATCGGTAGTGCCGAATTGGATCGGGGTGGGTGGGGTGAGGGCATCGGCGACGCTGCGGTCAGCATGTATCGAATAGTTGGGTGTCCAACACAACTCGCATCCCACACCGGTGGTCGTCTGGGACCCACCGACGGACACAAGTTGGACGTGCCCGGCGAGAGGCAAGGAGGCGCTGATCTGAATCGCCGGTGCACCCGAGACAGTGGTCGCCGTGATTGAGCCGCCCGGGTCGACAGCCTCTTCTGCGGTGATGCCGTCGAAGAACGAGAGGTGTACCCCATCGCTCTGTGAGGTCGCCTCAAGGCAGGCAGTCCCACCATTTACTCCGATGACATTTAGACAGCCGATGAAGCCCGCCGGCGCGCTAACGAAGACGTGGTTCTGCGCTGACGGAGTGGCTCTCGCCTGTGCAGCGACACCGAGGACTGCAAGTGCCGTGCCGGCGAGGCCTAGCGCGGTACACCCCCCGGCCCTCATCCCTTCGCCCCCCGATCCCGCCGCGGCGTGAACTCTACGCAGAGTGGCTGAATTCGTCAAGATGTGGACGAAGGGTGACAAAATCCGTCGAATCCCCCGAGTCTCCCCAGCGGAAGGGTCGGAGGCTCGGTCGGCAGTTGGATGGGTCCACGCCCTCCGACGCCTGGCGGACCAGCCCTGGCGGAGCGCATCGGGCGGGCTCTTTTGGGAGCCGGTGGGCGAGATGCGGCTCGTCAGCGCGGCACCAGCGGAATGGGTCCGCTGCCGCGCCACAGGGTCACGAGGCACTCCTCACGCGTGACTGGGTGGGCGGACTCATCGATGAGCGCCAGCGCGCTGCTTTGTGGATCGAGTTTCCGGACTCACACGCCGCCAGGGGACTCGACGTCTCTTGGTCTAACGACGCGCGCGCCGCAGAAGCCGGAGGCGGCCGCCTCGCCGGGTTCCTGGCCGCCTACCTAGTGAGAGTCCTACGCCGTCGACCTGTGCCGCTGGTTCACTTGGTGCCGCTCCCCCCAACTCCGCCTCGTGAGGCCTGCCCCACCGACATAGGGCTCTACGCGTGCGAACTCGAACACCCGGGCTGGGCCCGGGCCCATCGGGCGGCGGCTGTCGACGATCACCGTCTTCTACCAACCACGCCGAGGAGGAGGGCTCATCCAGGCACTCGCCGGCCGTGCCCGGTCGCCCGCCCTGCCTCGAGTACGAGTGCCACGCCGTGTGCCTGGCCGTCGGTTCTCGGCGTGGTCAGCGCCGCGCCCATGGGCTCGGAGTCCCGTTCCTCTGCCGTTCCGCCTGTCGCGGATGAGCGTCCAGATCAGGGGAATTGGCCCATTCGGCAGGACTTAGACGGCTGACGGCCAATTACCTCTCGGGGTCGTTACATGTCCACGACAGGGGGCGGGAACTTGGTTGGTGCGCGGCGGACCGGTCAACGGCGAGCGACAGCGGCATCCGCCCGCCTTGCCAGCGCATCACGTCGGCGTACGGAAATGGGTCCGCGGTCAGTTCGCGCCCATCGGGGGCGCGCGGTGGCGATCGTGTCATTGGCCCTGATCATCGGGAGATTGGTCCTACCGGCGGCCGCGACGTCAGCGACGGCCCCATCCCCGACACCCACTCCCCCGCCGGGTGATGCCACGACCCAGAGGGTCGGACCTACGTATACGGGAGCCCAGACAGGCACGATGGCGCCACCCCTGGTCAAGAAGTGGTCCCTCAACCGTGACAGCATCTCCGGCACCCCGCTCATGGCGGGCGACCTCGCGACGGGACAACCATCCTGGCCTGCGGTCGCGTTCGGGAGCTCTGGGCATTACACCTACGACGCCGGGACCGTGTTCGTCATCGCTCCAACGAATGGCAACCCTTCCCTGGTCGCCGTCGATGCCGTCACCGGTCTGCAGAAATGGTCGGTTACCAATCCCAACTTCTACGCCGGCGGCTGGCTCACCGCAGCGGATGGAACCTTGTACGCCAGCGCCGCGAACGGCGGCCTCTACGCCATCAACGAAGCTGACGGCTCGCAGCTGTGGTTAGGAGCTGCTGATGGCGAGGTGCCGGCAGTGTCGTCCACCACCGTGTACTTGGCTAGCGGCTGCACGCAGGTCTCTGCCCTGGACCGCAAGACCGGTTCGGTGATGTGGCACCATCCCGGGCCGTGCTCAGGGGGCGGGGGTGGCGCGCCGGCGGTCGCCGGGTCGCTGGTCTTCGCCCCTAATTCACTCAACGGAAACAGCGACATCCTCGACGCGGCCACGGGGAAGCTCCTCGGCACGTTCGCCTCTTCGTCGACGCCAGCGATCGCCGACGGCGTCGCATACACCATCGACCAACGGAACAATCTCCTCCGCGCCGTCAACATCGCCACTCGACAGGTGCTGTGGACCTACAACGATGGCACCAGCCTCAACGGTGCGTCATCCATCGTCGAGAATGGATACGTGTATCTGGCTAGCGGCACGGGCGGGCCGACGACCCTCACCGCCATCAACCTGCGCGATGGCTCTCGGGTATGGAACGACCAGCCCACTGGCTCTGCAATTAACCCGCTAGGAGCCTCGATCAACGCGGGCGACAATGCTCTCGCCCTCACGACGGAGTCAGACCTCTTCGTGTACGGGGTCCCCTCCGTCTCGGTGGGTTCCCTCACCCCCTACTACGGCCCGCCCAGCGGTGGCCAGACCGTTACCATCGCCGGCTCAGGCTTCTCCGGTACGAGCTCCGTCAACTTCGGGTCCAACCCGAGCCCGAGTTTCGCGGTCATAGACGACCGCACCATCGGGGCGGTCGTCCCGCCCGGCACCGGTACGGTTGACGTCGTCGTAGCCGGGCTGCTGGGTTCGAGCACGCCACGGCAAGCGGACCGGTACACCTACGAACAGACACCTGTGGTCGCTTCGATCAGTCCCACCAACGGACCAGCCTCGGGGGGATCCAGCGTCCGCATCACAGGCAGAGGTTTGACCGGGGCGAGCCAGGTGCTGTTCGGCGCGAGTTCCGCACACTCGTTCAGGTTCGTCAGCGACACCGAGATCGTCGCGAGCGCGCCCCCGGCCTCGATTGGAGCCGTAGATGTCCGAGCAATGAACGACCAGGGCACAAGCCCTGTCTCGTCGGGCGACCGGTTCACCTACGGGACCGAGCCCTACATGCCTGACAAGGCAACTTCGTTCCAGGTGGGCGCTTCTCACGAGGGACAGCAGACGGGGCTCCTCGTCCCTCCTCTCAAGCAGGCCTGGTCGCGCAGCGACATGGCCGGTCAGATGCTCTCCTACCCAGTAATCGCCGACGGCCGGGTCTTCGTCATCGGAGGCGCCAACCTTTATGCCCTCGATGCCGCCACCGGGGCCGACCTGTGGGGTCCGTTCGACATCGGGGCCCTTCATGCCAGTCTCGCCTATGACGCCGGCAGGCTGTTCGTCATGGCGCCGGCCGGATCGATCACCGCCATCGACGCCGAAACGGGCGCTGTCGTGTGGGCGACTGATCAGCTGGCTGCCTCCGGAGGCGGTATCTTCGCGCCACTGGTGGCGTCCAACGGGATCGTCGTG
This sequence comes from Actinomycetota bacterium, assembly GCA_005884125.1. Lineage (GTDB taxonomy): Bacteria > Actinomycetota > Acidimicrobiia > Acidimicrobiales > AC-35 > AC-35. The sequence goes on along the minus strand of VAXP01000070.1, from coordinate 6,041 downwards.
GTTGACAGCGGGATGTTTGCGCTCAACGAGTCCGACGGCAGCGTGAAGTGGTTCGCTGACGAGACCATAGGGACCAACTTGGGTGCCCCCGCCGTGCGATCCGACGGTGTTTGGGAGACGAATTCCAGTTACGCGTACGCGTTCGACCTGCAAACGGGGGCGGTGAGGTGGCGCATCCGTTGCGGGGGTGGAGGGGCGACCCCGGCCCTCACCGTCAACAGCCTGTATGTGCGGGGATGCGGGACGAGCAACGCCGAAAACAGCAACGTCATCCTCGACGCCACGACCGGAGCACAGCAAGGCACGTTCCCAGGTGGTGGGAGCCCTCAGCCCTATGGGCCCGCCGTCGCCTTCTCCGGTCAGATCGGCTTGTTCTCAGCGACCAAGGCTGACGGCTTCCACCACGACATCGTGGCCGTGGACACGAGCACCGGTACCCAGCTGTGGACCTTCGCCGGTGATGGACAGCTTTCCACGCCGCCGGTTACAGAAGACGGCGTTGTCTACGCAGGGTCCTCGGGCGGCAACGTCTACGGTCTCGACGCGGCCACGGGCGGTGTCGTATGGATGGCCAACACCGGTGCCCCCATCCCGATGTCCACAGAAGGGCAGTTTTACCAGCACACCACCGTCGGGTTGGGACTGGGCGGAGGACTCCTCGTCGTTCCCACTCAAGGCGGCTTGGTCGCCTATTCGGCCCTCAGCACCATCACCGGCACGACCATCCCCTCGGCACCAGGCACCGGGTCGACTCACCTCACCCTTACCGGCACCGGGTTGTCGCAGGCCAGTCATGTCGACTTCGGCTCGACCGAGGCCAGTTTCACCCCCGTGTCAGACACCCAGATCGCCGTCACCACTCCTCCTTTGCCATCGGGCACGGTCGATATCCGTGTGGTCACCCCGCACGGCATCACCGCCGCCATCGACCTCGACCGCTTCACCGCTACCACCTCCGGTGTGGTGGGACCCGGAAGCGGCGGAGGCTCGTCCACAACCACCTCCACCACCACGACATCCTCCACATCCACATCCACATCCACATCTGTTCCCGGCGCCGGAACCGGAGGCGGTAGCGGCGGCTTTGGTGGCGGCACAGGCCCGCCCGCTGGCCAGGCGCCGGCCCCCCCGACTCCTTCCAGCTCGACCACGTTGGTGGGCCCGAGCGGATCTGGTAGCGCCGCCGCGACACCACCGCCGTCAAGCCCGTCTCCGTCAAGCAGCGCTTCGACTCAGCCAGCGGGGTATTGGATTGTGGCCAGGGATGGCGGGGTATTTGCCTTCGGAGACCACCAGTTTGTTGGCTCGGGTGGAGCCTCCCGTTTGCGTGCCCCAGTCGTGGGGGCTGCCGCGACCCCGTCCCGGAGCGGTTATTGGCTCGTGGCTGCCGACGGAGGGATATTCAGCTTCGGCGACGCCTCCTTCGTCGGCTCGACAGGTGGGACGACGCTCAATAGCCGCATCGTTGGCATGGCCTCGACACCATCGGGACGGGGCTATTGGCTCGTGGCGGCAGACGGCGGCGTTTTCTCATTCGGAGATGCCAAGTTCCTCGGTTCCACAGGTGGCGTGGTCCTCAACCAGCCGGTCGTGGGCATGGCCACGACACCGGATGGCAATGGCTACTGGCTCGTAGCCCGGGACGGGGGCGTGTTCGCATTCGGCAACGCCGGGTTTTACGGATCTACCGGAGCTGTGCACCTCAACGCGCCGATCGTGCAGATGGCCGCGACGCCTACCGGCCGGGGCTACTGGTTCGTGGCCTCCGATGGGGGCGTGTTCAGCTTTGGCGACGCGGCATTCTATGGATCCACCGGGAGTGTCCGCCTGAACGACAAGATCGTTGCTATGGCGCCTGCAGGGCCCAACGGGTACTGGTTGGTGGCAGCCGACGGGGGCATCTTCGCTTTCGGAAGCGCTCGGTTCTGCGGTTCTGCTGGCGGTCTCAGGCTTGGTGAGCCGATAGTCACCGTGGCTGCATGATCCCCAACTGACTGAACCGCACCCTGACGGTGCCGGAACTCCATCGTCCGTGCCGCGAAGCTCAGGTTGGCCAAACGAGATCGAGTCGACCAAGCTGCCCGGTCGATGGCCCTCCGTTTTCTGTATCGAGCCGTGCGTGGCGCCTTGGCCCTCGTCGTTCTCCGCTTGCGCGCTGCCGACGCCAAAGACGTCGAGATCCTGGTGCTCCGCCACCAGCTCGCCGTCTTGCGCCGCCAGGTAGACCGGGCGGCCTTCGATCACGCCGATCGCGCCCTGCTGGCAGCCTTGAGCGCCCTCCTCCCCCGCCGGCGCTGGGCCGCGTTCCTGGTCCAGCCCGGCACGCTCTTGCGCTGGCATCGCCAGCTCCTCACTCGGCGCTGGACCTACCCCCGGAGAGGCCCGGGACGGCCCCCCACCGCCCCCGCCATCTCCCGCCTCGTTCTGCGCCTGGCCCAGGAGAATCCGGAGTGGGGCTACCGGCGCATCCAGGGCGAGCTGGTGGGCCTCGGCTATCGGGTGGCGCCGTCCACCGTGTGGTCGATCCTGCGACGCCACGGCATAGACCCAGCCCCGCGGCGGACAGGTCCAACGTGGTCGGAGTTCCTCGCCGCCCAGGCCAAGGGCGTGCTCGCCTGTGACTTCTTCACCGTGGACACCGTGTTTCTGCGCCGGCTGTACGTGCTCGTGTTCGTCGAGCTGGGCAGCCGGCGCATGCACCTGGGCGGGATCACCCCCAACCCGAGCGGCGAGTGGCTGGCCCAGCGGGCCCGGGAACTGTCCGGCAGCTTCTGCGGGTTCCGCTTCCTGATCCGCGACAGGGAGACCAAGTTCACCGCCAGCTTCGATTCAGTGTTCGCGGCCGAGGGCATTGAGGTCATAAGGACACCCTTCCGGGCTCCGAAGGCCAACTCCGTGTGCGAGCGAGCCATAGGCACCCTGCGCCGGGAGTGTCTCGACCGGCTCTTGATCTTTGGACGAGGTCAGCTCGCCACCGTGCTCAGCGAATACCTGGCCCACTACAACGGTCACCGTCCCCACCGCTCGCTCGGACAGTGTCCTCCCGAGGGCCGGACCGCCGCCCGGTCACCAGACGCGGATACACCCGTCCTCAGGCAGGACCGCCTCGGCGGGCTCATCCACGAGTACAAGCTGGCCGCCTGACGGATCTTGTTGACGGCCATCGCGGATCCCCGCCCAACTCTTTTGGGAGCCGGGTTCAAGCGGGTGGGCGAGATGCGGCTCGGCAGCGCGGCACCATCGGAATGGGTTCGCTGCCTCGCCGCGGGGTCACGAGGCACTCCTCAGGCGTGACTGGGTGGGCGGACTCATCGATGAGCACCAGGTCGCTGCTTTGTGGATCGAGTTTCCGGCACCCACAGGCGGCGATGAACCGTCGTAAACAGTGGCACCCTGGGCGCATCTGATGACAGCGCGGTCACGACCGAGACCGCCGGCTCGCTCGTGGGAGCAGTCACCGAGGGCGATGCCGTAGCGGACAGAATCGACTGAGCAGACTGCAGCCTCAGCTGCGTCCCTTGCGAATGTGTCCGGGCGCCTCTAGGCGGACGCCGGCACGCGCGGCGGAGTTTGTTGTACCTCGACGTTCTTTGCCGTCTCGCTCACGAACTCAGTCTGCAGCGCGGGGCTAAAACGGCCATCTCTGGCGAGCCTCTCGAGAAACGAAACGTCCGTCTCCGAAAGCCTGAATCGGTCGGAAATTGCTTTGGGGTTCCAACCATGCGAGGGCACCATGACGTCGATTCCGATCAGCGCCCCAGCCGCATCGAGATCCACTACTACCCCATCCTCGAGTTCCTCCGTCCGATCAATTCTCCCCGGCGTGATCGATACGTAGAGGGCGTCAGACTCGGGATCGTAGCGGTAGTTCATCGCCGTGGAATAAGCACGTTCACAATCTCACCATGCTCGTTTTGCACCACCTCGATCATACGCCCCCTAGTGTCCAGGCCAGATCGGATGAGTCGGCCGGGCCGGTTGCCGGGCCGGGGTGGACGAACCTCCTGCGCGAGGGCGGAATCGACGTCCACTTCAGAGACGCCCCGCTCTGCCATGCGGCTTCGTGCATA
>VAXP01000070.1:0-1870 GCA_005884125.1 Actinomycetota bacterium | reverse complement strand
GCATAAGAAGCTGATGAATCACAACGGTGAAGTGAGAGAGAGCCGGGTCGCTCTCGGCAGGAGGCTCGTAGGTGACGCCAACGCCCACTTCCGCGACGGGCTCTCCGTCATCGTGTCGGACGGTGATGCGGACCACGTGCGCAGTACCGAAGTCATCTTCGGAGAAGCTCAGCCGGAAGACGAGGACCGGGGCGAGGTTTGCCGGATAATTGTCGGGACTGAAGCGTTCGAGACCTGCCTCGAGCACTGAAAGCAAGCCCTCGCGAAATGTAGCTGAGGTGCACAGCAACGCTAGGTCCAGTTCTGCCACGTAGACAGGTTATTTCGTGGATGTATCGCGATGCTGAGCGTGGACCCTGAGCCGAGGTCCGAACACGGGCGCTCGGTGCTCTGTGGGGACCGTGAGCGCCGCGCCCACGATGTCCCCTTTGAGCTCAGCCTTCCGAGCGTGCAGAGGCTGGCGGAGAGTGGCGAGTTCCCCGCTACCAGAAGGGCAAGCCGGCTGGTGAGCCGTTCGACGTCGAGGACTGAGCCCGGGAGCCTCTCCGGTCCCTTGAGGTGTCACAAGTCTGGGGCATCCTGGCTCGCGTGGGCCGTAGGACCATCACGAGAGACGGCCTCTCGCCGAGCGAGCTGTTCGACGTCTTCGTCAAGCGGGCCGAGGAGCTGCGCCGGGAGCCGGCCGTGCAGGAGGGCCACTTCAACATCGAGCTCAGCTTGAAGTTCGAGGCGGGGGGCCCGCTGGGGGCGACCAGCCGGGAACCCAACGAGGCCCTGTTCCGGTCGTTCCTGCTGACCTTCCGAAAGTTCGTGAGCGACAATGAGTCGGTCTACGTCGACCGGGTCTACAACGTCCTCTACCAAGAGATCCGCTCCGACCGGCTGCGGGATCAGATGGCCGACGCCCGGCGGGAGTGGCGGGCTGCGTGCAAAGTCGGAGGGATGCGGCTGGTCGACAACGGCCGGCCGATGGAGCCGGCCCACGTCATGGACCTATGGCTGAACGGCGGCTACTTCCACAACGACCGTAGGAAAGAGAAGGCGCTCGAGCAGCTCGACCCACTGGGGACCCTGTTCTCCCGGCACGTCTTCCTGAACCACGTGATCGACGCCACCAAGTACGTCTTCTTCCTCGCCCAGGTAATCGTTGTCGCCAGGCGTCAGGGCCTCCTCGACTGACCTCCGCGGCCTCGACTGCCAGCAGGCGGCGATGGAACGCTCGGCACGGTGTTCAACCCGTCCCGATCGACGGCTATACGTGCGTCCGCACCGCCCACATGGTGCCCGGCCAGCCTCGTCACTCTCCGCGATGTCGCCCCACGGGCAAGCGGCGGGACATCGGCCGCCAGGGTCAACCGACGAAGCGCCTAACGCGCGCTCGATAGCGCGGAAGCCGACGGCGCGTCGGCCACCCATAACGGCGCCTCGCGAGTGCGAAGCGGTCGCTCTCGACTGGGGCCAGGCGGATCAATGGCAAGAGCCCGACGGCCCAGCGCATGTTCAAGGTTCGCCCTCAACCTCATCGACCACGGGCTCGTCGGCCAACAGATGTTCGCCGGTGCGACAGCTGCCTCGCCTACATGACCGACGAGGCGGCCGAGGGACGCGACGCGTTCCTCGAAAGCGGCGCCCGACTGGTTCGTCTGGCACTACTGATCCGGCGAGGGGAACTTTCAATCGCTACCCGTGACAGACAGGGGCAGGGCTTCAGAGTTCGGAGGGGTCGGGGACGGAATTGCGCGGTTTGTAACCCATCGGCAACACTTCCGCCGCTGCAAGTTTGACAACCGACAGGAGGAAACGCACTGATGTTGCGCAAAGCGGCACTTGCTGGGGCAGTGCTGGCCATGTCCGTCCTAGGTGGTCCAGC
>VAXP01000069.1 GCA_005884125.1 Actinomycetota bacterium | reverse complement strand
AGGTCCTCCTCGAGGTCATGTACGACCTGCCCAGCCGCTCCGACATCGGCAAGTGCGTGGTGGACCGCTCCGTGGTGCTGGACCGGGTCAACCCCACCCTGGTCACCCGGCCCGAGACCCCGGCCAAGGTCGAGCGCCCCCGTCGGGCCGCCTCCTAGCGTCCCCGCCGGCAGGGGCGGGCGGGGCGCAGGTTTGCTCGCAGGCCCCTGAGGAGAGGGTCGGTTCATGAGGAAGCTCTGGACGGGAGCGCTGGTTGGGGGGGCCGTCGGGGGGGCGGTGGCCGCCCTGCGGGCCTACCGAAGAGACGAGACCATCGACGTGGTCGTGGGCCAAGGGCTACGGGTCGGCGGTGAGGTGGCCGTGGCCGGCGCCGTGCTGGGCCTGGGCCTGGACCTCCGCCGCGCCCGCCGGACCCGCAGGGCGATGGCGCGCCGGGCCGGGCTGGCGGCCGGGGTGGTGCGGGCGGCCCGCCCCGCCTTGGAGCAGGCCCGGGAGGTCGTGGCCCAGGCGGCCGAGGCGGCCCGGCCCCGGGTCGAGCAGCTGGTCGAGGCGGCGACCCCCAAGGTGGTGCAGCTGGCCGAGACGACCAGGGAGGCGGCCCAGCAGGCGGCCGAGGCGGCCAGGCCCCGGGTCGAGCACCTGGTCGAGGCGGCGACCCCCAAGGTGGTGCAGCTGGCCGAGACGACCAGGGAGGCGGCCCAGCAGGCGGCCGAGGCGGCCCGGCCCCGGGTCGAGCAGCTGGCCACCAGGGCGGCCGAGGGCACCAAGCGCACGGCCGAGCTCGCCCGTGAACGTGCAGTCGCGTCCCTGGACCACCGGTTGAGCAGCAACCACCGACCGGGGCGGGCCTCGGACGCCTCCCGCCGCCGGCTCGTCTCAGCGCGGAGCTGAACCAGGACCTGACAGAGGCGCTGGCGTGGCTCGAGCGCCACGTCAACCTCGAAGCCATCCTGGCCGGGCGCCGGGAGACGCCCACGCTGGAGCGCATGGGCCGCATGTGCCACCTCATGGGCGATCCCCAGCGGGCCTACCCCGTCATCCACCTCACCGGGACCAACGGCAAGGGCTCGACCGCCCGCATGATCACCGCTCTCCTGCAGGCCAAGGGCCTGTCGGTGGGCACCTACACCAGCCCCGACCTGGAGCGCATCAACGAACGGATCGCCCTGGGGGGCGAGCCGATAGACGACGAGACCTTTGCCGAGCAGCTGGCCGCCATCGCCCAGCTCGAGGGGCTCATGCCCGAGCCACCCTCCCGCTTCGACATCCTCACCGCGGTCGCCTTCCGCTGGTTCGCCGACGAGGCCGTGGACGCGGCGGTGGTGGAGGTAGGGCTGGGTGGACGCTGGGACGCTACCAACGTGGCCGACGGCCAGGTCGCGGCCGTGACCAACGTGAGTCTGGACCACGTGGAGCTGCTCGGCCCGACGCTCGAGGACATCGCCGCGGAGAAGGCGGGCATCGTGAAGCCCGGGGCCACCAGGACGCTGGTGCTGGGCGAGACCCGCTCCGAGCTGGCCCGCGTCTTCCTGGAGGCGGGGGCCGACGACGTCTGGCTGCGGGGCCGGGACTTCGCCTGCCTGGACAACCGGGTGGCCCACGGTGGCCGCCTCATCGAGCTGTCCACGCCCGAGGCCCGCTATCCCGACCTGTTCCTGCCCCTCCACGGCTCCCACCAGGGCGAGAACGCGGCGGTGGCCCTCGCCGCGGCCGAGGCCTTCTTCGGCGGGCCCCTGGACACCGAGGTGATCGTCCAGGGCTTCGCCCGGGTCACCTCGCCCGGGCGCATGGAGGTGGTGGGGCGCCGCCCCCTCTGCATCCTCGACGGCGCCCACAATCCGGCCGGGGCCGAGGCGGCAGGGGCGACCCTCGAGGAGGAGTTCGGGTCGGTGGAGCGCCGGGTCGTGGTCATGGGGGTGCTCCAGGGCCGGGACGTGACCCGCATGCTCGAGGCCCTGGGCCCGGCCCGGGTGGCGACCGTGATCGCCTGCGCCCCCCCGTCGCCCCGGGCCATGCCTCCCGACGAGCTGGCCGCGGCAGCCGCCGGGCTCGGGCTGCAGGCGGAGGTGGTCATCGACCCCGCCGCCGCCGTCCAGCGCGGTCTGGAGCTGGCCGGGCCCGATGACCTGGTGTTTGTCACCGGCTCCCTGTACGTCGTGGGCGCGGCCCGGAGGGAGCTGGTCGTCGGCGTGGGTTGACACCCGGGCCGCAGGCCGGCGGGGTGCAGATAGCCTCCCCCGATCGTGACCGCCCGGACCCTGGTGATATGCAAACCCGACGCCGTCGAGCGGGGCTTGGCGGGCGAGATCCTCAGCCGCCTCGAGCGCCGGGGCCTTCGTCTGGTCGCGGCCGAGCTGCGTCTCATCGACCGGGAGACGGCGGGCCGTCACTACGCCGAGCACCAGGGCAAGCCCTTCTATGGCGATCTCGTCGACTTCATCACCCGCTCGCCCTCGTTGGTGCTGGTCGTCGAGGGTGTTGAGGACACCTGGAAGGTCGTGCGCGCCCTGATGGGGCCGACCAACCCTCTCGACGCGCCGCCGGGCACGATCCGGGGTGACTTCGCTCTAGAGCTGACGGAGAACCTTGTCCACGGTTCCGACTCGGCCGAGTCCGCAACGCGAGAGATCGAGGTCTTCTTCCCAGACCTTTCCTGAGCCGTCGTCGAGGCGCGTTGCGGGCTTGTGGGTGTCGGGTGCCTCCCCCTAGCCTGGGGCGGGGCGACCTCCGCCTGGCCCGAGGAGGCCCGAGGGATGTCGGAAAGCTTCTTCTCGTCCTTCCTCGGTCGCGACATGGCCGTGGATCTGGGCACGGCCAACACGCTCGTCTACCTGCGTGGCCGCGGCATCGTGCTCAACGAACCGTCGGTTGTCGCGGTGAACGTCAACGACGGCCGGCCCGTGGCCGTGGGGCTGGAGGCCAAGCGCATGATCGGGCGCACGCCGAGCCACATCCACGCCATCCGTCCCCTCAAGGACGGCGTCATCGCCGACTTCGAGATCTGCGAGAAGATGCTGCGCTACTTCATCCACCGCGTGCACCAGCGCCGGTTCGCGAAGCCTCGCATGGTCATCTGCGTCCCCTCCGGCATCACGGGGGTCGAGCAGCGAGCCGTGCAGGAAGCGGCCGAGTACGCAGGCGCCCGCAAGCCCGCCTACATAATCGAGGAGCCCATGGCGGCCGCCATCGGCGCCGGGCTGCCCGTCCACGAGCCGACCGGGAACATGGTCGTCGACATCGGCGGAGGGACCACCGAGGTGGCGGTCATATCCCTGGGCGGGATCGTGACCAGCCAGTCCATCCGCATAGGCGGTGACGAGCTCGACGAGTCCATCATCCAGTTCATCAAGAAGGAGTACAGCCTGGCCCTGGGCGAACGCACCGCGGAGGAGATCAAGATCGCCCTGGGATCTGCCTGCCCGCTCGAGGAGGAGCTCCACGCCGAGATCCGGGGTCGTGACCTGATCACCGGGTTGCCCAAGACGATCGTCACGACCACCGAGGAGATCAGAGAGGCGATCGAGGAGCCCGTCTCCTCCGTCGTCGACGCGGTGAAGATCACCCTGGACAAGACGCCCCCCGAGCTGGCGGCCGACATCATGGAGCAGGGCATCGTCCTCTGCGGCGGCGGAGCCCTACTGCACGGGCTGGACGCCCGCCTCTCGGCCGAGACGGGCATGCCCATAGTCATCGCCAAGAATCCCCTGCACTCTGTCGCCATCGGCAGCGGCCAGTGCCTCGAGGAGTTCCAAGCTCTCAAGCAGGTCCTGATCTCTTCGAGCGCGCGCTAGGTCTGCGCCACGCGCAGCTGTGGTCGTCTACCGTCGCCCCGCCCGCCCCCGGTTCATCCTGTTGCTCCTGGTGCTGACGGCGGCCACCATCATCACCCTCGACTACAGGGGGGACACCTCGGGCCTGGTTCACCGGGCCAAGGTCGACGCTCGCGACCTCTTCGCCCCGGTGCAGTCGGCTTCCGACCGAGTGCTGCGGCCGGTGGGCAACTTCTTCGAAGGCGCGGTGCACTACGGGGACCTGAGGTCGGAGAACGCCCGGCTGCGTGAGGAGAACTCCCAGCTACGGGGTGAGGCCCTCCAGAACGCCGACGCGGCCCGGGAGAACCGCTCCCTTCACGATCAGCTCGGGATCGGCTTCGCGGGCGACATCCCGCGCGTGTATGCCCGTGTCGTCGGCGCGTCGCTCTCGAACTTCGAGGTGACGGTACAGATCGACCGCGGCCGTGACGGCGGCGTGGACCGGGGCATGGCCGTGGTGTCGGGGGCGGGTCTGGTCGGCAAGGTGGTCGAGGCGGCCCGGACGCGGTCCACCGTTCTCCTGCTCACCGATCCCACCTTCAACGTTGGGGTGCGGCTGGCAGCCACGGGCGACGTCGGGGTCGCGGCGGGCACGGGGTCGCCCTCCCGGCTGCGGGTCGACCTGGTCGACCCAGGCACCCAGGTCAACGCCGGTGACGTCGTGGTGACGAGCGGGCTCCAGCAGAGCGCGTTCCCTCCCGGCATCCCCGTGGGTCAGGTGGTGTCCGCCCGCCTGCGCCCGGGGGCACTGCAACAGGACGTGGAGCTCAGCCCTCTGGTCGACCTGCGCAGGCTCGAGTTCTTGACCGTCCTCCAGTGGGCACCCCACCCCTGACGGACGTGACCCGCCTGCGCATCGCCGCCGTCCTCGTCGTCGTGCTCGTGCTGCAGACCTCCTTGCTGGTCAGGCTCCGGGTCCACGATGTGCACCCCGAGGCCCTGCTCGTCCTGGCCCTGGGCGCAGGCCTGGTGGCCGGTCCCGAGCGAGGCGCGGTGGTCGGCTTCTTCGCCGGCCTGGTCGCCGATCTGTTCCTCGAGACCCCCTTCGGCCTCTCGGCCCTGACCTACTGCCTGGTCGCCTTCGCCATGGGCTCCATCTCCTCGTCCGTCATGCGCTCGACGTGGTGGATGTCGCCGTTGACGGTGCTGGCCGGCAGCGCCCTGGGCGTCTCCCTCTTCGTGCTCGTCGGCCTGCTCTTCGGCCAGGCCCAGCTGACCCACGACCACCCGGCAGCCGTGGTCGCCGTCGTGAGCCTCACCAACGCCGCCCTCGCCCTCCCCCTCATGCCTCTCGTGCGCTGGGCCCTGGCCCGTCCCGGCCCCGAACACGGGTACACCAAGACGCCCAGATGAACTCCCGCCTGCGCCTGGGGGTGGTCGGGCTGGTCGTGCTCTCGCTCTTCGGCACGCTGCTGGCCCGCCTCTGGTACCTGCAGGTCCTGGCCGCGCCCACCTTCCGGGTGGCAGCCACGGCCAACGGGGTGCGCCTGGTGTACGACGCGGCCCCCCGAGGCCGGATCCTGGACCGCACGGGCAAGGTGCTCGTGGACAACCGCGTCGCGGACGCCATCACCCTGGCCCGGGCCGAGGCCAAGCGGCATCCCGAGGTGGTGGACCGCCTGGCCGTTCTCCTGGGCGTGAGCGACGACGAGGTCAGGGGCCGCATCGCCGACCCCCGCTTCAGCCCCTACAAGCCCGCCCCCGTCGCGGTCGACGTCGACAAGGCCAAGCTCGTCTACATCCGGGAGCATCAGGAGGACTTTCCCGGCGTGGAGGTCAGCCAGCTCCCGGAGCGGGCCTATCCCTTCGGGACCCTGGCCGCCCACGTCATCGGCTACGTCGGGGAGATCAACGACTCCGAGCTGACCGATCGCAAGGGCAAGGGGTACAGGCTGGGCGACGGCATCGGGAAGTCGGGGGTGGAACAGACCTACGAGGCCGACCTCCGGGGCCAGCCCGGCCTCTCCAAGCTGGAGGTCGACGCCCGAGGCCGGGTGCTGCGCTCCCTCGGGAGCCAGCCTCCCGTCCAGGGCCACGACCTCCAGCTCACGCTGGACCTCG
>VAXP01000068.1 GCA_005884125.1 Actinomycetota bacterium | reverse complement strand
GCAGGTCCCCGCCCGGCGTGACCGGCGTCGTCACCTGTGGGAGACACGCCGGTCCTGCCTGGCACCAGGCCGTCGGGGGTCGCCCCGAAGTCGCTCGCCTGACACCACGGGCGAGGAACGCCGAGGTCCTTGTGACACGCCGATGGACGTCACAGTTACCTCCGCGTTGGTGCACTAGGTGCCGGCCCGAGAGGCGGGGGCCCCGCGGCGCACGAAGGGCGGCTTCACCACGGTGGCCGGCACCGTGCGGCCCCGGATCTCCACGCCGACGACGGCGCCCGGCTCCACCCCCGGGGGCAGGAAGGCGAGGGCGATGCCCCGCTCCAGCACGGGCGAGAAGTTGCCGCTGGTGACCACGCCCTGGGGCTTGCCCTCGACCACCACGGCGAAGCCTTCCCGGGGAGGCTGGCGGCCTTCCAGCACCAGGCCCCTCAGGCGCCGCCGCACCCCCTTTGTCCGCTCCCGCTCCAGGGCGGCCCGACCCCGGAACCCGCCCTTGTCCCAGCCCACGACCCACCCCAGGCCCGCCTGCAGGGGTGTTATGCCCGGGCCCAGCTCGTGGCCGTGCAGCGGCAGCCCCGCCTCCAGGCGCAGGGTGTCACGGGCGCCCAGCCCGGCGGGGTGCACGCCCGCGCCCATCACCGCCCGCCAGAAGGCCTCCCCGGCCCCGCTGGGCACGGCGCACTCCACCCCGTCCTCGCCCGTGTAGCCCGTCCCCGCGGCGACGCAGGACACGCCCCGCCAGTCGAAGCGGACGATGCCGAAGCGGGCCACCGCGGCGGCCTCGGGCGCCACTCCCTCCAGCCGGGCCCGGGCCTTGGGGCCCTGCACGGCCACCACGGCCCGTCCCTCGGTGCTGTCCACGCCTCCGATCGCCCCGCGTACCCGCTCGGTGTTGGACGCGTTGGGCATGACGTCGAAGGCCTCGGGGTCCACCCACCACACGATGATGTCGTCGAGGACCGACCCGTCGGCGTCGTCCAGCAGGTGGGTGTACTGGGCCCGCCCCGGGCCGATGCGGCGAAGGTCGTTGGTCAGGGTCCGCTGCAGCGTGGCGAAGGCGTCCAGGCCTTCCACCCGCACCGTGCCCAGGTGGCTCACGTCGAAGGCCACTGCGTCGCTGCGACAGGCCCGGTGCTCGGCCAGGGTCCCCTCCGCGTAGGCGAGGGGCATCTCCCAGCCGCCGAAGGGCACCATCTTCGCCCCCATGGCGCGGTGCACCGCGTCCAAGGGCGAGCGGCGGACCTCCACGGGCGCAGCGTAGCGGCGGGGTCCCGGGATCGCCGACACCCGGCCGGCGGCGCGGCGGTTAGTTAGCGGCGCGGGGGCTGGAGCTCGGTGCCGTCCAGCGACAGGGGCATGGGCTCGACCAGGTCGAGCTGGTCGGCGGCCAGCTGCGAGGGCTCCTCCAGCCCGTACTTCACCAGCAGGTTCACGTAGTCGCGCTGGTACAGCATCTTGACCTTCAGCTCAGGGTGAAGCTCTCGCAGGCGCCGCAGCTTGCGGTTCTTCTTGGTCACCAGCTTCTGGTTGAGGGTGGTGATCTCGATGTAGAGGTCGTAGGCGGGCAGGTAGAAATCAGGCCGGAAGGCGAGGCTCGGCTTGCCCTTGCGGTCCCACTCCAGGGCGAACTCCGTGGGCTCGTACTCCCACTCAACTCCGTAGAAATCGAGCAGCTTGGCGAACTGCCGCTCCGAGTTGTGGGAGAACCGGACCAGCTCGTGGGGGAGGCGGCCGTCCTGCAGCGGTCGCTCCCCGGTCAGCTCGTCATCCCTGCGCCGCCACGTCCGTCTCTCCGGGCGCTTCCGTCTCTCCCGGCGCTTCCGTGTCTTCCGGGTGTAGGCGGTGGATGGCGGCGTCCAGCTCCTCCACCACGCCGGCCAGAGGCACGATGTTGAGAACACCCTGGCCGCCCCTGAGCAGGTCGATGATCTCCTCGCCGGTGCGGGCCAGCACCGAGCCGGCCCCGTTGAGCACCAGGCTGGCCGCGGCCAGGTCCTCTCCCAGCCCCTCCCGCAGGCACTGGATGGCGCGCCGGGCGGACTGCAGCGACACGCCCGCGTCGAGCAGGCGCTTGATGACCTTCAGCTCGAGAAGGTCACGGTAGGAGTAACGGCGCTGCGTGCCGCTCCCCCGGGCCTCGCTGATGGACGGCCGGAGCAGGCCGGTCCTGGCCCAGTAGTCCAGCTGGCGGTAGGTGATCCCGACGATCGAACAGACCTGGGGACCACGAAAGCCCTCCTCGGGCATGGGTGCTGCCTCCGATTTCGTTGCTCCGGCTCCGACGCCGCCTGGGAAGTTGACCAGTCAAGTAACATGGGCGTAGTTACGTCCTTGTGAGCACAGGCTACGACGTCGTGTTCCCCCCGTCAACGTCCGCTCCCCCGGGACTGCCGCCCTCCCCCACCCTGGTGGGGCTGAGCGGACGGGGCCCAGGAGGCCGCTCAGGAGGCCGGGCTCAGGAGCTGAAGTCCTCCGGCTTGACGTCGCGGATGAACTCCCGGAACTGGTGGACCAGCTCCTCGGGGTTGACCGGCTCCTCGTCGTCGTCCTGGGCGGCGAGGACCACGCCCTCCAGGTCCAGCAGCTCCTCGGCCACGAAGATGGGCGTGCCCGTGCGGGCGGCCAGGGCGATGGCGTCGGAGGGCCGGCTGGACACGGTGTGGCGGCTCTCGCCCTGGCGCAGGTGCAGCTCCGCGAAATAGGTGCTCTGCCGCAACTCGGTCACCACGACCCGCTCCACGGTGACGCCCAGCTCTCCCAGGATGTCCCGCATGAGGTCATGGGTCATGGGCCGCTCGGTGACGACTCCCTGGAGGGCGAAGGCGATGGCGGTGGCCTCGGGGGCGGCGATGAAGATGGGCAGCGTGCGGCGGGCACCCTCGAGCTCCTGGAGCAGCACGACCGGGGTATTCGTCTGGAGGTCGACCCGGACGTTGGTCAGCTGCACCTCGACCATGACGGGACCTTACCCTCCGAAGAGGGTCTCCACATGCGCATCCGGGTCGGCGCGCAGCGCCTCCAGATCGCCCGCCACCACCTCGTCGAGGTTGCGATAGCGCTCCCCGAAATCCAACCCGTAGCCCAGGACGAACTCGTCGCCGACCTCGAAGGCCACGAAACGCACGGGCGCGGGCACGATGCGACGGGCCACCTTGTCGAGCAGGGCGCACACCTCCAGGCTCCTCGGATCCCGGCGGGCCAGCTCGCCCAGCACGTAGGTGAGGGTGAGCCCGGTATCGACCACGTCCTCCACAAGCACCACGTCGCGCCCGGCGATGTCGGCGTCGAGGTCCTTCACGATGCGCACCCGGCCCGTGCCCTCGGCGTAGCTCGAGATGGCCAGGAAGTCGACCTGGCATGGAACGGTCAGGGCCCGCACCAGGTCGGCCAGGAACCAGACGCTGCCCTTCAGGACGGCGACGAAAAGCACGCCTTCGGGATAGGCGGCCGACACCTCGGCCGCCACCCTGGCGACCCCGGCATGAAGCGCATCGGACGGGATCAGCACCCGGGCCCCAGCGCCCACGGACCGGCTACCCGCCGGTGTGGTCGCGCAGAGCCACGCGCAGCATGGCCGTGCGCAGGCCCGCGCCCAGCCGGGACAGCTCGCTCAGGGTGTGGGCCGCCTGCTGGCGGGCCTCGGGGTTGCGCTGCTTCAGCAGGGGCATGACCACCTGCTCGAAGAAGCCGGCCTCCCGCTCGGCTGCGGTCTTGTACATGCGCAGATGGCGGGCCTCGACGCCGAAGCGGAGGAACTCCGCGGCCAGGCCGGCGACCACACCCCCCTCCTCGTCGTAGTACGCGGTGCCGCCCACGGCCCGCCCCACCAGGAGCCCGTAGCGCTCGAGCTCTTTGACCTGGTCGGGGCGCAGGCCGCTGGCGCCGCACAGCTCCTCCAGCGTCAGGTTGACGCCCGTGAGGCCGGCCGAAAGCACGGGCTCCCCCGCCGGGTTCGAGCCCCCGCCCGACCGCCGCCGCCCTCCGGACTGGCTTGCGGACTGGCTTGCGGCCTGGCCACCGCTCCGGGCGGGCTCGGCGGTCCGGGCCGGCTCGGCCGTCCTGGCCCCCAGCGCGCTCCCGCCACCGGGCGTTGCCCCGGCCCGGCCCGGGGAGGCGACGCTGCCGGCGACCGCCCTGCTGGTCCCGGCGGCGGCCCCGCCGGTGCTCATGGCGCCCACGCCCACCTCCTCCCCCGCCTGGCGGCGGGTGGCGCCCTGGCTGTCACCACGGTTGGCCGTCGCCTGCCCCTCCAGCTCTTCGGTGCCGTTGGCCGTCCCCCCGGCCTCCATCTCGCCTCCGGCCATGGCGGGGACCTCCGCGGGCACGGCGTCCGATCCGAGCCTTCCCCGGATCACCTTGAGGGGCAGGAAGTTCTCCCGCTGCTGGCGCAGGATCCAGCGCAACCGGTCGATGTCGGCGTCGTAGAACTTGCGGTAGCCCGAGGGGGTCCGCTCCGGGTCGAGCAGGCCCTGGCTCTCCAGGAAGCGGATCTTGGAGATGGTCACGTCCGGGAACTCCCCCTTGAGCAGCGAGAGGACCTCCCCGATGGACAGATAGATGCGGTCCGATGCCACGCTCAACCCTCTCCCACGCCGGCCAGGTACACGAGCTTGAACTTGCCTATCTGCACCTCGTCACCGTTCTCCAGCTGGGCCTCCTCCACCCGCTCGCGGTTGAGGTAGGTGCCGTTGAGCGATCCCACGTCTCGCACCACGTAGGCCCGGCCCTGGCGCACGAACTCCGCATGCCGTCGGGACACGGTGACGTCGTCCAGGAAAATGTCGCTGTCGGGATGACGGCCCACCCTGGTCAGGGCGCCGTCGAGGAGGAACCTGCTTCCGGCGTTCGGGCCCCGCTTGACCACCAGGACGCCCACGCCCTCGGGCAGCTCGGGGATGGTGACGGTGACGTCTTCGTCGCCCACCTCCCCCGCTTCCACGGGCGCGAACGTGATCGTGGTGTCCTCACCCTGGTGCTCGAGCGGCGCCCCACAAGAGGAGCAGAAGTTCGAGCTCACCGGGTTGCGGTGTCCGCACTGGTTGCAGAACACGGCTAGACGCTAGCCGGTCGCCACCGGGGCCCCGCCAGGCGGCGCGGTCGGGTGGTGGCTCAACCGGCGATGAGGGAACGGTAGGACTCGGCGTCCATCAGACCCTGGAAGCTGGACCGATCGGTGGGCTCGATGACGCAGATCCAGCCTTCCCCGTAGGGGTCCTCGTTCAGGCGCTGGGGTGCGTCGACCAGCTCGGTGTTCACCTCGACCACCACCCCGCTCACCGGGGCGTAGATGTCGGAGACGGACTTGGTGGACTCCACCTCGCTGAACGAGGCGCCGGCTTCCACCTTCGTCCCCGGGTCCGGAAGCTGGACGAACACCACGTCGCCCAGGGCGTCCTGGGCGTAGTCGGTGATGCCGATCCGGACCTTGCCGTCCTCGAGCCCGGCCCACTCGTGGTCCGCGGTGTAGCGCAGGTCGTCGGGGACGTTCATGGCGGCCGACGTTAGCGAAGTAGCTGGCGGATGATCCGGGCGTGCTCCTGGGCCCGGGTGCGGGCGTCGGTGTCGGTGGGGCCCTCGGCCCACACGTGGCTGACCGGCTCCTCCGGGTCGGGCAGGACCAGGGCCCAGCCGTCGTCGTAGAGGATCTTCACGCCGTCGACCAGCACCAGCTCCCGGTCCTTCATCTGCTCCACCAGGGTGCGCATCACCGCGCCCTTCTGGTCCCAGGGCGTCACCACCGTGTCGTGGGCGATGTGGGTCCTGGGCGCCTCGGAGGTGAGCTTGGAGAGGCGCAGCCCCGTCTCGCCCAGCATGGCCAGGACATGGACCAGGGTGGCCGTGGCGTCGTAGGCGGGGAGGAAGGCGGGGAAGATGTAGCCCCCCTCCTGGCT
>VAXP01000086.1 GCA_005884125.1 Actinomycetota bacterium | reverse complement strand
TGGCGATGACGCGGGCCAGGTCGGCAACGGCCCGGCGCAGGGCCCGGCAGGCGTTCCACCCCATGGACACGTGGTCCTCCTGGCCCCCGCTGGTGGAGATGGAGTCGACCGAGGACGGCGCGGCGTGGGCCCGCAGCCGGTTCACCAGGGCCGCGGCGGTGTAGTGGGCCAGCATGAAGCCGGAGTTGACGCCGGCCTCGGGAGCGAGGAACGGGGGCAGGCCCTCGGAGCGGGTGGGGTCCATCAACCGGTCGATGCGGCGCTCGGCGATGGCGCCCAGCCCGACCAGGGCCATGGCCGCCGCGTCGGCGGCGTAGGCCAGGGGCTGGCCGTGGAAGTTGCCGGTTGACACGACGGCGCCGTCCTCGGCGAAGACCACGGGGTTGTCGGTCACGCTGGCCAGCTCGGACGCCGTCACCTGGCGCACGAAGCCCACTACGTCGCGCGCCGCCCCGTGGACCTGGGGGGCGCAGCGGATCGAGTAGGCGTCCTGCACGGCGTGCTCGGAGTCACGGTGCGAGGCCACGATGGGCGAGCCGGCCAGCAGGCGGCGCAAGTTGGACGCGCTGGCGGCCTGGCCGGGGTGGGGTCGAAGGGCGTGGATGCGGGCCGCGAAGGAGGCGTCGGTGGCCAGCAGGGCCTCCACGCTCATGGCGCAGGCCACGTCGGCGGTGGGGAGGAGCACGCCCAGGTCGGCCAGGGCCAGGCACAGGTGGGCCAGCATGCCCTCGGTGCCGTTGAGGAGGGCCAGGCCCTCCTTGGCCGTGAGCCGCACCGGCTCCAGACCGGCGGCGTCCAGGTGCGGGGAGGCGTCGACGGCGCGGCCGTTCTCGTCCAGGGCCCAGCCCCCGCCAGTGAGCACCAGGGCGGCGTGGGCCAGGGGCGCCAGGTCGCCGGAGGCGCCCAGGGAACCGGCCTCGGGCACGGCCGGGGTGACGCCGGCATTGAGGAGCGCGGCGGTGGCGGCCACCAGCTCGGGGCGGGCGCCGGAGGCGCCGGCGGCCAGGGTGCGGGCCCTCAGGAGTTGCATGGCCCGCACCACCTCGGCCTCCACGGGCTCGCCCATGCCCGCGGCGTGGCTCTGGACAACCGCCTGCTGCACCCGCTCGGCGTCGGCCGGGGCGATGCGGGTGTGGGCCAGGGCGCCGAAGCCGGTGGTGACGCCGTAGACGGTGCGTTCCTCCACTACGGCGCGCTCCACGACGGCGCGGGCCGGGGCCATGGCCGCGGCCACGCCCTCGTCCACCTCGACCCGATCACGGTGGCGGGCCACGGCCACCACCTCCTCCACGGTGAGAGGCCGGGGGCCGAGGACGACCATGGAAGGCGCAGGCTATCCACCGCCCCCGGACGCGGCGGCGCCCGGGTCGACTGGACCCGGGCGTGCCAGGCGGTCGCCGGCGCCGGGCGGGTCAGGCGGCCATGCGGGTGGGGCGTCCCGAGTCCGGCATGCGCCGGCTGCGCTCCACCGCGGCCCGATCGGCGAGGGTCAGGCCCGCGGTCACGAGGGCGATCACCACGGCTGCGAGGCCCCAGGAGGTTCCGGCCAGGTGCCAGTCGAGGGCCCGGTCGAGCGAGTAGCGGCCCGGGCCGGCGAAGGCGATGGCCATGGAGGCCAGGGCCAGCGTCAGCAGGTACTCGAAGCCGCCCCGCTCGGCGAAGAACCCCTGGCGGATGTGCACGGCCACCGCGGCGGTGACCATCACACCGGCCACGGCGGCCGCGGCCAGGGGGGTCAGCAGCCCCAGGGCCAACCCGGCGCCACCGAGGGTCTCGGCCAGGCCGAGCAGCCAGGCGTAGGGGCGCCCGGGACGGAAGCCGAGGGACTCCAGGAAGCGGGCCGTGCCCGTGATGCCGTGGCCCTCGAACAGGCCGAAGAGCTTCTGGGCTCCGTGGGCCGCGACCGTCAGTCCGATTCCTAGGCGAAGGATCAGCATGGCGATGTTCATAGCGCTCACCTCCTCTATCTCCGGTGTCTCCAATCCCGTCTTTTCGCCTCGCTAAACGACCCCGGCGGCCGGGATTATTTCCGACTGACGGGGTCGGCGGCGGCCTCGCTCACCAGCGCCCCGGCCCGGCGTTCTCCCTGGTAGGAGGCAGGATCAGAGCCCTTCGCGGCAATCGCGGTCTGGACAATGGAGGGGCGGCGATCCACCGTTGTGCCGAAGCGTTTTTCCGGTGTGTTGCCGCTCGGGCAGCCGTCGTAAGGGGGGCAATTGGACTACTTGAAGAAACTCTCCAGGGGCGACCAGATCGTGGGGGGCGCCGGCGTGCTGCTGGTGATCGATCTGCTCTTCCTGCCCTGGCACCACGTCCGGGTCGGGTTCGCCCAGTTCCACGTCACGGCCAACCGCACGGCCCTGCAGTCGCCCAACGCCTTCTGGGGATGGCTGGCGTTCCTCGTGACCGTCGCCCTGGTCGCCCGGGTGGTGCTGGCCCGCTTCACCACGGTCCAGCTGCCCAAGCTCCCCGTGACCTGGGGCCGGGCCAGCCTCATAGGCGGCGTGGCCGTCGTGGCCCTGCTGCTGCTCAAGCTGGTGCTCAAGACCGACTTCCTGGGCGTGGGCGCCTGGTTCGGGATCATCCTGGGCGGGGCCATGGCCTACGGCGGGTACCTGCACACCCAGGAGGAGCAGACAGCCGTCCCACCCGAGGTGGGCACCACCACCTGAGTCGGGTCAAGGGCGGCGGAGGCCGGCCTCGAGCCGGGCCGCCACCTCGCGGTAGCGCGCGCCGGGGATGAGGTGCACCCCGGCGAAGGCGCCGCTGTCCATGACGTCGCGGGCCAGCCCGCAGGCCAGCTCCACCCCCGCCGACGGGTCGCGCTCGACGGCCTCGACCCACTCCTGGGGGACGGCGATCTCGGCGATGGCGGAGTCGAGCTTGCGGGCCATGGGCGCGCTGGCGAGCACGATGACCCCGGCGTAGACGGGGCCGTCGAAGTCGAGCGCGTCGCGCCAGCGCAGCAGCTCGTCGAGGGAGAAGGAGACCTGGGCGAACACGAAGTCGGCCTCGGCCTTCCATGGGGGTAGGGGCCGCAGCCTGCTGGTCACCCCGGCCCGGAAGGGGCGGCCACCCTCGAAGGCGGGTGTGGCCGAGAAGGTGCGCAGCTCGTCGAGCATGGAGCGCACCGTGAGCTCCCCGGTCCGCCCCCCGGAGGCGGGCTCGTCGCCGTAGACGAGGAGGAACTGGTCCACGCCGTAGGCGGCGGCCGTGAGCAGGTCCCGGCGGAAGCCCAGCAGGTTGCGGTCGCGGGCGTTGACGCAGGCGATGGAGCGCCCGCCCATGCGCTCCACCTCGTGGGCCACGGCGACGCTCGAGACCGTGGCCCGCCCCAGATGGTTGTCGGGGATGAGGAAGGAGGACGCCACCTTGCTGAGCACGCCGATCTGGTGCCTGACGTGCATGAGGCCGGGCCGGGTGGGGGGCTCCACCTCGCAGACGAGCTCCACGGGGCCCGGCGCCATCCCCGAAGGGTAGCCAGCGCTCACCTTCACGGATCCCTCACATTTGCCGAACACACTCCTGACAGGTGACCCCGTACCTTGGGTGCACCGGTGCGAGGGGAAGAGGAGCAGAGTCGATGAAGCGCAGGATCGCCATGCTGATCGTGGCCGGCATCGTCCTCGGCGGGGGTGCCTTCGCCTGGGCCGAGTCGGGGGTCTCCCGGCCGTCGGTCGACAGCGGCGCGGCCAACGACGCCTCCGTGGGCCTGGCCGCCCTGGCCGACACCACCGCGGCGACCGGTTCGGCCCAGAACCAGACCCCGGGCGCGCTGCGCCAGGCCCTGCAGCAGTGCCGCCAGCAGGCGGGCATCGCCCAGCCCCAGCCCGGCGCGCCCAAGACGCCCCCCACCGCGGCGCAGCGCCAGGCCGTGCTGGATTGCCTGGCCAAGGCCGGCTTCAACCCCAAGGCCCACCGTGGGTTGGGCGGGGGACTCGGCCGCGCCGGCGCCGCCGGTGATCTGGGCCGCGCCGTCCACGGCGAGCTCATCGTCCCCGACGGCAACGGCGGCTTCAGGACCGTTGTCTACGACCGGGGCACCCAGACGGGCGACGTCAACGGCAACACCCTCACCATCACCCGTCCGGACAAGGCCACGGTCAGCGTGCAGCTGACCGACACGACCAAGTACGCGGGCGTGCAGGACCGGTCCCGGCTCCAATCCGGGCGTCCCACGATCGTGGTGGCGGACAAGGACGGCAAGGCCCTGCTCGTGGCCCAGCCCAACCGCACCAAGGCCAAGGCCAGCGGTCAGGTCACCTCGTGACCCACTGAGCCTCGGCTCCTCCCGGACGTCCAACCGAGCGGGCCCCCTCCGGGGCCCGCTCCTCGCGTACGGTTCCCGGCCATCAAGGCGTACCTCGCCTTCCTCCTGCTGGGCCTGGGAAGCGGTGCCGTCTACGCCGCGCTCGGGCTGGGTCTGGTCCTGACCCACCGGGCGTCCGGTGTCGTCAACTTCGCCCACGGCGCCTTCGCCATGGTCGCGACCTACGTGTTCGTCGAGCTGCGCCAGCACGGGGACCTGGTGCTGCCGGGAGCCCGGCTCAACCTGGGATCGAGCGTGGGGTTCGTCCCCGCCCTGGCCTTGACCGTCGTGGCCGCGACCGTTGTCGGCCTGCTGGCCCAGGTGCTCGTCTTCGGGCCCCTGCGCGCCGCGCCGCCGCTGGCCCGCGTCGTGGCCGCGGTCGAGCTCATGATCGCCCTCCAGGCCGCGGTCGTCCTGGGCTTCGGCACCGGCCCCCGGGCCGTCGCTCCCATCCTGCCCAACCAACCCGTGCACGTCCTGGGCGCCACCCTGGCCCGAGATCGTCTCTGGCTGGGTGCACTGGTCGTGGTCGCGGCGGTGGTGCTGGGCGCCGTATACAGGCGCACGACCTTCGGCCTGGCCACCCGGGCCGCGTCCGAGAGCGAGACGGGAGCGGCCCTGCTCGGGTGGTCGCCGGCGGGCCTGGCCGCGGGGAACTGGGTCATCGCCGCCGTGCTCGCCGGCCTGGCCGGCGTCCTCGTCTCACCCGTCACCGCCCTCGACCCCTCGACCTACACCCTGCTCGTGGTGCCGGCCCTGGCCGCGGCCCTGGTGGGCCGGCTCACGTCGTTCCCGGTCACCGTCGCCGCCGGCCTGGCCCTGGGCATGACCCAGTCCGAGCTGACCCACCTGGCGGCCACCTTCAAGTGGCTGCCCCGCCTGGGCCTGGGCGACGCCCTCCCCTTCGTCGTGGTCGTGGTGGCCATCGCCGTGACCGGCAGTCGGCTGCCGTCGCGGTCGGCCGCGGCCCAGGCCCGGTTACCGGCCGCGGCGCGACCCCGCCACCCGACCCGGGCCGCCCTTGTCCTTGTGCCCGCGGCGGCGATCGTGCTCGCGCTGGTGCACGGAGGATGGCGGGTGGCCCTGGTGACGAGCATGACGGGCGCCGTCGTCTGCCTCTCCCTGGTCGTGCTCACCGGCTACGTGGGACAGCTCTCGCTGGCCCAGATGGCCTTCGCCGGCGTGGCCGGCTTCACCCTGTCCCGCCTGGCCCAGGGCGCGGGCGTCCCCTTCCCGCTGGCGCCGCTGGTCGCGGCTGTGGGCGCGGCCGCGCTTGGCCTCCTCGTCGGCATCCCCGCCCTGCGGGTGCGGGGCGTCAACCTGGCCGTCGTCACCCTGGCCGCGGGCGTGGCCGTCGAGGCCCTCGTCTTCCGCAACCCGTCCTACACGGGCGGCCTCAAGGGCAGCGTCGTCCCCGAGCCCCGCCTGTTCGGCCTGGACCTGGGGATACGGGTCCGCCACCCCGGCCAGTACCCCCGCCTCGGGTTCGCCCTACTCGTGCTCGGGGTCCTCGTTCTGCTGGCCCTGGCCGTGGCCAACCTGAGGCGCAGCGCCAGCGGCAGGCGCATGCTGGCCGTGCGGGCCAACGAGCGGGCGGCCGCGGCTGCGGGCGTCGACACGGGCGGGGTCAAGCTGCTGGCCTTCGCGCTGTCGGCGTTCCTGGCCGGCGTGGCCGGGACGCTGGCCGGCTACCAGCAGGGGCGGCTGTCCTTCGACTCCTTCGGCGTTTTCGTGTCGCTCGGCTTTCTGGCCTACGCCTACCTGGGGGGCATCGCCACCGTGGGCGGCGCCCTGGTAGGAGGTGTGCTGGTGGGGGGCGGCGTTGCCTCCACCGCGCTGGACCGCTGGCTGGGGCTGGGCCGCTTCCACCTATTGCTCAGCGGCGTGGGCCTGGTCGCCGTTGCCCTCCTCGTCCCCGAGGGCATCGCCGGGGCCGCAACCCGCGCCGTCAAGGCCAACAGTCGGGGCCGGGCCCGAACGGCGTCGGTGGCAACGACGGCGGACGCGGCCGGGACCGGCCGGTGAGCGTCCTGCTTGAGGTGCGCGGCCTCACCGTGCGGTTCGGCGGGGTGGTCGCCCTCGACGGCGTGGACCTGGACGTCGAGGCGGGCAGCCTGGTCGGGCTCATCGGACCCAACGGCGCGGGCAAGACGACCCTGATCGACGCCGTGTGCGGTTTCGTTCCCTGCTCGGGCACGGTGGCCCTGGCCGGCGCGCCGCTGCACGCGCTCGCCCCGCACGAGCGCGCCCGCGCCGGCCTGGCCCGGACCTTTCAGAGCCTGGAGCTGTTCGACGACCTCACCGTGCGGGAGAACCTGCTCGTCCCGGCCGAGCGCGACCGCTGGTGGTCGATCGGGCGCGACCTCGTCAGGCCGGGCGAGCACGACGAGGCGGGGGCGGCCGTCGACCAGGCGCTCGTGACCACCGGCCTCGTCGAGCGCGGCGAGCGTCTTGCCATCGAGCTCTCCTCGCACGAGCGGGGTCTCGTGGCCCTGGCCCGGGCCCTGGCCGGACGCCCCCGGGTCCTGTTGCTGGACGAGCCCGGGGCCGGCCTCGACGACGCGGCCCGCGCCTCGCTGGGGGAGCGCCTGCGCGTCCTGGCCGGGACGGGGATGGGCGTGCTGCTGGTCGACCACGACATGACCCTGGTGCTGGGGACGTGCGACCGAGTCACCGTGCTCGACGTGGGCCGGGTCATCGCCCAGGGCCAACCCGAGGAGGTCCGGTCCGACCCCGCCGTCGTCGAGGCCTACCTGGGGAGCGCGACGACATGACCGCGGTCATCGAGGTCCAGGGGCTGCACGCGGGACGGGGCGGCGTCCCCGTCGTGCGCGACCTCGACCTGCGCGTGGAGCAGGGTGAGCTCGTCGCCCTGCTCGGTCCCAACGGCGCGGGCAAGACGACCACCCTGCTGGCGCTGTCGGGCATCCTGGCCGTGCTCGCGGGCAGGGCCGCCGTGCTCGGTGCGGCCGTGCGGGCCGGCGCCACCGCCCGCCTGGCCCGGCTGGGTCTGGCCCACGTGCCCGAGGAGCGCTGCCTGTTCCCTGGTCTCACCGTGGGCGAGCACCTGCGTCTGGCCGGGGCCCGCAGCCGACCGGACCGGGAGCGGGTGCTGGACCAGCTCCCCGTCCTGGAGCCCCTCCTCGAGCGAAAGGCGGGGCTCCTCTCTGGAGGCGAGCAGCAGCAGCTGGCCCTGGGCCTGGCCCTGGCCCGACGCCCCCGGGCCCTGTTGGTGGACGAGCTCAGCCACGGCCTCGCCCCCAAGCTGGTGGAACGGCTCCTGCCCGTGCTGGGCGGCCTGGCCCACGAGGACGGCGTGGCCGTGCTCATGGTCGAGCAGCACGTGCAGGCCGCCCTGGGCGTGGCCGACCGGGCCGCGGTGCTGCGCGGCGGCCGCCTGGTGCTGGAGGGCCCGGCCTCCGAGCTGCTCGAGCGCCGCAGGGACCTGGAGGCCGCCTACCTGGGCGCGGGCGGGAGCTGAAGGGTGCGACCCTTGTGGCCCGAGCAGGGCGCCTGAATACTGGGTGGAGGACGGCGGCCCGACCAGGGAGGGACGATGACCACCACCCAGCCCAGCTTCTCCGTGGAGGGCAAGACCGCCGTCGTCACCGGCGCGTCCTACGGCCTGGGGACGACCTTCGCCCAGGGCCTGGCCGCGGCCGGGGCCGACGTGGTGGCTGCGGCCCGGAGCAAGGACAAGCTCGACGAGGTCGTGTCCGCCATCACCGACGCGGGCGGCTCGGCCATCGCCCATCCCTGCGACGTGGCCGACTCGGCCAGCGTGGAGGCTCTGGTCGCGGCGGCCTGCGACCGCTTCGGTCGCATAGACGTCATCGTGAACAACGCCGGGCAGTCGGCCGACGCGGGGATGATGCCCGAGCGCGTCCCCGACGAGCTGTTCACCCAGACCGTGCAGGTCAACCTCATGGGCACCTTCTGGTGCTGCCGGGAGGTGGCCAAGCGCATGATCGCCGACGGCCGGGGTGGCTCCATCGTGAACATCGCCTCGGTGGCGGGGCTGAACGGCCAGCAGAACTTCCCGCCCGCCTATCAGGCAAGCAAGGCCGCGGTCATCAACCTCACCCGCAACCTGGCCTGCAGCTGGGCCGACCGCGGCATAAGGGTCAACTGCATCGCACCGGGGTGGTTCCCGAGTGAGATGACGGCGCCCTGGTTCGCCGCCCCCCAGTTCCTGGCCCGCTTCCGGGACACCGCGCCCATGGGCCGCGTGGGCGACCCGGACGAGCTGCTGGGCCCACTGCTGTTCCTCGCCAGTGACGCATCCAGCTTCGTGACCGGCCAGGTTCTGGTGGTCGACGGTGGCCTGTCCGCCTCCGCCGGCGCGCCTCCCTACACGGACGAGCTCTTCGCCATCCAGGCCGCCGCCGTCCCCACCTACGGCGAGCGCATCCAGCCCCACTCGTAGGCGCGTCAGGAGTCCGCTGCGCCGGCCTTCGGGCCGCCACCTCCTCAGTCGGGAAGGCGCTCTCCACCGACCGTCCGGGAGGCGTAACGGCCCCCCGCCTCCCGCGACTCGGCTTCGGAGCCCGACCAGCCGAGGATGTCGGGATCGGCCCAGCTCGCCGGGCCCAGACGGTCCCGGCCGATGGCGCTGAACATGGCGCGCGTGATCGCCATCGGGCCCGGGGGCATGGCCAGGACCTCACCCACCAGGGCGGTGGTGGCCGCCTCGAGCTCCTGGCGCCCGACCAGGCGCTGGACGAAGCCGGCGGCCAGGGCCGAGGGCCCGTCGAGCACCCGCCCGGTCATGACCAGGTCGCGGGCGAGCGGCAGTCCCAGCTCCCGCACCAGGCGGGGGACGCCGCCCCAGGTCAGGGGTATGCCGATGGCCAGCTCGGGGATGCGGACCTGCAGGTCGTCCGCCCCGATGCGCAGGTCACAGGACACGGCCAGCAGCGCGGCCCCGCCCACGCAGTGGCCTTGCACCGCCGCCACCGTGACCTGGGGGATGCGCTCGAGCAGGTCGAGGAGCCGCTGCCAGCTCCCCATGGCGTGACGGCGTTGCGCCCACCCGGCCTGGGAGTCCCCCCCGGCGGGTCGGGCCGTGGCCAGAGCGGCGATGTCCACCCCGGCGGAGAAGGCACGTCCCGTGCCGGTGATCACCACGACCGAGGTCCGAGGATCCTCGGACAGTCTCTCCAGCTCGACCCGCAGCCCGAGGTAGACGTCGGCGTCGAGGGCGTTCAGCTTGTCGGGCCGGTTCAGCGCCAGGGTGCACACGGCCCCGTCGACGCCCACGCTCACAGCGGACACTGGCTCCTCCCCTTCCCACCCGCCACCCCTGGACCCTGTTGTAGTTCAGCCCAGTCTTGACGGAGCTCGTCAGCAGACGCCTCCCTACACCGTCATGGAGGGGGACAGAACTCGTCGGCGGCTGAACCCGAGTAGCAGTCGCGTCCGGGGGCGGAGGCAGACTGCCCGGAGATGGCTGGTGTCGCGGGTGAGGTGGTCTGGGCCGAGGTGGCGCGCCTGCGTCATGCGCTGGCCGACCGACTCGGGGGCCTGGACGAGGCGCAGTGGGAGCAGGGGTCCTGGTGCCCGGGCTGGCGGGTCCGTGACGTGCTTGGCCACCTGGTCTACCTGGCCGAGGCCACCAGGCCCTCCGTCCTGCGCGACGCCGTCCGCAACGGTGTGCTGCCCGACAGGCTGGTCGACCGCACGGCGCGCCAGCTTGGTGCTGAGCCGGTGCCCGCCCTGGTGCAGCGGCTCCGGGCCGGCGCGGGCGGGAGGTTCCACCTCTGGGCGACGCCGCCCGCGGTCGCCCTGGGCGAGGTGCTGGTGCACAGCGCCGACGCCCTGCGTCCTCTCGGCGTCGAGCCCGAGGTCCGGCCCGACGGCGTGGCCCCCGTGCTCGCCGCCTACCGGCGCCTGGGCCGGCTGGCCTTCCACGGCGCCCCTCAGCGCGGCCTGCGGCTGGTGGCCACCGACCTGGACTGGACCACGGGGCAGGGGCCGGTGGTCCAGGGCCGGGCCATCGACCTCCTCCTGCTAATGGCCAACCGCGGCCAGGTGCTTCCGCAGCTCTCGGGACCGGGCGTCGCCCGGATCGAGGCCGGCGGTGGAAGGCGGCCGAACTGGGTCGATCGGACCCAAGCCCTGTGGCGGGTCGGCAACCGCATCGAGGCCTTCCAGCTCCGCCGGCTGGGAGCGAGCCCCATGGCCCTGCTCAACCGGGGCGAGCTGCTGGTCATCGAGACCACCGGTCGGCGCTCGGGCCGGCGCCGCTTCACCCCGCTCGGCTACTGGAGGGACGCCCAGGGCGCCTTCCTCGTGGGCGGCGGCGCCGCAGGCAAGACGAGGCTGCCGGACTGGGTCGCCAACCTCCGGGCGGTCTGGGTGCGCAGGACCCGGATACCGGTGACCCCCCAGGAGTTGAAGGGAGCCGACCGGGACCGAGCCCAGCACCAGGCGGCGGCCATCTGGCCCGGTGTGGCGCGGTACGCAAGGTTGTCCGGCCGGGTCATCCCCTACTTCCGCCTGGTACCGACCCAGAAGGTCAGGTGACCGGCGGGGGGACTCCCTCGGCGCTGGCCGCCAGGACCGGGTCCCAGCCGCACACCCTGCAGGCGTGCCGGATGGCGGTGAGGCCGAAGTCGAGCCCGGCACGGTGGGGGTCCGGCGCGACGCGGACGTCGTCCCAGTCGAGCACGTACTCGCCCAGCGTCGCGTCCCAATGGGCGGCCGGTGGCGACAGCGTCCCCGTGTCGAGCCCGTCGGGGGTGGGGAAGGCGAAGGCGAAGAAGGCGGCACGCGGGTAGCGACCGTCGCCCGGCCACCAGCCCACCTCGATCTGCTGGGCGTTGGCGGAGTTCCGCATTATGAAGTCGTCGGACGGGGGGTCGACGGGTTGGCCTGAGAACAGGCTCACGGCCAGGTCGAACGTGCCCCACCAGGCGTTGACCGGCGTGGAGCGGCCCCGGTAGGGGGCGCGCACGGCGGCGAGGACGAGGGCGGCCCGGGTGGCCGCGGCGAAGTACGTGGCGACATGGGCGGGGTCGTAGGTGGTGTGGTCGTAGTCCTCGTCCAAGGGCGTGGTCCACGGGGTCTCCTGCGGGCGTAGATCGACCCGCACGGGGCCGATCAGGTCGCCGACCGCAGCCAGCACCTCGCCGGTCACCTCCCCGACGGGCCGGTCCGGGGCGAGCGGGATGCGCCGCACCCGGCCGTCGCTGTGCTCGGCCACGGCTTCGTGGCTGTGGAGGTCCAAAGCGACCGCAAGGGCCCCCGAGCCATCCGGGGCGGGCAGCGGCAGCGTCTCCCATCCGCGTGCGCTGAGGCGGAGGGCGGCGTGCTGCAGCTGGGGCTCCGGCGGCGCCAAGGCCACCGCCAGCTTGCCCAGCACCTGGGTGTGGGCGTGGAGCGTGTCGCACGTGGCGCTCCACATCTCATAGGGCAGCGCCGGCCACTCCGAGGACACGCAGACACGCTACCGACAAAACCGGCCACTCAAGTCGGGTGCTCCGGCGCTCGGGCTGGCACGCACCGGCCCGCCAAGGCATGCTCTCGCAAGCTGAGGGAGGCGCACGTGAAGATCGATGCGGATGGCGCAGGCTTCGACCCGACCCGGTTGGAGGGCATCACCGAGCACCTGAAACGCCGGTACGTCGAGCCCGGGAAGATCCCGGGTTGCCAGACGGTCGTGGCTCGCCACGGAGAGGTCGGGTACTTCTCCTCGCTCGGGTCCATGGATCTCGAGCGGGGCAGGCCCGTCACCGAGGACACGATCTGGCGGATCTACTCGATGACCAAGCCGATCACGGGCGTCGCCCTGATGACGCTGTACGAGCGCGGCCACTTCCAGCTGGGTGACCCCATCCATCGCTTCATCCCCGAGTGGGGCGATCTCAAGGTCGCCGAGAGGCAGCCGGACGGCTCGACGCGGCTGGCGGAGCCCGAGCGTCCGATGTCGGTGCGCGACGCGCTGATGCACATGACCGGTCTCGGTTGGGGCGTCGAAGGACCGCTGGTGAGGGAGCGCTTCCTCGAGGCCATGGCCACCGTGCGCGGCGGTCCGAACGGGACTCTGCAGACGATGGTCGAGAACCTGGCCGACAAGGCCCTGGTCTTCCATCCGGGCACCCGTTGGCTCTACGGCTTGTCGACCGATCTGTGCGGCCGGCTGGTCGAGGTCATGTCGGGTCAGCGCTTCGACGACTACCTCCGCACCGAGATCTTCGAGCCTCTGCAGATGGGCGACACCGCCTTCAGCGTGCCCGACGCCGAGATCGACCGCTTCTCCGCCTCCTACGGGCGGCGACGGGACAAGACGTTGAAGCTCCTCGACGATCCCGAGCGCAGCACCTACCGGCGGCAGCCGTCGTTCCTGTCGGGCGGGGGCGGCCTCGTCTCCACCACGGAGGACTACCTCCGGTTCTGTCGCATGCTCCTCAACGGCGGCGAGCTCGACGGCGTACGCATCCTCGGACGCAAGACCGTCGAACTCATGACGATCAACCATCTGCCCGGTGGTGGCGAGCTGGCCCAGTTCGCGCTGCCCGGTGGCTACGGCGAGACCGGGTTCGACGGTGTCGGCTTCGGCCTCACCATGGCCGTCGGACTCGGTCAGGTGGAGACCCAGGCCATCGGCTCCAAGGGCGACTTCTACTGGGGTGGGGCGGCGTCGACCATCTTCTGGGTCGACCCCGCCGAGGATCTCATCGTGATCTTCATGACCCAGCTCATGCCGTCGGGCACCTTCAACTTCCGCGGCCAGCTGAAGTCGATCGTCTACTCCGCCATCGTCGATTGACCGAGAGGCGGGCGCGGACGGGCCGCCGCCGCCGGCTCAGATCGCCGAGCGACGGCGAGCACCACTCGTGGGACGACCCGAGCCAGCCGGGAGCTGAGCGCTCCTAGCGCCGGAGTGGGGGAGGATCAGATGATGACGCTGCGGATGACCTCGCCCGCGTCCATGGCCCGGAAGGCGTCGTTGACCTCGTCCAGTTTGATGCGGCGGGACACCATCGCCCCCAGGTCCAGGCGCCCGTTCTCGGCCAGCGAGATGAGGCGGGGGAAGTCACGGCGCACCTGGGCCGAGCCGTAGACGCAGCCGAGGACCTTCTTCTCGTCGTAGAAGAGGGAGAAGCCGGGAAGGGTGACGGTCGTATCCATGCGGGGCATGCCCACGACCACCGCCGTCCCGCCCCGGCGGGCCATGGCGTAGGCCTGCTGAACCGTCTCGGGCAGGCCGATGACCTCGAAGGCGTAGTCGGCGCCACGCCCACCGGTGAGCGCCTGCACCTGGGCCACCGGGTCGCCCGCGTTGGGATCGACGAGGTCGGTGGCCCCCAGCTGCTCGGCCGTCTTGCGCTTCAGCTCCACCGGGTCGACGGCGATGATGCGCGCCGCGCCGGCGATGCGCGCTCCCTGGATCACCGACTGGCCCACGCCGCCGCATCCGATGACGGCGACCGTGGATCCTGGCTGCACACGGGCGGTGTTGAGGGCGGCGCCGACGCCGGTGGTCACCCCGCAGCCGATCAGGGCCAGCTGCTCGGGGGGAAGGTCGGTCTGGACCTTGACCACCGAGGCCTCATCGACCGTCATGGCCTCGGCGAAGGTCCCCAGCCCGGTCATGCAGGGGGCCTGGGTCCCGTCCTTGCGTCGGACCCTGGGCGTGGCCCCGAAGCCCAGCGACGACTCGCACAGGTTGGACTGATCGCGCAGGCAGAACCAGCACGTCCCGCAGGCGGGCACGAAGCTGGCGATGACGTGGTCGCCCACGGCCACCCGGGAGACCTCGGGGCCGACCTCGAGCACCGTCCCCGTGCCCTCGTGGCCCAGGATGGTCGGGGGCGGGAAGGGCACGTAGCCCCGGGCGATGGACAGGTCGCTGTGGCAGACCCCGCTGGCCGCCACCTGCACGACGACGTCTCGGGGACCCGGTGGGATCAGCTCCACGTCCTCGACGGTCAGCGGCTGGTCGACCGCGGTAAACACTGCTGCTCGCACGGCTCCTCCTCGTCCCTCAGACGGGCCATCCTCGCGCAGCGGTGGCCGGTCGCGCCCGGGGCCCGGATGGGATCTACCCTGGAGTCGACACCGAAGGAGGCCGTGTGCACGTAGTGCTGGCCGAGATCCTCGGCCCCGACCTTTTGATCATCCTGCTGATCGTCGCCCTGCTGTTCGGCGGCAGCCAGCTGCCCAAGCTGGCCCGCTCCCTGGGCTCGGCCTCCCACGAGTTCCGAAAGGGCCTGGAAGAGGGCCACGGGGACAAGACCGCCGATGGCAAGACGGCCGACGGCACCTCCGAAGAGGAGAAGCCCGGTCAGCCCACCTGACGGGGGGGACCGAGCCTGGAGGCGGGGCGAAGGCGGGCTGCCGTCCCGGCGGCAGGTCCCGTTCGGGCTGCACCAGGGGGTCGACTACCTGCTCGCCCTGTTCCTCGGCGAGCTGGCCCTCCACACCCGCTCGGAGACCCAGCGGGACCTGCTCGTGCTGGGCGGGGTCCTGGTCGTGGTGGCCGTCGCCTCGGACGGGCCCCTCTCCCTGGTCAAGGCCGTCCCCCTGTGGGCCCACCGGGTGGTCGACGTCCTGGTGAGCGCCGGCCTGGTGGCCCTGCCGGTAGCGGTGAGCCGGGGCCGCAGCCCGACCTCGGCCCTCCTCGGGGTGATCGTGGCCGTGCTCCTGGGCCGGCTGGTCCTGTCCACCCGCTACGCCCCCTCGCCGCCCAGGAGGACGCTCGACGCCGACCGCATCGTGCGCCAGGGATCCCGCTCGCTGGGCCGGGTGGCGGGCCGGTGGGCCCGCCGGCGCCCGGGCTAGCGGCCGCGGCGGGTCCGCCGGGCCCTTGACACCGCGGCCAGGCTGACGGGTATTCTCACGGTCGTGGCTGAAACGACCGTTGGGATCGCGACCAACGGCGATGGCGGAAGGGCGGGCGGAGCCCCCAGAGCCACCACCGCCATCCCCACCAGAGTCCTGGTCTACGGCATGGCCCACGAGGACGGCCTCATCGTCCCCGCCGAGGTGCTCCCCGTGGCCGAGGCCTGCGGCCAGAGCGCGGATCAGATCCGTTCCTGCCTGCGGCGCATGGTCAGCGAGGGCCTCCTGGTGCGCACGGGCCGGGGCCGCGCCGCCCGCTACGAGGCCACCGAGCAGGGGCTGGCCCAGGCCGGGGCCCTGCTCGAGCGCACCCGGCTGGCCTACGCCCAGGACGCGGCCGGGCGGGGCTGGGACCGCCAGTGGCGCCTGGTGGGCTTCGCCGTGCCCGAGGGGCGGCGGTCGGCCCGGGACGCCTTCCGGGAACGACTGCGCGTCCTGGGCGGCGCCTCCCTCCAGGGCGGCCTGTACGTCTCCCCCCACCCATGGCTGAAGGACGCCAGGGCCGAGGCCGACCGCCTCGGGCTCGCCGATCAGATCACCACCGCGACCACCGACGAGCTGGAGATCGGGGGCGAGCGCGACCCCCGGGAGCTGGCCCGCAGGCTCTGGCGGGTGGACGAGCTGGCCGCCCGCTACGACGACTTCGTGACCCAGTTCGCCGACGTTCCCGAGCTCCTGACCGAGATGCGCCGCCGCCGCGAGCGCCTGCCCGACGAGGCCTTCCTACCCGGCGCCCTGTCCATGGCCGTGGCCTTCGGGGCCTGCTTCGAGGACGACCCCCTGCTGCCCCCCGAGCTCCTCCCCCGGCCCTGGCCCGGGCGCATGGCCCGCGAGCTGCTCGTCACCTCCCGCCGCCTGGCCCTGGCCACCCGGGCCACCCACGGCCGGCCCGCCCTGTTCCGCAGCTTCGACGAGGTCATCGAGAGCCTTCCGTTCTGACCCTCTGATCCTCTGGTCCTTGGACCAGTCCCGACCCCCAAGGAGGTCCCCCGTGAGGTTCGGCATCTTCTACGAGCACCAGCTCCCCCGGCCGTGGGAGGCCGAGTCGGAGCACCGGCTGCTGAAGGACGCCCTGGAGCAGGTCGAGCTGGCCGACCGCGTGGGCCTCGACTACGTGTGGGAGGTTGAGCACCACTTCCTGGAGGAGTACTCGCACTCCTCGGCCCCCGAGGTGTTCCTCGCCGCCGCCAGCCAGCGCACCACGCGCATCCGCCTGGGCCACGGCATCGTCCAGCTCCCGCCCGGGTTCAACCACCCGGCCCGGGTGGCCGAGCGCATCGCCACCCTCGACCTGGTCTCCGACGGCCGGGTCGAGTTCGGCACGGGCGAGTCGTCGTCCCAGGCCGAGCTGGGTGGCTTCCTGGTCGACCGGGACGAGAAGCGCGACCAGTGGGACGAGGCCCTGGACGCCATCACCCGCATGCTGGTGGAGGAGCCCTTCGCCGGCTACGAGGGCCGCTTCGTCAACATGCCGCCCCGCAACGTCGTGCCCAAGCCCCTGCAGAAGCCCCACCCGCCGCTGTGGGTGGCCTGCAGCCGTCGGGAGACCATCCACCTGGCCGCGACCAAGGGCATCGGCGCCCTCTCCTTCTCCTTCATCGAGCCCGAGCAGGCCAAGCAGTGGGTGGACGACTACCACGCCACGCTGGCCTCCGACGCGTGCGTGCCCGCGGGCTTCTCGGTGAACCCCCAGGTGGCCTGCGTGCTGCCCTTCATGTGCCACCAGGACGAGGAGACCGCCATCGAGCGGGGCCTGGACGGGGGTCACTTCTTCGGCTACTCGCTGGCCCACTACTACGTGTTCGGAAACCACGTGCCCGGTCGCACCAACGTCTGGGACGAGTTCCAGGAGCGGCGCTCGCTATTCGGCTTCGACCGCAACGTGGCCGCCCAGACGGGTCAGCAGCTCGGCGCCCAGCTCCTCGAGGAGGGGCTCGGCGCCCTGCGCGGTGCCATCGGCACCCCGGAGCAGATCCGCGACCTCATCCGCCGCTACGAGGCGGCCGGGGTGTCCTCGCTCATCTTCGTCTCCCAGGCCGGGCGCAACCGCCACGACCACATCTGCGAGTCGATCGAGCTCTTCGCCCGCGAGGTGCTCCCCGAGTTCGCCGACCGGGCCGACGAGGTGGACAAGGCCCGCACCGAGCGCCTGGGCCCGGCCATGGAGGCCGCACTGGCCCGCCGGGAGCCGCCCCGAACGGCACCGGCCGACTACGCCATCACCGCCGCCATGCAGGTGTAGCCGCCCGGCCCACCCCCTGAGGGGCAGAGGGGGCGCAAGGGGCGGTAAAGGCGGCCCGCCCGGCGACCGAAAGAGCGCCGTCAGGGCCCCAGCGGCGGCACCGGTGACGTGGCCACCAGCGGGCGAGGGAGGAGGATCCGCCCCCCGACCGCCTGGTCCGCGGCGGTGAGCTCGAAGCCGGTGACCACGGTTCCCCGGGGGACGTCGTACCAGAGCTCGAGCGTCAGCAGGTCGCGCGGCGGGACGCTGAAGAGGTCGGCCTGACGGCGCACGAGCATGGCGTGGCGGTCGGTGAGGAACACCTCGGCCGATGGGGTGACCAGCCTCTGCTGGCCTGGGTCGAAGGTCTCGTAGGTCTGGCCCACGTTGGAGATGGCCACCCGGAAGCGGCAGTAGATGCCCCGGGGGAAGGTCTCGGCGTGGGTGCCTACGACCGCGGGGATGGCGCAGTCGACGGCGATGGGATCGAAAACCAGGCTCCCGCTGCGCGCCGTGGGCCCTTCCAGTCGCTGTTCCCCCCTGAACAGGGGTAGGGCCAGCGTCTTCACCGCCACAGGCGGCGAACCGTGCCCGCCCCCGGAGGTGAGGGCGACGGGGAGGCCGACGGCCAGGGCCACGACGGCCAGGACGCCGACCGACCACCTCCACGCGCCGGGGCGCCTGTCGACCACCGTGTGAACGGTAGGACCCCACCCGTCTCCCGGCCCGGTCGCATGGCCCGGCGCTACCGTGCGCCCCGATGGCGATCGACGTGCTGGACCTGGCCGACCGGTTGTGGCGGGGCGAGACCGACGTGCACGAGCACCACCCGATGACCCCGGAGGGCGGGCTGGCGGAGGTGGCCGACGGCGTGGCCTTCGTGGCCTCTCTGGCCAACGTCAGCGCCTTCGCCACCGAGGAGGGACTGGCGCTGGTGGACACCGGCAGCGCGTTCATGGCCCGCCAGGTCCACAAGGAGCTCCGGGGCTGGTCCGGCGCGCCCCTGCACACCGCGGTGTACTCCCACGGCCACATCGACCACGTCTTCGGCGTGCGCCGCTTCGAGGAGGAGGCGGCCGAGAAGGGCTGGCCCCGGCCCCACGTCGTGGCCCACGAGGCCATGCCCGCCCGCTTCGACCGCTACGTGCTCACCGCCGGCTACAACTCCATCATCAACCAGCGTCAGTTCGGACTCCCGGACATTCGCTGGCCCACGGAGTACCGCTACCCGGACGAGACCTACCGCGACCGGCATCGAGTCGAAGTCGGCGGAACCGTGCTGGAGCTGCACCACGCCCGGGGCGAGACCGACGACCACACCTGGACCTGGGCACCGGAGCACAAGGTGCTGTGCTGCGGCGACTTCTTCATCTGGGCCACCCCCAACGCGGGCAACCCCCAGAAGGTGCAGCGCTACCCGGGTGAGTGGGCCGCGGCCCTGCGCCAGATGGCGTCGTTGGGCGCCGAGGTCATGCTGCCCGGACACGGCTACCCGGTCGTCGGCAGCGAGCGTGTCACGCAGGCCCTGAACGACACGGCCGAGCTGCTCGAGTCGCTGCACGACCAGACCGTCGCCCTCATGAACCAGGGGGCGCGCCTGGACGAGATCCTCCACACCGTCCGCGCCCCCGCCCACCTGCTGGAGAGGCCCTACCTGCGGCCCGTCTACGACGAGCCCGAGTTCGTGGTGCGCAACGTGTGGCGCCTCTACGGCGGCTGGTACGACGGCAACCCCGCCACCCTCAAGCCCGCGCCCGACGCCGCCCTGGCCGCGGAGCTGGCCACCCTGGCCGGGGGGGCGCGCCGGCTGGCCCAGCGGGCGCGAGAGCTGAACGACAGCGGGGCCGACGCCGACCTGCGCCTGGCCGGACACCTGGCCGAGCTGGCCGCCCTGGCCGCGCCCGACGACGCCGAGGCGCAGGAGACCCGGGCCAACGTCTTCGAGCGCCGCAAGGAGTCCGAGTCCTCGCTCATGGCCCGGGGCATCTTCGGCTGGGCCGCGTCGGAGTCGCGCTCGCGCCTGTCCTGAGCGTCGGCTCCGCTCAGCCGGGGAGGAAGCTGAGGCGCACCCGGCGCTGCGGGTTGTCGAGATTGGGGTCGACGAGCACGACCCGTTGCCAGGTGCCGAGCAGCAGCCTGCCCCCGGCCACGGGGACCACCAGGGACGGGCTCACGAGCACGGGCAGCAGGTGGTCGGCGCCGTGGCCCCGGGAGCCGTGGCGGTGGCGGTAGCGGTCGTCCCTGGGCAGGAGGCGCTCGAGGAGCTCCTCCAGGTCCTCCTCCGAGCCTGACGCCGTCTCCATGAGGGCCAGCCCCGCGGTGGCGTGGGGTGCGAACACGCTGAGCAGGCCGTCGCCCTGGCCGTGCGCGAACTCGTCCACCGCGTCGGTGAGGTCGACCACGTGGGCGCGGGACGTGTCCACGGCGACCTCGGTGGTACGCACGGAACCCTTTTCTAGCGGGCCCGGGCCGCCCCCGGCCCGGCGCGATGTTTCCCCCCTCGGGGCGGGGGGCAGTGTGGCTCCGTGGGGGCGCGCCCCTCCCCGGAAGAGGCCCGCCGTCCCGGCGTACCCACCTGGACGTTTCCCCTCCTCTTGGCCGGCACCGTCGCCGTCGTCGTCGCCCTGGCCGGGCTGGGCCCGGGCCGCGGCGCCAGCGCGGGGGCCGAGCCCCGAGTCCCGGCGGCCGGCGTGGCCGCGGGCGCGGCGCCGGACGTGGCCGCGGCCCCGTCGGGGTTCGACGCCCGCAGCACCTACCTGGGCGACTGCGCCATCTGCCACGGCGTAGATGGCCGGGGCACCTCCAGGGCCAAGGCCATCGCCGACCGCGGCGCGGCGGACGTGGACTACGCGCTGTCCACCGGGCGCATGCCCCTGCCTCCGCTGGCCGAGAGGCACGTACGCATCGTCCGCCACCCGCCCCGCTACTCACCGCCCGAGGTCGCGGCCCTGGTCGCCTACGTGAGCGGCCTGGGTGGAGGCAGCGGGGTGCCCATACCGCACGTCGATCTCACCCACACCGATCTGGCCCAGGGGGGCGAGCTGTTCCGGGGCCAGTGCGCGGCCTGTCACGCCTGGGCCGGCAACGGGGGAGCCCTGCTCAACCGGGAGGCGCCGTCGCTGCACCGCTCGACGCCCACCCAGATCGCCGAGGCCGTGCGCGTCGGGCCGGGCACCATGCCCGCCTTCGGCGAGGCTGCCTTCACCGACGACGACCTCAACTCGCTGGTCGCCTACGCGCGCTACCTCGACCACCCCCGCGACCGGGGCGGCAACGCTCTGTGGCACCTGGGACCCCTGCCCGAGGGCATGGTCGCCTGGGTGTTCGGCATCGGCCTGCTGCTGCTGACGCTGCTGTGGATAGGCGAGAGCGCGCACAGCCAGCCCCACACCTGGCGGGACCCGTGAGCGCACCGGCCGTGGCCCAGCGCGGCCCTGACCAGACCCCGCCGGGCCGGGAGCGCCGCTTCGAGCTGCTGGCCGCGTCGGGCTTCGGGCTCGGCTTCCTGGGCGGCGTCGGCCTGGCCATCTGCTACGCCCTGGGCGGCCAGCCCCAGGCCGAGGGCGTCCTCCTCGCCCTCACCCTGGGCGGGCTGGGCTTCGGCTTCGTGATCTGGGGCCACGACCTGCTCCCCCAGGGGCCCATCGTGCAGCAGCGGGGCGCCCTGGGCTCGTCGGAGGCCGAGCGCCACGCCTTCGAGGAGGACCTCGAACGGGGCCACGTCGAGCGCAGGACGCTGTTGAGGCGGACGCTGGGCCTGGCCCTCACCGCCCTGGGCGTGGCCGTGGCCTTCCCCGTCCGCTCCCTCGGCCCCAGCCCGGGCGACAGCCTGCGGCGCACCCTGTGGCGCAAGGGGACGCGGGCCGTCAACGGCAGCGGCACCCCCGTGCGGGCAAATGACGTGCCCGTGGGCGGGCTCGTCACCGTCTTCCCCGAGGGCGACGTGGAGTCGGGCAGCGGCCAGACCGTGCTCATCCGGGTGGAGGAGGGCCTGCTGCGGCCCCGGCCCGGTCGGGACAGCTGGGCGCCGGGCGGGCTCGTCGCCTACAACAAGGTCTGCACCCACGCCGGCTGCCCGGTGGGGCTGTACCAGGCCGAGTCCCATCAGCTGCTGTGCCCCTGCCACCAGTCCGCCTTCGACGTGCTCGACGGGGCCCGGCCCACGGCCGGGCCCGCGACCCGGTCGCTCCCCCAGCTCCCGCTGGCCATCGACCCCGACGGCTTCGTCGTGGCCCAGCGCGACTACACCGAGCCCATCGGCCCCGCCTTCTGGAACCGGCGATGACCGAGCCCCGAGCCCGGCGGGCCAGGGCGGCCCTGCGCCTGGCCGGTCCCGCGGCCGGCGTCGTGGTACTGGGGGCGTGCAGCAGGCGGGCCCCGTCCACCCTCGACCCCCACGGTTCGGCCGCGGCCCGGATCAACGGCGTGTGGTGGCTCATGCTGGCCCTGGCCGTGGCCGTGTTCGCGGTGGTCGGCGGCCTGCTCCTGGTCGGCGCCTTCCGCCGTCCCCGCGGTGAGGGCGATGAGACGGCGGGGGGGCGCGACGGGCCCACCGACACCACGTGGATCCTGGCCGGCGGGGTGATCATCCCCACCGTCATCCTCCTGGTGCTCGCCGTCGACACCGTGCGCACGACCCGGGCCCTGCGGGCCGCGGCCCACGCGGGGGTGGAGCACGTCGAGGTGGTGGGCAACGACTGGTGGTGGGAGGTGCGCTACCCCCGCGAGGGTGTGCTCACGGCCAACGAGGTGCACATCCCCCTGGGCCGGCCCATCGAGATCGGCCTCACCACCAAGGACGTGATCCACTCCTTCTGGGTGCCCCAGCTCGCAGGCAAGCTCGACACCATCCCCGGGCAGCGCAACGTCCTGCGCTTCAAGGCCACCCGCACCGGCACCTACAGGGGCGAGTGCCTGCAGTACTGCGGCCTGCAGCACGCCAACATGGGCTTCCTGGTGGTGGTGCAGTCGCCCGCCGACTTCGCCACCTGGGCGGCCGACAACGCCCAGCCCCCACCGACCCCGTCCGACCCGCTGGTGGCCGAGGGCGAGCAGGTGTTCACCAACCAGCCCTGCGCCGGCTGCCACACCATCAGGGGCACGTCGGCCACGGGGACCAGGGGGCCCGACCTCACCCACTTCGGGAGCAGGCTCGCCATCGGGGCCAACGCGGTGCCCAACACGGCCGCCAACCTCGGCGCCTGGGTCTCCAACTCACAGGACGTCAAGCCCGGCAACCTGATGCCGCCCATCCCCCTGTCCGGGGAGGAGCTGCGGGCGGTGGTCGCCTACCTGGAAGGGCAGAGGTGAAGCAGTGGCGCTGACCGAAGACCGGCCCTCGGCGTCCGCCGAGATCGATATCGAGGAGCGGCTGCACGAGGCGTGGGCCGAGCCCGCGGGCATCGCCGGCTTCCTCACCAGCGTCGATCACAAGCGCATCGGCATGCGCTACATCTACACCGCCTTCGTCTTCTTCTTCATCGGCGGCATCGAGGCGCTGATCATGCGCACGCAGCTGGCCGGGCCCAACAACCACGTACTCGGACCCGAGCAGTACGACCAGC
Organism: Actinomycetota bacterium; assembly: GCA_005884125.1. Lineage (GTDB taxonomy): Bacteria > Actinomycetota > Acidimicrobiia > Acidimicrobiales > AC-35 > AC-35. The sequence goes on along the minus strand of VAXP01000086.1, from coordinate 5,753 downwards.
TCTTCACCATGCACGGGATCACCATGATCTTCCTCTTCAACACGCCCGTGCTGGCCGGCTTCGGCAACTACCTGCTCCCCCTGCAGCTGGGCACCCGGGACATGGCCTTCCCCCGCCTGAACGCCTTCAGCTACTGGATCTTCCTGCTCTCGGGCGTGTTCATGTACTCCAGCTTCCTGGTGGGCCACGCCCCCGACGGGGGCTGGTTCTCCTACGTGCCCCTCACCAGCCGCCACTTCTCTCCCGGGGTGAACCTCGACTTCTGGGGCCTGGGCGTGATGTTCGTGGGCATCTCCACGACGGTGGGGGCGGTCAACTTCATCGTCTCCGCCTTCAAGATGCGCTGCCCGGGCATGACGGTGAACCGCATGCCCATCTTCGTGTGGTCGATGCTGGCCATGGCCTTCATGGTCATCTTCGCCGTCCCCTCGGTGACCCTGGCATCGGCCCTTCTGGAGTCGGACCGCCTCTTCGGGACCGCCTTCTACAGCGCGGCCCACGGCGGCAGCGCCCTGCTCTACCAGCACCTGTTCTGGTTCTGGGGCCACCCCGAGGTCTACATCCTCTTCGTGCCGGCCATGGGCATGGTCTCGACCATCATCCCCGTGTTCGCCCGCCGGCCCCTGGCCGGCTACCTGTGGGTGGCCACGTCGCTCATCGCCATCGCCTTCATCAGCTTCGGCGTCTGGGTCCACCACATGTTCGCCACGGGCCTGCCCGCCATGGCCATGGCCTTCTTCGCGGGCGTGGGCCTGCTCATCGCCGTCCCCTCCGGCGTGCAGTTCATGTCCTGGATCGCCACCATGTGGCGGGGCCGGGTGCGATGGACCACGCCCATGCTCTTCTGCATGGGCTTCGCCTTCATCTTCCTGCTGGGGGGCATCACCGGCGTGATGGTGTCGGTGCTGCCCTTCGACTGGCAGGTGCACGACAGCTACTTCGTGGTGGCCCACTTCCACTACGTGCTCAACGGCGCCGTCGTGTTCCCCATATTCGGCGCCCTCTACTACTGGCTGCCCAAGATGACGGGGCGGATGCTGTCGGAGCGCCTGGGGCGCCTGAGCTTCTGGACCATGGCCATCGGCTTCAACGTCTCCTTCTTCCCCATGCACATACTCGGCTTCCTGGGCATGCCCAGGCGCGTCTACACCTACAGCTCGGGGCTGGGCTGGGACGGCCTCAACCTGCTGGCCAGCATCGGCGGCTTCCTCTTCGGCCTGGGCACGGCCCTGACCCTGCTCAACGTGGTGGTCAGTCGCTTCAAGGGCGAGCCCGCGGGGCCCAACCCGTGGGAGGCGGACACGCTGGAGTGGGCGACCACGTCGCCCCCGCCCCATTACAACTTCGACCGCATCCCCGTCGTCACCAGCCGCCACCCCCTCTGGGACCAGCCCGAGCTGGCCTACGCCGAGTCGGGCGAGGAGGAGGCCACCCGGGCCTACGGCCTCACCGGCGCCCTCGAGCGCCAGACGCCCATCAGCACGGGGCTGGACGCCGCCCCCGAGCAGACCATGGAGATTCCGCGCGACACCTACCTGCCCTTGCTCGTGGCCCTGGGTACGGCGGTGATCTTCCTGGGCCTGCTGGCCAAGGCCATCGCCGTGGGGGCGGTCGGGGTGGCCCTGGCCGCGCTGGCCCTGGTGCGCTGGGCCTGGCGCACCGAGGAGGACCTCAGATGACGGCGGCCACCTCGTCGGCGGCGGTCACGACCGGTGCGGAGCCCGGCGTCCCCGGAGCCCCACCCGGCGCGGGCGTCAGGCTCCAGCCCGCCCAGCGCTCGGCCCTGGGCCATCCCACGGCCTGGTGGGGGATGGTCATCCTGATACTCACCGAGGCCACCCTCTTCGGTGGGCTCCTCTCGTCGTACTTCTTCATCCGGGCCATCAACCACACCTGGCCCCTGGGCGGCATCAGGGCCCCCGACCTGCACCGCATCTCGATCTTCACGGGCGTGCTCCTGGGCAGCAGCATCCCCATCTTCTGGGCCGAGGCCGCCATCAAGCGGGGCAACCTGCGCCGGCTGCGGGTGGGGCTGGCGGTGAGCTGGCTCATGGGCGCGGCCTTCTTCGTGAACCAGGTGCTCGAGTACCGCTCCCTGGGCTTCGGGCCCCGCACCAACGCCTACGGCTCGCTCTTCTACGCCATCACCGGCCTGCACGGCGCCCACGTGGTCATCGGCCTGCTCATCAGCCTGGTCGTGCAGCTAAAGGCCGGGCTGGGACGGCTCAGCGCCGAGCGCCACCTCACCGCCCAGGTGTTCGGCCTCTACTGGCACTTCGTGGACGGCGTGTGGGTGTTCGTGTTCGCGTCCCTCTACCTGTCCACCCACCTGCATTGAGCCTGTCGCCCACCATCGCCTCCGGGCGCTACCCCCTGTGGGTGGCGGTGCTGGGCGGGATCGTCTTCTGGCTGGTGCACCTGACGGCCGAGGCCGCCCTGGTGGGCCCGGCCTGCCACCACCGCGACGTGAGGTGGGTGATGCACGCGGTGACGGCGGCGACGGGCGCGGCCACCGTGATCGCCATGGCCGCCTGCTTCAGGATCGTCCTCCGGGCCAGAGGGGCCGACGGCGGCGACGACAGCCCCACCGTGGCCGGCCGCACCCTGTTCCTGGGCCTCTTCGGCCTCCTCACCGGGGCCATATCGCTGGCCCTCATCGTCCTCGAGGGCGCCTACGTCGTCTTCCTCAACCCGTGCTCGTGAGCGCGCCGAGGCCATGAGCACCGCCTCCGTCCTCGCCCTGGTGGCGGCCACGGCCTGCGCCTACGGCGTGGGGGCGACCCGGGTGTGGCGGCGGGCCGGGCCGGGCCGGGTCGTGCACCGGGGTCACGTGGCCGCCTTCGGCGCCGGGCTGGCCGTCGTGGCCCTGGCCCTCACCGGGCCCCTGGACGCGGGGGCCGAGGGCTCCCTCTCCCTGCACATGCTCCAGCACGTCCTGCTCATCTCGGTGGCCGCGCCCCTGCTGGTCATGGGCGCACCCATGACGGCCCTGCCCTGGGCCCTGCCCCCCGGGCCCCGCCAGGTCGCGGGGCGCTGGGGCCGCAGGCTCAACCACAGCTTCAGCGGCCGGGCCTGGCCCTGGTGGACGGCGGCCGCCCTGGCCACCCACGTGGTGGCGGTGTGGGCCTGGCACGCCCCCGCCCCCTACGACGCGGCCCGGGCCCACCCCGCCCTCCACGCCCTGGAGCACGCCTGCTTCCTGGGCACGGCCGCGGTCCTGTGGTGGGCCGTGCTGGCCGCCCGGCACCGGGCCGCCTTCGGCCTGGGCGTGCTCGTCGTGTTCGCCACCGCCCTGCAGGGGACGCTGCTGGGCGCGGCCATGACCCTGGCCGGCCACCCCTGGTACCCGGCCTACGCCAAGGCGGCCGGGGCGGTGGAGGACCAGCAGGTGGCGGGCGTGGTCATGTGGGCGGTGGGAGGCCTGGCCCAGCTCGTCGCCGGCTGCGCCCTGTTCGCGGCCTGGCTGGGCTTCGTCGAGCGCACCCGGCCGGGCTGGGGCGGCGGGCCCGGGCCCCGCCCCGCGCTAGCCCTGGTGCGGGGAGGTGGCGGCCAGATCGCGGCACGCCTTCCAGGCCAGGACGCCGGCGATGGGCGGCAGCACGAGGACCAGGGCGCGGAAGGTGTCGAGCACGGGCACGATGTCGACGCCCAGCTTCTGGGCCACGATGTCCTGTCCACCCGCGAGCAGTAAGACGATGTAGAAGGTGAGGGTGGCCACGCCGAAGGCGGTGCGCAGGGGCCTGTCCCTGGGCCTGTCCAGCAGGTGGTGCACCTCCCGGTCCCCGGTGAATCGGGCCTCCATGAAGGGCCAGGCGTAGAGCAGGACGAAGGTGAGCCCGGGCAGGAGAACGCCCGGGAAGAAGGGGTTGGGCACGGTGTGGCGCAGGGCCCTCACCTCCCAGGGCGGGAAGATGCGCAGCGCCCCCTCCAGCCACCCCACGTACCAGTCGGGCTGGGCCGCGGTGGACACGGCCGAGGCCCGGAAGGGCCCGTAGAGCCACACCGGGTTGATCTGGGCCAGCCCGGCCAGGGCGGCGATGGCGCCCACGACCAGGAACATGAGCCCGATGCTCTTGGCCGCGTAGGTGGGCCACAGCTGCGAGCCCACCACGTTGTGCTCCGTGCGCCCCGGACCCCGGAACTGGGTGTGCTTCTGGTGCCAGATGATGGCCAGGTGGGCGCCCAGCAGGGCGGCGATGGCGGCCGGCACCAGGAGGATGTGGATCACGTACAGGCGCCTGATGGTCTCCGCCGCGGGGAAGGGTCCCCCGAAGAAGAGGAAGGTGATCCATGTTCCGGCCACGGGGATGGACAGGGCGATGGAGTAGGCGATGCGCAGCCCCGTGCCCGACAGCAGGTCGTCGGGCAACGAGTAGCCGGTGAAGCCGTTCATGACCGCGAGGACGAGGAGGGTCACGCCCACAAGCCAGTTGATCTCCCGGGGCCGGCGGAAGGCGCCCGTGAAGAACACCCGGCACACGTGGGTCACGAGGGAGGCCACGAAGACCAGGGCGGCCCAGTGGTGGAGCTGGCGCATCACCAGCCCGGCCCGCACGTCGAAGCTCAAGCGGACCGCCGAGCGGTAGGCCTCGGACATGTGCACGTCCCGCAGGGGCCCGTAGGCGCCGTGGTACACGACGTCGCGGGGACTGGGGTCGAAGAAGAAGGTGAGGAAGACGCCCGTGACCACGAGGACGATGAAGCAGTAGAGGGCGACCTCGCCCAGCATGAACGACCAGTGGTCGGGGAAGACCTTGTCCAGGGCGCTGCGGGCGAAGCGGGAGGCGCCCAGGCGGTCGTCGAACCATCGCCCCAGCCGCGCGAGCACGGCGCGGTTGTGCACAGGGGGCCGGTTGGCGAAACCTCCCGCTGCTCCGGGCCTTGAGGGGTGGCGCCGGGCGACCCTCCCAGCGGAGGGTGGTTCGGGCGCCGGCGCAACCAGGCTGCCGCCCCTTCGCCGGCCTCTGGCCGGCTGCGGGTCGGCCCCGAGACGGGACGTGGAGGCCGGCCAACGAGTGGAGGATCAGTCGCGCCAGGCGCGATGAATCCTCCACTCGAAGCCACGGGTTGGCCCGCTTGGGGGCAGAGGCTCCCGGAGGGCGTCTAGCGCAGGAAGTCGAGCAGGGCGGGGTGGACCAGAAGCCCCCGGTCGGCCAGGGCGGCCCGGTAGACGGCCTCCTGGATGCTCAGCTCGAGCAGGCGCCCCGGCTGGGCGCCGTCCGGGGCCTCGCCGCCCGCCCGAATCCGCGCTCAGAGTGCTCACCTGCCCGGGGCCCCCGCCGATGAGGAGGTGCCCGGGAAGAGGAGCAGATGAGCCTGAGCGAGGTGTCCGACATTCTCTGGCGGGAAAGGGACCTGCTCGAGCTCCTCGTGTTCAAGCTCGAGGAGGAGCAGCTCATCCTCGACTCCCGCCGCCTGCGCTGGCTGGCCCACGCCGGCCGTGAGGTGGAGATGGTGCGCGAGGAGATCCGCGAGGTCGAGCTCCTGCGCTCGGTCGAGGTCGCGTCCCTCACCGCCGAACTCGAGATCGGCCCCGACGTCTCCCTGAGACAGCTGGCCGCGGCCGTGGACGAGCCCTGGCGCTCGATCTTCGTCGACCACAGGCAGGCCCTGCTGGCCGGCACCCGCGAGATCCGCAAGCTGGCCGAGGCGGGCCGGGGGGCCCTGAAGGCCGGGGCGGCCGCCGCCCGGGAGGAGCTGGGCTGGCTGGGCGGGGCCGACGAGGTCCTCGGGCCCGAGGAGGCCCCCACCCC